>JAFQOH010000035.1:0-24512 GCA_017403345.1 Thermoguttaceae bacterium
CTTTCTTTTTTCCTCTTTCTTTTTTCCTCTTTCTTTTTTCCTCTTTCTTTTTTCCTCTTTCTTTTTTCCTCTTTCTTTTTTCCTCTTTCTTTTTTCCTCTTTCTTTTTTCCTCTTTCTTTTTTCCTCTTTCTTTTCAGTGTGTTTCTGCGTCTTTTCAGTGCTCTCAGTGGTAAGATCGGAACCTAGATCGGTACGCAGTTGCCGGAAGAGCCGCTTTTCAATTAGTACTCCGCTTCCAGATGGGCTTTTTTTGATTTTTTGATGAACTTTTTTTTCAAAAAAATCGGAATTTCAACTAGAAAACGCTTGACGTCTTTTCTTTTTTTGGTAAAATAGGAAAGAAGAAAAATCGATTTCATGGAGAGTATGCGATGAATATTTGGTTCCTTTGCCTTTTTAGTCTGGTACCGTTCCACCATGCGGGTGTGCATTGGGCGGAAGTGTCGGTGTGCCCGGATTACGCGGAGGTGCTTCGTTTCGAAAATACGCTCCTTGAGTACCAGCTTGCGCAAATGACCGCGGCACAGGATCCCCAACAAACGGCCGTCCCCGATCCAACGGCGCCAGACAGTGCGGAGTCTGCGGTCTCTGCAAACGCACCGTCAACTCAAAACGCACCGTCAACTCAAAACACACCGTCAACTCAAAACGCACCGTCAACTCAAAACGCACCGTCAACTCAAAACGCACCGTCAACTCAAAACGCACCGTCAACCCAAAACGCACCGTTTTCCGACTCGAACGCCCTACCGGAAACACTCGCAGACGCTCCTCCGAACGCCCTGCAGGAAACGGTCTCTGAAACGTTAACGCCGGAAATCGTGCCCGAAATGACGCAGGCGTCTCCCGTTCCCGTTCAGCTCCCCACGCAGATCCCCGCCTCAGCACCTTACGCAGAGACACCTGTTTCTGAACCGAAAGAGCTGTCGATCCCGGATCCGCTTCCTCAAACGCATGCCGAGCCGCAGCCGCTTGCAGATCCGCCGCAGGTCCAGTTTGCGAATGCGGAAGAGCTCGTCCATCGCGGAACTCCCCAAACAGCACAGGATGCCCGTTCTGCACAAAACGTCTCTGAGCAGGGGCAGGGGGCACGCACAGAGCAGGATCATGCCGAGAGCCGGTACATTTCCGTTAAGGAGGAGCCGTCCGAGCGCCAGGAAAGTGCTCCGGAACCGATCCGCCGTCCGTGGGGAGCGCTGACGCTTTCGATCTTCCTGCTTCTGCTTTCGCTCAGCGCCAACGTTTTCCTTGGCTGGCAGCTGCTTGAACTGCGGAAAGCTAAAATGAACTGACAGACTAAGAACTTCATTCTCGCCAAAGACGTTCAACTGCGGCAGACTGCGCACGCAGGATGGAGTTTTTGGTGAATTTCCGGAAGCGGCATTTTGTTCCCATTCTCATCCACGGCACAAAACGTGATCTGCGTATCGAAAACGTGCCGACACTCCGAAGAATCCATGCCGCGTGCCGAGATCTCTACGCCGTAAGTCACAGAAGTGCGTCCTTTTTTTCTCTGCGTCACGTCAAACGTGAGGATCGCGCCGTTCTGCACACTTTGCGCAAACGACGCAGCTGTCATTCCGCGCGTCACGAATCGAATTCCGGGAAAGTCCTCGAGGACCGCAATGTACGCGAATTCGTCCACCCACAGAAGCAGGTAACCTCCGAAAAGCACTCCATGATGATTCAGATGTTCTGACCGCACGATCGTCTTGAACTGCATTTTGCTTCCTTTCCAATTTGATCTGAAACCCTCATTTCTTTTAAAATTTCGGAAAAAATTTTAAAATCAAGGAGAAAAATTTGGTAAAAGGCTTGCGAAAATTCCGAAATCGAATAAAATGTGAGTGAATTGGCCTGAAAGGTAAACTTTCGGTTCCCATTTTGTTCAATTTTTCGGAGACTTCCATGCACGAACCATTTCCAAAACTGGACCGAGACGAACTTGACGCGCGTCTCGATGCACTGCGAACCCCTGAACGTAAAGGCTGGTCAGGACGGTTCTCTGCCGTTTTTGCCGTTCTTGGAGTCCTTTTGGGATCGGGCGGCTGCCGGGAGCATTTTCGGCCAACGTGCTACTCTCAACCCATGACGCCGGAACAGATGGAAGCCGCAGAAAAAGCTGCTGAAGCTGCCGAAGCTGCCGAAGCTGCCGAAACTGCCGAAACTGCCGAAGCCGCTAAAATCGCCGAAAATACTGAAAACGCGGACGCTAAAGCCGCTGAAGCTAAAGCCGCTGAAGCTGAACAGGAAAAAACCGAACAGGAAGAAGGAAATTAACTCACACTTGTTCGCGATCTCCTCCGAAAAGTGTGGATCCTCTTAGAAGAAAGCGAGAAATCTGAATGGTGCGCATTGCAGACCAGATCACGGACCTCATCGGCGGCACGCCCTTGGTGAGGATCCGGAAAATGAATTCCGGCAAGGCCGAAGTTTTGGTGAAATTGGAGTCCTTTAATCCCGGCGGAAGCTCCAAAGACCGCGTCGCAGCCGCGATGATCGAGTCGGCAGAGTCGTCCGGCGCCCTGAAACCCGGAGCACTGATCATCGAGCCGACCAGCGGCAATACGGGAATCGGTCTGGCACTAACGGCAGCTGTGAAAGGGTACCCGCTCATCCTCACCATGCCCGACACGATGAGCATCGAGCGCCGCAAACTTCTTCAGGCGTACGGAGCCCAAATCGTTCTCACGCCGGGCGCAGAAGGGATGGAAGGGGCCGTCCGCAAGGCCCAGGAACTCCGAGACGCCAACCCCGGCGCGTTCATTCCGCAGCAGTTTGAAAATCCGGCCAATCCGGCGATCCACAGCAAAACGACCGCATGGGAGATCTGGCAGGACACAGAAGGACAGCTTGACGCTTTCGTCGCGGCGGTCGGGACCGGCGGGACCATCACGGGGGTGGGTAGATTCCTGAAAAAGCGGGATCCAAACATCCGGATCGCCGCCGTCGAACCGAAAGAAAGCCCTCTCCTTTCTGAGGGAAAAGCTGGGCCGCACAAGATCCAGGGGATCGGAGCGAATTTTGTGCCGAAAGTCCTAGACCGCGAGCTTCTCGATGAGATCCTGACCATTTCCTCGGAAGACGCGGGAAAAACTGCCCGCGAGGCAGCACGTACCGAAGGTCTGCTCATCGGCATCTCTTCCGGAGCTGCGCTTCGAGCCGCTCTTGAGCTCGCAGAACGACCGGAATTTGCCGGAAAACGGATCGTCGCCCACCTTCCAGACTGCGGTGAACGCTACCTTTCCACGTGGCTTTTTGCAGAGCTGGAAAATTAAAGGGCACAGAGAGTCGTAATGCCTCTGCCGAATGAAAAAGGGACCGTGCCGCAAATACATAGTCCCTTTTTTAAGAGATCCCAAGCTCCCGAACTCACGGATCTAAACGCCCATTCTCTCCCCGTCTTTTGAGGTCTCAGGCTCCGCCGGCAAAACGTTCTGCTGCGAGCCGTCTTTCTGACGGTCCTCTTGATTTGCGTCTTTCTGGATGGCGTCTCCGACTCCCGCAAAAATCGAGTACTCGACGTTTTCCGGATAGCGCTCCACATCGGATCTTCGCAGAAGATGGAACGAAAGCACGAGGACGAAGAGAACGCACAGCAGCGAAAAAAGCCGAGGCTTTCCATCCGAAAATCGCAAAAAAACAGTCAGGAGTATCAGCAAAAACAGACCGATCGCAGAACACAGGAGAATGAGGGACCGCTGCTTGATCCGCACCAGCGTTTCTTTACGAAACCGTTCCATTTCCGAACGATAGAGGCTCGCTTCCGGGGCCGACAAACTGTCAAAAATGACCGGAAGATGCGGCAAATAGATCTGATTTTCACGAGTCTCGCCATACGCACGGTTGATGACCGCAGACTGGATCTCGAGCGCCTTTTCCATCAGACCGCAGAGGCTCCGTTCAGGAACGGTGAATTGCCCGGCATTCCGAACGGCACTCTCCGAAATGTCAAACGCAATTGGATCAAGAAGTTCCAGCACGGCATGGAATCTTTCCAGCTCCGAAGCGGAAAATGCGTCTTTTTCGGAAATATTTCCCGCAAGCGAACAGGCAAGCAGCTGATCCGCAGTATCAAGGAGACTGGAGATCGTCGCCGCGTCTGTCGGCAGAGAGACTTGCTCAGGAGACACAGACGTCGATGAGGCTAGTTCTGGCGGATCATTCAGATCCATCGGCAGAAATTCCATCATCTGTTCATTTTCCCGGAACTCGGGAGTGTTCCGTTCTTCCGCCAATTCATAAAGTTTTCGGCAGTTCCGGATCTTTCTAGTTTGCCTAGCCTGACTCTCGGCATCGCCGGCAGTACAGCACCAAACCAGTTCATGCTGAAGGACCTTTGGCTGCGAAGATGGAGAGAACGCGCAGTCCACGAGCAAGATCGTGAGCGGACCATGGAGCGAAGGAGGCAGCTTCAGAGAAACTTCACGTCCTTTTTTGTTTGCCGCAACAGGACGGCCAACCAGCAAAACGCCATTCTGCCAGACGCCAAGAAAGACTGGATGATACTTCCCCTGTGTGGAAAACACTCTCGCAGAAAGGAACTCTCCCTCCAGACACCTCCTTTCCAATTGGAACCAAGTGCTCGGATCTTGAGACCGCTCCTCCCGCCGAATTTCGTACCGCGAACAGAAAGACTTCAACGTTTCATCATGAAGCTCCGGCTCAAAATGAGAAAATGCGTCCGCATCTTGAAAAACTCCCGCAGCTCCGGAAGACTCCGAAGACTCCAAAGACTCCGAAGACTCCAAAGACTCCGAAGACTCCAAAGACTCTGTGACCTCCAGCTTGCGTGTGGGAAGCAGCGTCTGAAACTCGGTCCGCTTTCCTCCATCGATCGCGCAAATATTAAGCACCTCCCATTCCGAAAGCTGTATTTGCGGGAACGGAAGGTGAAAAGTTCCATCAGGACCTGTCCGGTCAGAATAGATCCAAAAAGGATCACCGTTCGGCTTCTGAAGTCTTGCTTCGATCCGCACATTCGGGATCGCGTCCCCGTACGGCTGGCGCATTTCAATGTGAAATCGGCAGGGACGTCCATTTCCATCATGAAGTTTCTCAGTCCCATTCCCCGACTCCGGAAGAAAAACGAGTTCCTGCGGTCCAAAAAGCTGCATACGCATGAATTTGCTGCAAAGCAGAGCGTGCTCGGTCTCCCAGTTCCACCATAGCAGACACGAAAGTAAAAGCAAAATACATGACGCAGAAACAGTGAGAAATTGGACCCTGAATTTCCACGTTCGCGATGCCCACCAGCGAAATGTGCAAAGCTGTCGAAGGAACGGAACGAAAGAACCGCTCCAGAAGGATAAAAAAAGACTCCGAAATTCGGAAATGCGCTCTTGAAATTTCGTTTTACTAAAAACGTTTCGCATTGATCTTCGATTTTTTTCCATTCGAAATCCACTGACGGCGAAATGCCTTACACTATCATTTCGGACTCTGCGAGCCAAATTCCCTCGACAGAAACACGGAAATGCCGACGGACTCGCACTCTATTTTATCATACCATACGTAAAGAATTTGAAAAGGAGGTCCACTGGAATTTTGCGTGGAATTTTCATCCCTCTCCGCTTTTTCTTGCGTTTTCTCACGTTTTCTCACGTTTTCTCCGCGTATGGCCTTCAAGTCTTTTCATTCACTCCTGCTCGGAACGTTCTGTAACTCCGCGTCTTGCGGCCCCAACTCCGCGTCCTGCGGCCCCAACTCCGCGTCTTGCGGCCCCAACTCCGCGTCCTGCGACCCCAACTCCGCGTCTTGCGGCCCCAACTCCGCGTCTTGCGGCCGAACACCCGTGTACAGAGTCGCGATCCCAAACGTCATCGGGAAAAAACGCACCTCGGAAAGACCAGCGTCTTCCATCATTTTGGCGAGAGCCTTTCCGCAGGGAAATTCGCCAACGCTATCAGGAAGATAATAGTACGCATCAAACTGATTTTTAGCCGTCATCTGCCCGATCCGCGGAAGAATGTGCCGAAAATAGAAATGGTAGATCCACCGAAACGGAGGGAAAGTCGGCGTCGAAAATTCCAAGATCGCGACCGTTCCCCCCGACTCGCAGACGCGCACCATTTCGGAAAGGCCCTTTTTTGTGTCCTCGATATTTCGCAGTCCAAAGGCAACACTCACGATCTGAAACGACCTGTCCGGAAAAGGAAGCGCAGACGCATCCGCCTCAGCAAGCTCGATCTGATCGGCAGAGATCCCGGCCTTCTCAAGTTTATTCCTGGCGATCTCAAGCATTTCCGGAGTAAAATCTGTCGCGAGGACCGGGACTTGCCAGCGTTTCCAAAACGCGAGCGCCAGATCTCCCGTTCCTGTGCAGACGTCAAGGATGCGGGACTCGGGATCCAGGGCCGGCTTGACGCGCCGCACGACGGCACGACGCCACAAAATGTCGATCCCTCCGGAGAGGAAATGATTCAGAAAATCATAATGCTTTGCGATCTGTCCAAACATTTTCTGGACACGCGGTCCGGATCGGTCTACCATGGAATGTGCCTGCTTTCTGCTCCTAAAAACGGATCGAGTCCTGACCGGATGAAAACGCGCCGGCTGAGAACTCTGGGAAAATTTTTCTGAAATTTTTGGTCCAAAAGACGATTTTTAGTTATGTGACCGCTTGAAATTTCATCCAAACAGAGTAAAATGAAGGAAATTTTAGGATCTGCCGAGGCGCTCAGGACTTTGCCTGCGCGATACGTCGGTAATGCTCCGCGTTTTCCTGCCTTTAGCTGATGAAAGGATAAAAAATGGGTCAAATTTGGTTTCGTTCTGCGTTTTGGGCGCTGATCCTCACGTTTTGTGCTTCTTTCGCCATGGCGGAAGAGCTTCTGATCCTCTCGTACAATGTCCGAAACGGCCGCGGTCTGAATGCGCCGGACGTCGATCTGGAACGTCCCGCCGGAGTCATTCGCACACTGAGTCCCGACATTGCGGGGATCCAGGAACTGGATCAGAATTCCGTCCGATGCGGAAATCGCGACATTCCGCAGGAACTCGGAAAAACCGTCGGCATGAAAGCGTTTTTCGCACCTGCGATCGATTTTCAGGGCGGCAAATACGGCATCGCCACACTCGCGAAAACCGAACCGCTCCGCACATACTCCGTGCCGCTCCCCGGTAAAGAAGAACGCCGTGTGCTTCAGGTCTCCGAATTTGAAACGTTCGTCTTCTTCAACACGCACCTTTCTCTGACGGAAGCCGACCGGATGGAATCTGCGTCGATCATTGAGGCGGAAGCCAGGAAATTCACCAAGCCGGTCTTTCTCTGCGGCGACTTCAACGCAATGCCCGACTCGAAGGTCATGCAGGCGTTCTTCAAAAACTGGGATCGCCTCAGCCCCGAAGCATTCACATTCCCCGCAAATAAGCCGCGGATCCAGATCGACTACATTCTGGTCCCGAAAGGAAACCGCGTCGAAGTATTGGACGCAAAAGTCCTTCACGCTCCGTCGGAATCCGACCACTGCCCGGTTTACGTGAAGGTCAAATTCTAAATCGGGATCCGTACCGCACGGCACATCCTTTTCGGGTGGCCGTGCCGCCGTTTCGATCCGTGGATGCCGCGGAGTTTTTTATGTGAGGATCCAGTCAGACTTTCGGTTTGCCTCTGACGGCCTGAAGCAGCGAGCCGCTCTGGTAGCCGGCCAGATCGAGGCTCACCCACGTGAAGCCGGCTTTTCGGAACTCAGCGAGCATTTCCTCTCGGAGCTCCGGCTGCGTCAGAAACGAAAACCACTCTGCCGTCGTTTCGATCCGGGCAAGGCCGTTTTCATGAAGACGCACACGCAGCGGCGAGACTCCTTTTTCCGCAAGCCAGTTTTCCGCAAACTCGATCTGCGCGAGCCGTTCCTGCGTAATTTCCAGCCCATACGCGATCCGAGTCGCCAGACACGGCGTCGAGGGTTTCTCGGCAGCGGAAAGGTTCCAAAAGCGCGCCAGTTCCCGAACGTTTTCCTTCGTCAGACCGGCATCACACAGCGGACTGCGCACCCCATGCTCCTGAACGGCACGAAAACCAGGACGAAAATCGTGGAGGTCATCTGCATTGGAACCTTCCGCAAGCAGCGCAAATCCGGCATTTCGAGCCGTTTCCTTCAGCCGCTCCAGAATGTGCCGCTTACAGTGAAAGCATCGGTCCGTCCCATTTGCACGGTACTCTGCGAGCACAAGCTCTTCCGTACGGACGAATTGGTGCGAGATCCCGATCTCATGCGCGTTCTTCCGGATCACTTCCAGATCCTCACGAGGCATCGAAGGACTTTCTGCCGTCACTGCGAACGTCGGCCAGCCGTTTTTCTGCGCCGATTCGACCGCAGCTCGCGCAAGCACGCAACTGTCCACACCGCCGGAAAACGCGACCGCGATCTGCCCCAGACGGTCCATGACCGCCAACAGACGCTCTGCCAGCTCTTTCCGCTCTTTCCGATCAGCTGATGAATAATCCCGCACATTCTGTCTCTCGGACCGTTCCATGGATCTGCCCCATTCGTTTCTGAACTGCACTCAAAAAACCTACTGCCCACGCATCCTCAGGCTCGGTTTTTCCATCAAGACCGTCGTGTTGGGGGCAATGGACTGCGTGACCCAAACGCTGGAGCCAATGACGGCATTCTCGCCAATGACAGTCTCGCCGCCAAGAACCGTCGCATTGGCGTAAATGACGACGTGATCCCGAATCGTCGGATGGCGCTTCTGACCGCGCACGAGCTGGCCGGTCTCGTCAGTCGGAAAACTCAGCGCCCCAAGCGTGACACCTTGGTAGAGCTTGACCCACTCGCCGATCTCGCACGTCTCGCCGATGACGACACCCGTTCCGTGGTCGATGAAAAAGTAAGGACCGACCGTCGCGCCAGGGTGAATGTCGATCCCAGTAAGACTGTGCGCCCACTCGGTCATCATGCGCGGAATGAGCGGCACGCCGAGCAGATGAAGTTCATGCGCGATCCGAAAAACCGTAATGGCTTTCAATCCCGGATAGCAAAAAATCGCTTCCGCGTACGAACGGCACGCCGGGTCGCCGGCATAGGCAGCCTGCACATCCGTTTTCAGGACCTCGCGGATCTTCGGCAAACGATCCAAAAACGCAAGCGCTTTTTCCTGACCGCTTTGGACCACTTCGCTTCGGGAACTCAGATCACATTTTCCGGAACAGTCCTGCGGCTGGCATTCCGTCGTGTGGCAAAGGGAAAGCGTGATCTGGACGGCCAGCTTTTCAAAAACACGGTCCAAGATCTCTCCCATAAAGTACGTAATATTTCCGAGGTGCAGATTGTTCCGCTTGCCAAAACCTGGGTAGAGGACCTCAAAAAGATCGTCCAGGATCTCCACAGCCACACTGTGCGTCGGCATGGGACACGGACCAAGATGCTGGATCTCCTTCAAGTCCGTGCAAGTCTCCACGAGACGCCGCGTGATCTCCGGAAGGTTCTGCTCAATATTCCGAATAGAAAGAACGTTCATCTCTAACTCCGATCTCCATTCCCGCTCTCCGTTTCCGTTTCTCACCGACCCTGGACCGGCTCTTCTCTGCGGGACCATGCAGGACTGCCCAAACCGCAAAATTCGGCCATTGAAAAACACTAAGACCAAAAAAAAGGCCCGCTAAAAAACGGACCTTGAAGATAGCAGCGGTGGGACTTGAACCCACAACCTTCGGATTATGAATCCGACACTCTAGACCGGTTGAGCCACACTGCCAACATTTTGAAAGGAAACGAAACGCGAGCCGTTCCATCTCACCCTCAGAACGCATGAAAGTATAGCAGATTTCTGCTTTCTGTCAAGAGGGGGGGAGCGCAAATTTCTTCTTTTTTCTGAATACAAAAGAAACAGACGTTTTTTCGACACAAGAATTGATTATATTTCGCAAAAGAAAATTAATCTCAAGACTATTTTACTTCATTCTTTTTTCACCGATTTCCCAAATATTCCATAGAACGACTCGATTTTTTCCTTTTGACGTGCGTTTCTGCCCCGACCTTCTCTCAAATGTCGGTCTCACCCTTCTTCAATTCTAGACATTTTTTTGCAAAAACCTCTTCCAATTTTCCATTTTTTCTCAAATTTCTTTAAAATATCCTCATGCACTCTTGACAAAATCTTGATTTTAGTATAAAATACCGTTAGTTACTCAGTATCAAACTATTCTCCCTTTCAACCCGGCGGCAGTTCTGGTTTGATTCCTGAGTTTTTTCCAGAGTCTTTTGTTTGGGGGTTCCTTTTATTAGAAACGGGATCACCGTTCCGCTTGAAGCACCCCCCGATCCAAAATTTCTCAGGAAAAACATCCTTTGCTAAGGAGGTTGTATGCCCAAAAAGGATCCTCAATTTCAGTCATTTCGTAAACTTTGCGCCCAGTACGGTCTGGCGGCAACGATCCAACGGTTCATCGTGTATCAAACACTGGCTGCGATGAAAAATCATCCGACCGCAGACATGATTTACGAGTGTCTGCATCCAGAACACCAGACAGTCTCCCGTATGAGTGTCTACCGGATCCTCGACACATTTTCGAAGCATCGGATCATTCGGCGTCTGAATCATCCGGGATCAGTGACACACTACGACGCATTCATGGAACCGCATCACCATCTGATCTGCGTCCAGTGCGGTGAAGTGTGGGACATCGACTGTGCGGACGGAGAAGATTTTCACATTCCGACAGCAAATATTCCGGACGGATTTCAGATCTTGGACCTGACGATCGATTTTCAGGGGCTTTGCTCGTGCTGTCTTGCGGAGAACAGTTTTGCAGACTGACAGTCCGCTTCATGGGACAGTCAGCTTCATGGGACAGTCCGCTTCATGGGACAGTCAGCTTCATGGGACAGTCAGCTTCATGGGACAGTCAGCTTCATGGGACAGTCCGCTTCATGGGATAGACTGTGTCACTGGAACGGCAGATGTGCGGCGCGGTCCGGTTTCGGTTTTTTCGTTTTTTGCCCCACTTTTACCCACCTCAAAATTCAGGAGAACGAATGATGAAAAGATGCACATTCCTATTTGCGTTCCTATTTTCCGGCTTTCTTTTTACTGCTTCAGAACTGAACGCAGCTGAAAAAACGGACGGAACAGCGAAAGACGGCAGTGTCCCGCAGACGATCCAGACACATGATGGGAAAACGCTCCGATTGGTCTGGAACGATGAATTTGACGGCACGGGACAGCCTTCCCCTGAAAAGTGGGGGTACGAGTACGGTTTCGTGCGTAACCGTGAAGCGCAGTTCTACACACGGGAACGGGAAAAAAACGTCTTCCAGAAAGACGGCGTTCTGACGATCCGAAGTTTCCGCGAGCCGTTTGAGGAAAACGGACAGAAAGCGGATTACACGTCGGGGAGCATCACGACGGAAGGACACGCGGGGTGGAAATATGGCCGTATCGAGGTCTCGGCGAAACTCCCGAAAGGGCGCGGCGTATGGCCGGCGATTTGGATGCTGGGGACGAACCGGAAAGACATCGGCTGGCCGAAGTGCGGAGAGATCGACATCATGGAGTACGTGGGATACAAACCGACGCAGATCCACGCGACGGTCCACGCTCCGTACGAGGGAAAGCACACGTCGAAGGGGTCGTACATCCGTCTTGAAGGCGTCGAGGACCGATTTGCGGTCTACGCTGTGGAATGGACGGAAGAGAAAATGGACTTTTTCGTGGATGACCAGCTTTACTTCACCTACCGCCGTGGAGACCGGCCAGTCGATCCGTGGCCGTTCGACAAACCGCATTACCTGATCCTGAACACGGCGATCGGCGGTGCGTGGGGCGGAGTGTACGGCATCGATGATTCCATTTTCCCGTGCGATTTCGTCATCGATTACGTTCGCGTATACCAGTGAGTCCATTTTCATTTTTATTTCATTTTCGATAAAAACGCCGGAAAAAGCGTGATAAAACGAATTTCGGGACTCCATACTCCCCATCAGAGAGTTTCTGGTATCGGAGACCTCTGATCTTGGAGTCCCTTTTTTTATTTCCTTAAGATCGATTCAGGGTATTCATATGAAAAAAACGACTTTCCTTTCATTTTTATTTAGTTTACTCCTTTTTTCGCCGACCGTTTTCCAAATCCCGACGGTATCTGGCGAGGAGCCGCTTTACCTTCAATTTCAGCCGAAAACGACTTCCCGCAGCCGCGAAAATACCGAATGGAGCAATTTCCGCGCAAATTCCACGACGAATGAAGCCCTTCCGCGTGTTCTTCTCATCGGCGATTCGATCGTCGCGGGGTACCAGGGGAACGTGACGCAGAAACTTCGCGGAAAGATGAACGTCTCGTTCTGGGCATCGTCCAAGTGCGTGACGGACGCGCAGTATTTTCAGGAACTGGATCTCGTCCTGAGTGCCGACAAGTACGACGTCATTTCGTTCAACAACGGGCTCCATTCCCTCACGACGGATCGTACGGAGTGGGAATTCGCCTACACTCAGGCGGTAAAATTCATTCGTGCGAAGTGTCCGAACGCTCGGCTTTACCTTACGACTTCCACGCCGCTGAAAGATCCGGCGATGACCGCGCAGGCACAGGAACTCAACGCGGTGGTCTGGAAGACTGCGGGATCGGAGAAACTTCCGGTGATCGACCTTTTCTCGCTGATGGATCCGCTGGATCGGAATCAGTACTGGAGCGACACGTACCATTACCGCGCACCGGGCATTGAACTGGAAGCCGCAAAAATTGCCGAAACGGTCGCTCCAGCAGAAAAATAGATCTGGAATTTAAAAAAATCAGCAGGAAGGGACTTGACTTTCCTTTCTCAAAATGGTACAATAAAAGAACTTCAACCCAAATCCAATGAAAGAGATCCTGAACAGGAGAGAAAAAAATGGAACTCAAAGGAAGCAAAACGGAAGCGAATCTGCAGTACGCATTCGCAGGTGAATCGATGGCGCGCAACAAGTACACGTACTTCGCGAGCGTCGCGCGCAAGGAAGGCTATCAGCAGATCGCCGCGATTTTTGAAGAAACGGCAGGAAATGAAAAAGAGCACGCCAAACTCTGGTTCAAGGCTCTCGGCGGCATTGGTGGCACGCTGGAAAACCTTCTGGCTGCAGCTGCAGGCGAAAATGAAGAGTGGACCGACATGTACCGCCGTTTTGCGGAAGATGCCGAGGCGGAAGGTTTCACGCAGCTTGCGTACCAGTTCCGTGCTGTCGCTGCGATCGAAAAGACGCATGAGGAACGCTATCGCAAACTCGCCGCCAATATTGAAAACGGCGAAGTTTTCGAGCGCGTCGGCGAAAACAAATGGTTCTGCCGCAATTGCGGTCATATTCACTACGGCGAAAAAGCTCCGCTGGTTTGCCCGGTCTGCGCGCATCCGCAGGCGTTCTTTGAAGTGAAAGCGGAAAATTATTGATCCGCTCGACTCGAGCTGAAAAAAACTGAAGCTGAAAAAAACGTCGTTTTTCACAAGAAAACGGCGTTTTTTCTTTTAGCGGAAACTTTTCGCGAAAACAATGTGCCGTGAGTTCCTCAAATTTGAAAGACGTCCCCTTGACATTCAGACGATTTTGTGTATACTATATCGTGTACCGAGGAAATTTTTAGAATTTGTGTTTCGATTTCAAGGCGCAAAGACTGAAAATGGAGGTTCTCTGGAGAATCCCGGACCGACCGGGTGCCGAAGGGGCAACGTACAGTGTACGGCACTGTGCCGAATCTCTCAGGCAAAAGGACAGAGCGCTTAAGATCCGTCTGTGTGCAGTTTTCTGTACGTTCCAATTCTCAGAGCCAATTCTTGGTGCATTCGATTTTTTGTTTCCTTCCGATCCACTAAAAATTTTCGTAATTTTAAAGGTCCAGCCATGCCGTCACTGCTCGAAATCGTTCAAAATATCAATTTTTACCTTTCCGACTACATTCTCGTCACCCTCCTTGTGGGGATCGGGATCTACTTCACCATCCGAACGCGGTTCGTTCAGGTCCGATGTTTTGGCGAGGGCATGAAGAAAGTTTTCGGGAACATTTCCTTACACGGTAAACGTCAGGAGGGCGGTCTGAGTTCCTTCCAAGCGCTTGCGACTGCGGTCGCGGCCCAGGTCGGCACAGGAAACATCGTTGGCGCGTGCGGTGCGATCCTGATCGGCGGTCCCGGCGCGATTTTCTGGATGTGGGTCATCGCATTCTTCGGCATGGCCACGATCTACGCGGAGGCCGTGCTTGCACAGGAGACCCGCGAAGTACACGAAGACGGTTCCTTTCACGGCGGCCCCGTTTTCTACATTCGGACGGCCTTTCACGGAACATTTGGACGATTTCTGGCCGGCTCTTTCGCTGTCGCAGCGACTTTAGCACTCGGTTTCATGGGTGCGATGGTCCAATCCAACGCCATTTCAGAAACGTGCCAAACAGCCTTCGGTTTCCCTGGCTGGTGCATGGGAGCGGCGGTCGCGTTCTGCTCTGCGCTCGTTTTTATCGGCGGTGCCCGGCGAGTCGCGGCGGTCACAGAAAAACTCGTTCCTCTGATGGCGCTCCTTTACATTCTTGGCAGTCTCTTCATCCTTTTCCAGCGTCTAGAGTATCTTCCAGAAACGTTCGGAATGATCTTCTGCTACGCCTTCATACCGCACGCGATCATCGGCGGTGGTTTCGGGACAGCTCTGAAGATCGCGATCAGTCAGGGAGTCAAACGCGGACTTTTCTCGAATGAAGCAGGCATGGGGTCCACGCCGCACGCACACGCCATGGCGAAAGTCAGCTCACCGCACGAGCAGGGCATCGTCGCGATGATCGGAGTTTTCGTCGATACCTTCATCGTTTTGACCATGACGGCTCTGGTCGTCATTTCCACCCTCTACGCAGGCGGCGGGATCCTTGCAGACGGAGCGGAAGCCGGAGTCACGAAAGCAAACATGGCGCAATTCGCATTCTCCAACATCATGGGAGAGTCGTTCGGAGCCTCCTTTGTGGCGGTCTGCCTCTTCTTTTTCGCATTTTCGACGATCTTGAGCTGGAATCTCTTCGGGAAGATCAATTTCACCTACCTTTTCGGAAAACGCGCCGTCCCGGTCTATTCCATCCTAGCGACGGGATTCATTTTCCTTGGCGCCTGTCTCTCAAACGATTTGGTCTGGGAGTTGACCGACATGTTCAACAATCTGATGGTCCTTCCGAACGTCGTGGGACTTTTTGCGCTTTCTTCCCTCGTCGTGCGTCAGGCACGAAACCGAAAAAAAGAAAGCTCTTCCGACAAAACGCAGTGAACCTGCCGCTGAAAACAGGAGCGGGCCAGAGAAAACACTGCCGCACGAAAGCCGCACGAAAGCCGCACGGAAGGAACGGGCACACGGCTGCCGGAGGGAGCATTTTTTTACTTTTTTCTTTAAAAAAAGACCGAAAAAACCTTCCGCAAACCGTTCATTCCGAGTATAATTAAAGCATTCAGATCCATTTCCTGCCCATTACTCACAAAAACGATCAAGATGAAGGAGTTTTTCATGAGCGCAAAACACGATTTCCTCGAATACTTTACGGTAGATCAGTCTGCCGGTTTTGATGCAGCCGCGGCTGGAGACCTGACCCGGTGGGCGTCGCCGGAATTTCCCGGAGTTTCCGTCGAGCGCAAGATCATGCGCGGCGGGCCGTCTGACGGAGTAGAAGTTTTCACGCTCTCCAATCCAACCCTCTCGATCTGCGTGATGCCGACACGCGGAATGGGGATCTGGCGCGTCATGGTCCGTCAGGGAGAAAAGATGGTCCGCGTCGGCTGGGAATCTCCCGTTCCGCTCCCCGTCCATCCGCGAAACGTCCCACTCGATCAGCCCGACGGTCTCGGGTGGCTGCGCGGATTCAATGAACTGGTCGCCCGCTGCGGTCTGGAATCCAACGGCGCCCCGGAATTCAACGAAAACGGAACGCTCCGCTGGCCGCTTCACGGACGCATCCAGAACACTCCGGCATACGTGGTCCGAATGGAGTTTGACGCGGAAAAACGCGAGATCCGACTCATCGGCGTCATGCACGAAGGACGCCTTTTCTTCAATTCGCTCGAGCTGGAAAGCTGCCTGACGCTCCCATTTGACGGCGCGGCTTTCCACGTGGACGACACCGTGCGGAATCTCTCGGCACGTCCGGCAGAATTTGAGCTTCTGTACCACGTCAACGTCGGTCAGCCAGTCGCAGACGGCGGTTCACGCGCAGAGATCCCCTGCCAGCGCATCGTTCCACGATGTCAGTGGGCGGCACAGAATCTCGCGCAGGCGCCGGAGTATCACGCACCGGTCACTGGCGAACCGGAAATGTGCTTCTTCTATGAACTTGCAGCGGATGAAAATGGAAACACCCAAACGATGCTCCGAAACCCCAACGGCGATTTCGCCATGACACTGGGATTCAGCGTGAAGGAGTTCCCCTACTTCTGCCAGTGGAAAGCACAGCATGCCGCGGAAGACGGCTACGTGACGGGCCTGGAACCGTGCATCAATTTCCCGAATACGCGGAGTTTTGAGCAGAAAAACGGCCGCATCGCCGTCCTTGAGCCAAACGCCTCGCGACATTTTGGGCTAGATTTTAGTTTCGCCGTTACGAAAGCGGAAGTTGAAACCGCCGCAGCCTCTGTCGCAGCGATCCAGGCGAAATGTCCTGACCCCATCGCCGTCTATGGACCGACTCTCGAATGGTGTGAGTAGAGAACGGTGAAAGTGTGCAAAAAACGCACTCTCCGCGCCTCCGCATGAAAAAACGAAACGCGTAAAACGCCTCTGACGTGAAGTCCCGTGTGCGTCCCCGTGTGCGTCCCCGTGTGCGTCCCCGTGTGCGTCCCCGTGTGCGTACCTGCGTGCGTACCCGTGTGCGTACCTGCGTGCGTACCTGCGTGCGTACCTGCGTGTGTACCTGCGTGTGTACCTGCGTGCGTACCTGCGTGCGTACCTGCGTGCGTACCTGCGTGCGTACCTGCGTGCGTCCCCGTGTGCGTACCTGTGTGCGTACTTTCAGAGGCACCTTTTTTCTCTTTTTCAGACCGATTTTGCATTTTTCAGAATTCCCCCCCCCTTGCACAAAAGAGGGAATGACGTTATACTAAAATCAGATATTTCATCCATCCTTCCTTAAAAATTTTTCCAAGGAGATCCCCCCCCATGAAACTAAGTGAACTGACCCGCCGTTCCTGGCTTAAAAACGTAGGACTCGGTCTCGGCGCAGCGGCTGCCGGAATGAGTCTGGAATCTAACGAAACTCGAGCAGATTTCGTTACGAAAAAAGTCGCCAAACGCGGCACGGAATACTCTGGAGCGGAAGCCGTTCCCTGCACGTTCTCCAACGGTAAAGTCACGCGTCCGGCAGCGGAGATCCCGACCATCAGTGAAACGGACGTTCTGGTCGTCGGCGGCGGTCCTGCCGGATGCTGTGCTGCAATCGCGGCGGCTCGTGCGGGGGTGAAAGCCACCATCGTGGAACGGTACAATCACTTCGGCGGACTGGCCACCGGCGGTCTCGTCGTTCACATTCTCGGGCACTGGACCAAAAATCCGGACGGCTCTAAAGTCCAAGTCGTTCAGGGACTCGGTGAAGAAATGATGAAGCGTCTCGAATCGCTCCCCAACGGCATCTGCCACCGTGAATTCGGACGCAATCCGACTGTCGATTCCGAGGTCTACAAATACCTGCTCGTCGAGATGCTCATGGAAGACAATGTGGAAGTTTTCCTCCACTCCTGGGCGATCGATTCCATCGTCGACGACAATCCGGACCCGAAAACCGGCAATCCGGTCGTGAAGGGGATCCTCATTCAGACGAAACTTGGTCCCCACGCCATTCTTGCGAAGCAGGTCATCGACTGTACGGGCGACGGCGACGTTTTCGCGACCTGCGGCTGCGCGTATACTCGCCGGCTTTACCACATTGGACTTCCCTGCCGCCTCGGCAATCTGGACAAGATCAAGCCGCAGCCCGGTCACAAAGTCCCTTGGCATCTCATCGGAAGCGTCACTCCGGTCAAGGGCGTCAACTGGGTGAACATGGGCGGACCGGATGCGGACGGACTGGACGTGCGCGAGCTGACCCGTTTGGAACTGAATCACCGGCGTCAGATCTGGAAAAACTACGTGACGCTGAAAAATACCCCAGGCTGCGAAGAAGTTTTCCTTCTGGAGACCGCGCCGCAGATGGGAGTGCGTATCACCCGCGTCATTGAGGGAACCGAAGAGCTGACGCTTGAGGGAGCTAAAAATGCGAAGAAATTCGATTCCTGTGTCGGTTACGGCGGCGCGTGGGGAGGTGACCACATCGGGTGGCAGATCCCGTACGGCTGCCTTCTCTCGAAGAACGTCGAAAACATCCTAACGGCCGGCCGAACTATTTGCGGTGCGCCCGACATGTCGGAACTTCTGCGCGTCATCCCGAACTGCTGGTCCTCCGGTCACTCCGCAGGTGTCGCGGCAGCCGTCGCGGTGAAGTCCAACTGTACGGCCCGTGACGTCAACCTCACGGAAGTGCGTCGGATCCTGACGGAACAGAAAGCCTACCTCGGCTAAAAGTTCCAGCATGAAACCTAAGAAGTCCCGCATCCTTCCAAGAATGCGGGACTTTTTGCATTGAGTCCAAATCAAAAATGACTAGAAACGCAGAACCTCCCCAAAAAAGGAGAGGTTCATGTGCAAGGTACAGCGTACTCTGCGGATCTTCTATTTTTCCGTCTTTCTATTTTTCCGATTTTGCAGCCGGAGCGACAGCCTTCACAGCTTTAGCGGCTTCCGCAACGATCGGAAGGAGTTCCGTGCTCAGCGGATTGCGAGAAATGACGTTTCCATCCGCACCGATGACGAAAATGGTCGGAATGTTGAAGATCCCCAGCGCGTTCGCCGGCCGGCTTTCCATTCCGCCGTCTTCGCGCATCTGGTACCAAGTCATGCGGTTGGTGTCGACAAACTGCTGAGCAATTTCAGCCGAGTCGTCCACATTGACCCCTAAGACGATGACTTGCTGCGGATATTTTGCGGCGATCTCCTTGAGTTTGTCCATTTCACGGGCAGCGTCGCTCATCCAGCTGGCCCAAAAGTGCAGGACGATGACACGGCCTTTGAGACTTGCGAGATTGACCTGTTTATCCTGCATCCCGAGGACTTTAGCGGTGAAGGTAAGAGGTTTGCCGACGCATTCCAGACGGGTCATCGCGCCTTGGGCTTTGGCGGCACTCGTGGATTCCGGGAACTTAGTGAGGATCTCGGAGTAAAGCGCGAGGGCTTTGTCATCGGTACCGTCGTTTTCATTTTCCATCGCAAGCTGAAGCATCGCTTCGGCCGTGTCTTGGGCGTCCGGATACTCCTGAATGAAGGCGGCCAGATCTTCCAGCCATTTGGAACGGACCTGGAGCCAGCCAGTTCCCGATGCTTTCATCATCGAGATGGTGTACTCGGCAGACATGAGGCGGAATTGGACGTATGCGGCGAGGGCTTTGTCGTCTTCGCTTTCCTTGAGCGTATCGAGCAGGGCCTTCAGACGCGCAGGACCGTCCGGATAGATACCTTGCTGAATGGCGCCAGTGACGCCGTCGGCGAGAGTGTGGATCCACTGCGCGCGTTCCTCGGCGTTTCCAGCGTTCTGCGCGAGAGATTCGAGCAGGTCAGCACGTTTGGCGTGAAGTGCAGCCATTTCATCCATCGTCTGCGCCAAGTTGATCTGCTCATCCAGTTTGGTCAGTTCTTCCGAGGTCTGTGCCGTTCCTCCAGCTGCCGCAGCTGCTGCGTTCGTGCTGAACTGAATGAAAACGTTGTTCGCGGCGACTTCATTGATGTTTTCGGCGGTGGCGATCATCGGAGCATCGATGACTTTCCAGACATTCCCTACGCGGATCATGGTACCGACGGCGATCTCAATGTCGCTTTCACCTTCGTGAACGACTGCGGAAGCGTTTTCGTAGAATTCCACGTTCTGTTCCGACCCGTCCGTCCCTGCGGGATACGAGTAGGGGCGCACACTATTGAACTGAGTCCATTTGGCGGCTGTTGTGAAGGGTTTTGAGGCTGCAAGTGCGGCAAATTTTTCACGTGCCCCAAGGAGTTTCGCCTTGATCTGCTCGTATTTTTCCTCGCCAAGTCCAAGTTCTTTCAGTTCATCAGCCGTCAGCAGGACCGCATCAAAGCGCGCGGCATCTCCGGAAGCGACCGCCATAGCGACTTCGGCCGTCAGTTCAGCAGCAGAGAGCACTTTCCACTGGTCTATCTTTCCGTCATCATCGGAGTCGATCCCCATACGCGTTCCTGCGGTGGTGGACCACTGGAACTGATCCTTCTTTTTGTCACCGTTCGTGTCGTTTTCACGGTAGACTTCCAGCCCATTCAGAAAGTAGCGCCACTCATCAACTGATTTGTCGTCGTTCGTGTCGAGGACTTCACGCAGCGTCATGCCGTTGCCATCGACGACACGCAGACCGCCTTCGATCTTCCGGGCTTTGCATGACTGGGAATCTTCGTCCGAGGGGATCGTGTATTCGACGTCCTGCACCGGTTTGTATTGTAAAACGATCTCGACCTGTTTGGAGACCGACTGGCCCATCAGGACGCTCTGCGCACACAGGAGACACGCTCCGGCACACGCAGTCCGATTCAACATACGATTTAACATAAAATAGAACCTCCAGGATAAAATGACCGATATTTCGGGAAATGACCGTGAGTGGCTGGCTCTGACCGCTGAAAACGGCAAAGCCGACGGAACAGAGAGACACGAACGCGCACCGATTCGGAATGAAAATGCCCCGAGACGGACGGATCATCATCTGTGTCTGATTCCTCATGCTTTGAGAGTTTAATCGAGATCGGCCTTTTCCGCAAGACGGATTTGAGGAGTTTGCGGCAAAAAATTTTCTTTTTTTTCAAATTTCTGCCGCATGCTGAAAACGTTTTCAAGAAAGAGGGAGAATGAGAAAAATAGGTAATCCAGTCTCCGGAAAAACGCTCCGATCTTTCAATGAGAAGTACAAAAAGCTCAAAAGAACGGAACGATTTGTTTTCTGCTTATGAGAAAATCAAGAAGACGGTCTCTTCAGAACAAACAAACAAACAAACGGAAACAATGAAAAACTTGAATTTTTGTTTGATTTATTTAAAGGATTGGTTTGGGGCTCTTTTTCCGAAGAAAGAGCGCCCAAATGTGAGACGAAACTAGGTCTGAAGCGGAAAAGGAGGCAGGGTCACCATTGGTTTTGGTGGACTTTGCTTTCTTGGTATCGATCCGTAACGACGGGAAGCGGGTCCTGCGGGATACCAACGACCATGATACCGTGAGCTTCCACCGTGTCGGGGAGGCGGAAGTACTTGCAAAAATTTGCCATTCTCTCTTGGTTCGGGTAGATTCCGGCCCAGACTGCGCCGTATCCGAGACCATGTGCTGCGAGGAGCATATTCTGCATACACGCAGAGCAGTCCAAGACCCAGTTGCCGGGGGCGCGTTCGAGGGCTTTGTCTGCGCAGAGAATGACCGCGTGCGAGGCGTTGGCAAGAGCGGAAATATACGGATGGATCCGCATTAGGTCGGGGAATATCTTTCGGTCATCCACGACGATGAAGTGCCATGGCTGTGCGTTGAGGGCGGACGGAGCGTAGGTGCCGCACTCGAGGATCTCGCGGATCTGTTCTTCGGGGATCCTTGCGCCGGTGAATGCCCGCACACTTCGGCGGGTCTTGAGTGCCTGGAAAAGGTCCATGGAGCCTCCTTTGGAAAATTTAAGGATCTGAGGATTTGAGGAATGGAAACGCTGGGCACATTTCAATTATGCGCCCCAAGTCAACTTTGGAGCATCCGCATTTTAGCTGCCCTGCTTTATTCTGTCAAGAGCGATCCCCAAGTCTTGTGTCACGTTCGTGTTTTTGAAATATCTGCCAAAAGCGGATCGGGAGAGTTGAGCGAGCCGCCGAAAACGTGCGCGGCTTCCCGACAGCCGCCTCGGCAAAGCGAAAGATGACGGCAATCGGTACACATTTCGGGGAGGTAGTCTGATTCAAGAAAGCGTTTCCAGTACGGGTGTGCGGGGATCTGGTCCGGGATCTCGTCAAATCGGCAGACGCGGACCGGGGAGTGATTGCACGGTTTCAGCCAGCCGCCGGGATCGAGTGCGCAAAAATATCGTGCCGCGCTGCATCGGGATGAAATTTGGAGAAAACGGAATTTTTTCGGATCGCGAAGGACGCAGTATGGCAATTCCGTGCCAACGTGTCCTTTTTTCCCTGCACGCGACAGAACTTTCTCAGCAGTTTCGAGCATCAAATCGAGTTCCTCTGCGTTCAGAAGCAGTTCGGTGTGCTGCATTCCTCGTCCGCCCGGCATGAATCGGTTTAGGAGCAGATAGTCCGCGCCGTAAATGAGCGGGTACGCAATGTTTTCGTAGAGTTCCGGAAGGTTCGTTCGGCTGACAGTCACGTTGGCACAGGTTTTGATCCCGCGTTCTTTCGCCATGGAGAAAAGCTGCAGCACGTGTCCGACTCCCGAAACACCGGTAGTTTGCTCAAAAGTCTCGATCCCCGGGACGGAAAGCGAGAGCTGCACATGGAGCGGTCGAAGAAAATCGAGCCATTCTGCATCCAGCACGCGTCCGTTGGAGATCAGGCCAACGTGCAGACCGAGCGAACGGGCATGAAGCAAAAGCTCACGCAGATCAGGACGCTGTGTCGGTTCACCGCCGCTGAACGTGACTTGGCGCACACCGCATCGACGCAGCATTTCCAGAGCCGAGAAGACTTCCGCGGTCGAAAGTTCGTCTTTCGGCCAATCCTGAGCGTTTTCCCATGGGCAGTAGCAAAACGCACAGCGATGCGGACAGCGATACGTCACTTCAAAAACCGCGATTTTCGGAAGGATCGTTTCTGCCGCGAGAACGTTTGACTGCGTTTTTGACTGCGTTTTTGACTGCGTTTTTGACTGCGTTCTGGACTGCGTTCTGGACTGCGTTCTGGACTGCGTTCTGGACTGTGCGTTCTCACGTTTACACCAAAAACTCATTTTTCACTGTCCCCCGGTGTGCAGTTGCCGGCTGGGTCCCCAAAAAACGGGATCCTCAAAACTTGGGGACCCCGCACAGGGTAAAAAATCTGAGATCCAGACGAACTTAGTCGTTTTTCTTTTCCCAGCCCGCGATCGCTTCTTCATGCTGAAGGGTGAGCGAAATGTCATCCAGGGCGTTCAGGAGACAGTGCTTTCGGAACGCGTCGACTTCAAACGGAAGTTCGAGACCGTACTCGTCGGAAATGATCTGTTTCTCAAGATCGACCGTGAGTTTGTAACCGGGATGTGCGGCAGTCCGCTGGAAAAGGTCCTCGATCGTTTCTTCGCTCAAACGAATGGGGAGCATGCCGTTTTTGAACGAATTATTGAAGAAAATGTCGGCAAAACTCGGTGCAAGCAGGACCTTGAATCCGTAGTCGGCAAGTCCCCACGGCGCGTGTTCACGGCTTGAACCAGATCCAAAATTACGGCGCGTCAGCAGGATCGTGCCGCCGCGGTACTCCGGTTTGTTTAGTTCAAATTCGGGATTTTCCGAACCATCCTCAAGAAAACGCCAGTCAAAAAAAACGAACTGGCCGAAGCCGGAGCGTTCGATCCTTTTGAGAAACTGTTTCGGCATGATCTGGTCCGTATCGACATTCGAACGGTCCATCGGGATCACGAGGCCCGTGTGCGTGGTGAATTTTTCCATTTTGAAGTTTTCCTCAAAAAGAGTGTGAAACGAAATGAAATTTTAACTACTCTTTATTTTACCCTTAAGCGAAAAAATTTCCAGCCCCCCTCCCCATCGAAATTCCATGAAACTTTCCATAAAATCTACTTTTCGTTCAAATCCTGCAAAATTTTTCTGTTTCAAGGACTTTTTTAAGGGGGAGGCTGACCGTTTTTCCAGCGTCAGGAAACGTTCTTTCTGTTTCTTTTTTAAAAAACACATTCTTTTTCTCTTGAAGACGCTTGAAATTCTCACGCTTTTTGGTAAAATATAGAAAATTAATGAAAGAGTTTCTGAATATTAGGGGCATGCTGCCGTTCCCTCCTTTTCGGCAGTACGCTCCATGGAGTTGAAGAGAATGAAGATTTTACGATTTGACAGTGTGGGCGGCGGTTCCGGAGACATGATCCTGAATGCACTCATTGAATTCTGTGAGCGGAAGGGAATTTCCCAGAGTGCCGTAGAAGAACCGCTCCACCGTCTGATCCCGGAGCACTTCCATCTGCGCCGAACGAAAAAAGGCTCGCATGGAATGTCCGGCAAAATGCTGACCGTGGACATTCATGAGCACCACTCGCACGACCACGCCCACTCGCACGACCACGCCCACTCGCACGACCACGCCCACTCGCACGACCACGCCCACTCGCACGACCACGCACACTTGCACGACCACGCACACTTGCACGACCACGCACACTCGCACGACCACGCCCACTCGCACGACCACGCCCACTCGCACGACCACGCACACTCGCACGACCACGCACACTCGCACGACCACGCACACTCGCACGACCACGCACACTCGCACGACCACGCCCACTCGCACGACCACGCCCACTCGCACGACC
>JAFQOH010000036.1:0-7818 GCA_017403345.1 Thermoguttaceae bacterium
AAAGGCGACCTGCCCCTGCGGTGCACTGTATCCGACCCCGCCGGCAATGGAAGTCTCGCAGCATCCCGAACAGGACGGCACGAACGACTCGCCGGACTGAAAGGGGATGAAAGTAATGTCGATCACCAGGTCATCGTAATCGTTGTCCGTCCAGTCTTCGATCTCGATCCGCCCGTTCGGAGAATTGTCTACCCGCGCCTTCAGATCGTCAGAAATCGAGATCTCCGGCATCGTACTTCCTGCGGGCAGCTCGAACGAAACATCGCTCGGTGCACCGCTGCCGATGTCTCTGCCGCCAATATTCGCAGAAGTTTCCGCGTTTTTCGTTTCATTCTCCACGACCCGATAAATGAGCGTTCCGCCGGTCTCCAGCGTACAAGTATCATCGATCGGCGCCGCAGAAAGCATCTCCCGTTTCTCCAGAGACTCCATGCGCAGCGAACGGTATCGGATACTCTTATTGGACTTTGGATTCGTTGTCATAAAACGCCTCTGAATCGGGAAAAATTTCAGGGAAAACGCACCTTTTCTTTTCAGTGTAACTCAATCAAAAATAAAAGCAAGGGGACACTTAAGATATTTCTTGGAAAATTTGAGAAAATTTGAAGGCACTCACGAAAAACCTTGTTTTCATAGGTGCCACAATTTCAAACAACAATAACATTGGGAGAGAGTGTGTAAGGTTTTTTGAGGGAGAGAATTTTTTGGAATTTTGTGGAAATCGGAATGAAAAGTACAGAGTAGATATACAAAAGCGGAAATTAACCCCCGACTTTGCGCAAAAATACCTTTGACTTTTTTGCCAATTTATATTATACTAAAAACATCAAGAGGGAGATACCGTGTAAGATTTCCCACCCCCAAATCCTTTCAATCAGGAGAAAATTTCATGAAAAAGATCCTTTCGATCCTTTTTTTGATTTGGTCTGTTGGTCTGCTTCAGGCTGCGGAACCGATGAATGTAACGGTAAATGCCGGAAAAAAACTGAACTCAATCGACGAGCGCGTATACAGTCATTTCCTGGAGCACATCTACAATTCGTGCAATGGCGGACTCTGGGGCGACCTGGTTTGGAATCGCTCCTTTGAGGCTGGAACTGCGAATGAGTGGAACGTAGAAAACGGTACGCTGACGCAAAAGTCCAGAAGAGGAAACCCGACGTTCGTATTTGGCGACGAAAGCTGGACGGACTATGAATTGACCTGCGATGCCGTCAAACAGGGCGGGGCGGAAGGGTTTCTTCTTATGTTCCGCGTTAAGGGCGAGAATTTTTACTGGGTGAACCTCGGCGGTTGGAAAAACGTGCGCCATGGCGTGGAACGCAACGCCGGCGAAGCCACGAAAGAGAGCCGTATTGCTGTGAATGCCGACGTTCTGAAGTTTGAACCGATCAAGGAAAACACGGTTTACCGTCTGCGTCTGCGCGTCGAAAAGAACCATTTCGAGCTTTTCATCAACGGCGAAAAAGTCATTGATTCTGTGGACGGTACGCTCACGGCCGGTGCAGTCGGTCTGGGAACCTGGGATACCGCGGCGAGTTATTCGAACATTTGCGTCAAAGACCTCAAGGGAAATGTCTTGGTCAACGGCGTTCCTGCATCCAGTGGATCCGCCCTTCCTGCGCAGGTCCGCTACTGGGACGTGACCGGCACCTCGGAACTGAAGGCCGGCGACGCGCGAAACAGTGCGAAATTCATCCGCTGGTATGCCGACGGAACGCTCCAGCAGAAAAACTACGCTTTTGAAAAGGGCGAAAATTACGATTTTTCCTTCTGGACCCGCGGTACAGGAAGCGTCTCCTTCATGGGGCAGAAATTTGACGTCAACGCCGACAAATGGACGAAATTTACCGGCACGTTCCAGGTCGCTCAGAGCACCAAAGACGGCAAACTCGCCCTTGAGATCCTCACGGCTGACGGCAAAACGCTCGATCTGGACCAGCTCTCCGTGACTCCCAGAACGTGGAAGGAAAAGTACTCCGGATTCCGTCCTGACCTTCTGAAGGCGATCCAGGACATTCAGCCCGAACTGATCCGCTGGCCGGGCGGATGCTATGCGTCTTGCTATCGCTGGAAGTCCGGCATCGGTCCGCAGGATGACCGCGGTGCGTACCCGATCGAACTGTGGAACGACGTCGACACGAACTCCTTTGGAATCGACGAATTCATCAAACTCTGCGAAAAGACCGGTGCGGAACCGCTCATGGTCGTGAACATCGGAACGAAACAGTGGACTCAGCGTGCCGGGATCGAAAACGAGAAGATCGACTGGCTTACGGAAGTCTGCGAGTGGGTCGAGTACTGCAATGGTCCGGTGACCTCCAAATGGGGTGCTGTCCGTGCGAAGAACGGGCATCCGGAACCCTATGGCGTGAAGTACTGGGAGATCGACAATGAGGTGCACGGCGGCTACACTCCGGCAGAAGAGTATGTCCGCATCATCAAGGAACTGGTCCCGCGCATGAAGGCGATCGATCCGTCCATTACGATCATTGCGTGCGGCTCCTGGATGGGAAACCGAACGGCTTGGGACAGTGCCGTGATGGAAGGTGCCGCGCCGTACTTCTCCTTCCTCTCCACGCACCGCTACGATGATCCAAAAGGTTTTGCTGTCAACCCGTACGAAAACCAGCGTTTCTTTGAATCCCGCGCGAAGATCATCCAGGGGTCCGAAAATCCGGACGTCCGAATGTTCGACTCGGAATGGAACGCGCAGAGTACAGACTGGCGTACCGGTCTGCACGCCGGCGGCATCCTGAACTGCTTTGAAGCGGTCGGCGACACGCTCCAGATCGCGGCTCCGGCTCTCTTCCTGCGCCACACCAGTGCGGGACGTTCGTGGGACAATGCGTTCGTGAACTTTGACCACACCGGCTGGTTCCCGGGTCCGAACTACGTCGTCATGAAGCTCTGGCGGGAACACTACGCGCCGAATCGCGTGGAACTTCTCTCTGTTTCAGCGGCACTCAACGGCGAAAATCCGATCGTGAACGCCGTCGCGACACGTTCGGCTGACGGAAAGAAAGTTTTCGTCAAGGTCGTGAACAATCAGCGCGAAGATGCCGTCATGAACGTGAAGCTCAACGACGTGAAGGTCCTTTCCGCGAAAGCTCTGACCGTTACGCCGGATCTGGCTGAGGGCGAAAATGCCGACGCGAAGCTCCTGAAACGCAACACTCTTGCCGATCCGAACGCCATCACGCCGAAGCCGCTTGCCGTCAAATGCAGCGGAAACCAGCTGAGCGTCCTCCTGCCGTCGCTTTCTGCCACGGTGATCGAGGTAAGCGTCGAGTAAGTTTCAGTTTCATTTCCGAGATCTCGGCAGTTCGTTGAGAGAAAAGGAAGTCTGGTCTTTTCGGTTTCCGGAAAAATCAGACTTTCAAGACGGACTGCCGCAGTCTGTTTTCATTTTAAAAGTTTTCCTTGGAGAAACGTATGAATATTCCGCAGCTGAAAGAAGCTGTCTGCGCCGCCAATCTTGATCTGGTCCGTCATGGTCTGGTGACGCTGACGTGGGGAAATGCCGGAGAATGGACTGACGATGGAGACGCGCTGGTCATCAAACCGAGCGGCGTCCCGTACGAAAAACTCACGCCGCGTGAAATGGTGGTCGTTGCCCCTGACGGTACGATTCTGGAAGGAGAGAATCAGCCGTCCTCGGACACACCGACCTATCTTGAGGTCTACGCCTTTTTTCGCGAAAAGTTCCCTTCACTTCGGGGAATGGTCCACACGCACAGCACGTCGGCAACGGCGTGGGCACAGGCACGGCGGGAAATTCCGTGTCTTGGAACGACGCACGCGGACCACTTCTTCGGTTCCGTTCCGGTCACGCGGCCTCTGACGGAAGAGGAAGTCCGTGAAGCGTATGAGCGCAACACCGGGAAGGTCATCGTGGAGCGATTTTCCGCACACGGACTGGACCCGGAGGCGATCCCCGGAGTTTTGGCGGCCGGACACGCTCCGTTTACCTGGGGAAATTCCGCATCGAAAGCCGTGCAGAACGCGGTCGCTCTGGAAGCGGTGGCGGAAATGGCACTCAAAACGTTCCAGATCGCGCAGTCGTTTCCTGCGCTGGAATCGTATGTTTTGGAAAAACACTATTCGAGAAAGCACGGCCCGAATGCCTACTACGGCCAAAAAGTGAACACAGAGAACAGGGAGTAGATCCACATGAAAGAAAATCGCTTTTCCATCGGCGTTGATTACGGGACGAACAGTGTCCGCGCCGTCATTGCCCGACTCTCAGACGGTAAGATCGTGAGTGAGTCGGTCTTCAACTATCCTTCAGGGACCGCCGGGATCCTGCTGGACCCGCGCGATCCGAATCTTGCGCGTCAGAACCCGGCAGACTATCTTAAGGGATTCCTCACGTCAGTCGGAAATGCCGTGCGTCAGGCGAAAGAACAGACTCCCGGTTTCTCGGCCGAAAATATCGTCGGGATCGGAGTCGACACGACGGGAAGTACGCCGATCCCGGTCGACGCGGAGGGAACGCCGCTGGCGATGAAGCCGGAATTCAAGGACGACCTCGCCGCGCAGGCCTGGCTTTGGAAGGATCACACGTCGGTCGAAGAAGCGCAGGAGATCACCGATTGGGCGAAAGCGCGTCCGGAGGGATTTCTCGCGAAATGCGGGGGAACGTACTCCAGCGAATGGTATTGGGCCAAGATCCTTCACTGTGTCCGCACGTCGCCGAACGTGGCGGAAGCGGCTGCGTCGTGGATCGAGCTGGCGGACTTCATTCCTGCGTGGCTGACTGGGAATCTGGATCCCGAAACGATGCCGCGCGGGATCTGCGCTGCCGGTCACAAAGCGCTTTACCATGAACAGTGGGGCGGTCTGCCGTCCGAAGAGGCTCTGCGGTCGCTCGACGAACGGCTCGTGCGTTTCCGTTACTCGACGAAGGCTGTACCGGTCGATCACGCCGCTGGAACGCTGACTGCCGAGATCGCGGAGAAGACGGGACTTC
The DNA here is from genome assembly GCA_017403345.1 of Thermoguttaceae bacterium. Classification (GTDB taxonomy): domain Bacteria; phylum Planctomycetota; class Planctomycetia; order Pirellulales; family Thermoguttaceae; genus RGIG3701. The sequence continues at coordinate 4,973 of JAFQOH010000036.1, forward strand.
CGGCAGGGATCCCCGTCGCAGTCGGAGCGTTTGACTGTCACCTTGGCGCCATCGGATCCGGAGTCAGACCTGGTACGCTCGTGAAGACCATCGGCACGAGTACCTGCGACATCATGGTCTCGCCTCTTTCCCAACCCATCGCGGACATTCCCGGCCTCTGCGGGATCGTTCCAGAATCCGTCCTCCCCGGAATGTACGGTCTGGAAGCCGGCCAGTCGGCCGTCGGCGACATTTTCAACTGGTTCGTCAAACACGTCGTTTCCGGAGATGATTCTGCACACGCGGCACTGACCGAAGAAGCGCAGAAACTCAAACCCGGCGCGTCGGGACTTCTCGCGCTCGATTGGAACAATGGAAATCGGACCGTCCTGGTCGACCAGAATCTTACCGGTCTGATCCTCGGACAGACGCTCCACACGACCGCGGCGGAGATCTACCGCGCTCTGATCGAAGCGACGGCATTTGGCGCACTGACTATTATCAACCGGTTTGTCGAGTACGGCATCGAGGTAAAAGAGGTCGTCTGCTGCGGCGGGATCGCGGAGAAAAACGCGTTGGTGATGCAGATCTACGCAGACATTTTCGACCGGCCTGTCAAAGTCAGCCGGTGTTCGCAGACGTGTGCGCTTGGTTCCGCGATCGCAGGAGCGGTCGTTGGCGGTGCGTATGGAGACTTCGCGACCGCGGCGGACCAAATGACGGGCGTGAAGGAGAAGATCTACGTTCCGGATCCTGGATCGGCTTCCGTATACCGTCGGCTTTACGCGCTTTACGTTCAGCTTCACGACGCGTTTGGAAAAACGGGCAAAGATCCGTCACTCGAAAACGTGATGAAAGACTTGATCGCCATTCGGCAGGAATGCCGCCGATAAAACAGAAAGTCAAGATCTTAAAACGTTCGTTCCTAAGAGAGTGCCCAACAGCGTGAGGCGGTAGATTTGGAGTGCGGTGATACAGTCGGATGCGCATTTGCCGTGTGGGAGTGGAAAAAAATTGGAATTTCGGCCGAAGGGCTGACGCAAAACGTCCACTCCCGGCGAATGCGCTATCGAGCTGTATCGCCGAATGTAAAAGCGGCAATGGTCACTGCGTGACTGTATTGCCGCACTCCAATTGGGGCGCTGCGCTTACTTGCCTGGAGCTGGACTGGCCAAAACTGGGCGGAAGCCAAGGATGTTGCTCCGACCGTACGGCGGAGACCCGTCCCGGTTCGCGGAGCGACAGAACTGGGCGAAGTCGTACCAGCCGCCCCCGCGGTTGACTCGGTTCAAGCCGCTATTCGGGCCTGTCGGGTCACTCGTTGGCGACGCAGAGTGAGAATCATACCAGTCCGAACACCACTCCCAGACGTTGCCGTGCATGTCGTAAATGCCCCAGCCGTTCGGTTTCTTTTGGCCAACTGGATGAGTTTTACTTCCGCTGTTGGAACCGTACCAGCCCATCTCATCAAGATCGCCGGCATACGCCCCCGTTGTCCCCGCTCGGCAAGCGTACTCCCACTGCGCCTCCGTCGGGAGACTCACCGTCAGGCCAAGTTTACCCGAAAGTTTCTCGCAAAAGTCATCGCACTCTTTCCAACTCACATTCTCCACCGGATTCTGGGATCCCTTGAATTCACTCGGATCCGTACCCATCACGCTCTGCCACATCGCCTGCGTCACTTCCGTCTCAAGCATCCAGAAACCGCGCGTCAGCGTCACTTCGTGCTGTTTCGCGCCAGACAACCAGCCCCAAAAACCTGCGGAGCTCCCCATCGTGAACGTTCCCGCCGGACACCAGCGGAAGGCGTACTCAATACCGTCCACAGTCTTCAGCACACAGCGAGCTCCAGCTGCTGGATTTTTCCTCGATATCAGGAGGTTACGCATCTCTTCCAGCTGACGACGCTTGATCTCCTCCATCCAATCCAGCAGCATTTCCCACTCCTGCGGCGTTTTGGGGGGAGCGTCACTGCTGAAATCCAGTTTCATTTCAAGGTGTTCCTGATGCTGCTGGATGACTCTCTGAAAAACGGGACCGTCTTCGCGCATTCCGTCGGCACGCATTTGGGCGACTTTTTGCTCAAAACCGGTGATCTCGTTTTCAAGTTCCCGAAGGTAGACCACACACTTGCGCGTGATCTCCGAATCCTGTGCGGCAATTCGTTTACTTTCCGGCAAATAGTCCTTCAAAAGCTCCGTTCTTTGACCGATCGCCGCGCGAATGGCCTCGCGGAGTTCATCCAGCGTTACTTTTTCGTCTAACGGATCCGGAACTGGCACAACGCCGCCAGACAAAACGCGAACGAACTCTCCGCACGACTCAAATCGGTCTTTCGGATCGTACGCCAACGCGCGGAGGAACGTGTCTTTGAAGGACGGAGAGATCGGGGCGAGGGAGTTTTGCGGGAACATTTTCTTGCCGGAAAGCTCTTCCGCAGGGTCCGCATCGAACGGGAAATGGCCAGTCAGGAGCCAGAAAGCGGTGACGGCAAGAGCGTACTGGTCCGTGCGTGCGTCTTGCGGTTTTCCGTAATGCTGCTCCGGAGCCATGAAGATCGGCGTGCCGGACTTTCGGCGGTTTTGAGCCGGGTCGGATGTGTTTACGGCCTGCGCGATGCCGAAATCGATGAGCCACGGTTTGGCAAGTTTGGGATCCTGCGTACTGAAAATGATGTTCTGCGGTTTCACGTCGCGGTGGATGATCGTGCGCGAGTGCATCGCATCCAGCGCCTCTGCGATCTGCTGAAGAACGGGCAAAACCGTCTGCGCGGGGAGTCCGTTTTCGTGTCCCGACTGCTTTTTGAACCACTCTTCAAGCGTCTCGCCTTCTGCGTACCGCATGACGAGAAAGTCCTTGAAAACGGG
>JAFQOH010000037.1:0-13062 GCA_017403345.1 Thermoguttaceae bacterium
AGAACGAAACCGTGCGTCTCCGCACCGATCGGGTCATCCAGTGTCTTCGCCCCTCCAAGCCCCTTCGAGCCGCCAAACGCGACTTCATCACGGCACGCATCCACGATGAAGATCTTCTGACGTGCCGCACATTTTTCAAGCTGCTCAAACGCCCAATCGCGTGAGATGATCGAATCCCTTTTTTCAAGGTCCGTGTCCGACGGACAAAGGTACGATTTTCCATCCACCATCACGCCATGCCCGCTGAACGCGATCGTAAGCTGGTCCCCCTCACCCATCAGCTGTGTGATGCTCTCGATCTGCCGCTCGATATTTGCCCGCGTCGGACGGCGTTCCGGCTCGGAATCATCCGTCATGAGAAAAATATTCTCCTCCGGCACACCGATTTTCTGGAAACTCTCGGCCAGCGTCTTCATGTCGTTCATGCAGAAACGGAGCGACCGGATCGGCTTCGCGTACTGATTCACGCCGATCAAAAGCGCATACCGATTCCCTTTTTCCACGATCGCCACTCCGCGGTCGGAAGAACCGGTTTCGGTCTCACTGCCGACTTCCTCCAGTCCAAAATCTTCTTCCATCGTCCGGGAAGAGGCGGCTTTCTCGCGCGTCTGAGTCACATACTTCTGGTCCTCGCCGGAAAGATTCGCAAACGGGATCTTGAAACGTTTGCCTTCCTTGAGAAGATAAACGGTCGACGGTTCCGGATCGTTTTCCGTATCCATCGACGCAGAAATGATCGTCTTCCCCGTCTTCGACTTCCACTCCCTCACCGGCTCGACGGCAAACACCAACGCCGGAAGAAGGAACAAAATGAGTAAAAGAATAAATTTTTTCATAAGCTGTTCCTATTTTCCAATTTTCAACAGATAAAAATAATTGAAACCTATTGTACACCAAATTTCCAAAAAGTCAATAGATGGGCAAGCCTTCAGAGCGATATTTTGGCTCAAAAGAAGATAAAAAGTAAACTTTTTGGCTCTTTTTTCTCAAAAAACGGCTTCCCCGGTTGAAATTTTGTCGGATCTGTGGTAACATCTTAGAAATCAGGCTCCTGAAAGTAGAGGGTCCGCCACTTTTCTACTCGGTATCCGGCGCCAAGAAACAGTGCAGGGAAAACGGCGGAAGGATGAGTTCTTTGTCGGCGGCAAGTTCCGGTCCATCCAGCGACGGGTAGATGTCGTTCGGCGGTGCTGCCGCAGTGTTCACGAACAGACGCCAGGAGAGCATTCGGAGTTCATCCGGAAGCCGGAATGAGACCGATCTCTGCCCATTGTGACAGATCAGCAGGATATGATTGCTCCGCAGTTCCCCGTCCGGAGCCCCACCAGACTTTTCAGAAGACGGCACAGCCGCAAACATGCACACAAGCGTCGGACATGAAGTGTCTGTCCAGTCAAACGGCCTGCCGTCATGCCGATACCAGCTTACATCAGGCAGCATCGTCTTAAGTCCCACAGGCTGACCGGTCAGAAATTCCCTTCGGCGCAGCGTCGGTTCACTCCGCCGGAAACGGATCAGCGAAGAAACGAATCGGACCAGATCCGCATTTTTTCCGATCAGCTCCCAGTCCATCCATGAAAGGTCATTGTCCTGACAGTACGCATTGTTGTTCCCATCCTGCGTCCGCCGACACTCGTCTCCCATCAGGAGCATCGGAACTCCGTGACTGAAAAAAAGCGTCGCGAGAAAGTTTCGGATATGGCGTCTTCGAAATCGTCTCAGTGCAGGCGTTTTCGCGGGCCCTTCCACTCCATAATTGCACGAAAAGCTGTTATTATCGCCGTCACGATTTTGCTCTCCATTCGCCTCATTGTGCTTTTCATTGTACGAAACGAGATCGTTGAGCGTGAATCCATCGTGTGAGGTGATGAAGTTGATGCTGTGGTACGGAGCACGTCCTCCCGACTCGTAGAGGTCGCTGGATCCGGCGATGCGCGTCGCAAGCTGATTCGTCATGGATCGGTCTCCGCGCCAAAAACGCCGAACGTCATCACGGTACCTTCCGTTCCATTCCGCCCAGCGCGTCGTGCTGAAATTTCCGACCTGGTACGCACCAGCAGCATCCCACGCCTCGGCAATGATCTTGGTGTCCGCAAGCAGCGGGTCCTCGGCGATCATCTCAACGATCGGAGGATCCGTCATGAGATTTCCGTTCCTGTCCCGACTCAAAATAGACGCCAGATCGAAACGAAAGCCGTCAATGTGGAAATTGTGGACCCAGTACCGCAAACAGTTGAATATCAGCTCTCGCGTGATGGGATGATTGCCGTTGACGGTGTTTCCGCACCCGGAGTAATTCGTGTAAAAACGGCGGTCTCGCTCCAAAATGTAGTAAACGGAGTTTTCCAGTCCCTTGAAGGAAAGCGTTGGCCCTCGTTCGTTTCCCTCGGCCGTGTGGTTGAAGACGACGTCCAGAATGACCTCAATGCCAGCCTGATGCAGCGCAAAGACCATCTCCTTGAACTCACGGACCTGCGCCCCTGGGGAAGTATCTGCAGCATACTCGCGGTGCGGCGCAAAAAACGCGACGGGATCGTAGCCCCAGTAGTTCACCCTTGGCGTCTTCTCCGCAAGCATAAACGGATCGGAAACAAGAAATTCGTGTACCGGCATGAGCTCCACAGCGGTGATCCCAAGCAATTTCAGATACGGTATCTTCTCCGTCACTCCGCGATAGGTCCCCGGATACGCACACTCCGCCGACCCGGAACGTGTGAATCCGCGTACGTGCATTTCGTAAACGACGGAATCTTCCATTCGGTACCGTAAATGCCGGTCACCGCGCCAATCGAAATGGTCTGAGACCACGACACATTTCGGCGGAACGAGAATTTTGTCCTCCGTGAAAAGGTACGGTCCCGCAAGTGCTTTTGCGTACGGATCTACCAGCCGTGCAGTTCTGTCAAACCGCATTCCCTCTTCCGGCAGAAAAGGTCCGTCCGCCTGAATGTGATAGAGCGTCCCAACTCCGCGGCCCGGCACGAAAAGCGTCCAGACGTCCCCCCAGCGATTCGTTTCCGGGTAAAGCGGCACGATCTGCGAGGGTTGAAGATCCAGCGGGGAATCGTAAAAAAGGATGCGCATTTCGCGAGCATTTCGACTGAAAAAACGAAAACGCACCCCATCGTCCATCAGTTCCGCACCGTATGGAAGCGCGTATTCAAAGCAAGGCTGCGTACTGCCGACCCCCGCCCTTTCGAGAAACTCGACCGGACACGGAAGCGGTGTGAGCTCATCCCAAGTGTACGACGGGATCTCTTCCGACATAAATGCTCCTTCCTCTTACGTTCCTCCGCACGTTCCGCAATTCACGATCCACGAACCACGATCAATTTCCAAACTCCTGATGACACTCTGCGCAATGTTTATGCAGGATCTCGTAATTCTTTGGCGAATATTTACGGTCGGAGACCTCAAGCGTCACGTGCAGGAAGTAGGAAGCGTCCCGGCACCGCATACAGAATTCCTGCCACATGACGGCGTTTTCCGGTTTCGGCGATTCATGCGCCATTGCCGTCATTCCCTGAAACAGGACCGCCATTGCGACAGCGCGCCCCGCCACTTTGTCCAGCCCGCGCCGTTTCTTGATCCTTTCCGAGATCTCCTGATCGTAAAGCGCAATGGACTGCATGACTTCCCGGAAACTTCCGGCAGGGTCGCTCCAGGCCAGGTTTTTGCTGTCCGTTGAGGCAAGAGCCTCCTGCATCTGGGTCCACGCGGCCTGCGCTTCGGCATAGGTCGAAACTTTTGCGAGCACTTTGCCTGCGTCGATGATGTTCGTCGCACCGTTCTTCGCTGGGCAGTACTGGTCATGAAGTCCCGCGACTTGCGCAAAAACAGCAAGTACGTTCGCAAGACGGCGAACTTCCGCAGCATTCTCGTCCCAATACGCTTCGCCTGCGTTCATTTTCTCGGCAAGCTCCGCGACAGTTGCCTGGATCTGAGCATTCAAGACCTCGATCGGCGCATACGACGTCGCAGCTGCGTCACCCGGAGACCGTTCCTGTGCCGAGACCGGCGTAACACAAAGTCCGCAAAACATTACAACACAAAGCGAAAATACACCCAGCGGCAAAAATACACAAAACGGTAAAAGGGGAACATTTCCCGATTTTTTCATGGTAAAACTCCCAAAAAATTGAAAATTTGAGTTCGAGCTATTTTACAGGGCAAGTCACGGAAGATCAGCGAGTCCGCAAAATATCCGCAACGAATTCCTCAATGAGCGATCCATTGAAAAACTGCATCACGACAACGTGTGCCAGTTTCCCTAAAACGGAACACTCCCCGCACGCCATCGCATACTTGTGCACGATCTCCGGAGCCGGCCGCTCCATGCAGATCGTGTTGGACCACGGATTCACCCAGCACTTCACACCGATCTCTTTTAGACGGGTCTCAAAAAGCCGCGTCATCTTCAGAATATGCGCAGCCTCCGCACGAAAACCATCCTCCCCAGTCGTCATGAGACGCCAGTAGAGCTTCAGAGCATGGAAACCGCTGCGGGAACAGCTGATCGTCGGGATCACGCCGTTCAGGTACGGCACACTGTATGTGTGGAGGTGGTTCGGAACGTCTTTCCGGCAAATGAAGATCCCGATCGGCTCATTCATCGCGAGGAATTTGTGCCCCGAGACCGACAGTGAGTCGAAACCGCGCAGCTGCTGATTCAGAATATCGCGGACTTCCTGTTCATCCACCCACGGCAGATACCCTCCGAAAAGCGCCGCATCCAAATGACGATAGACCGCCGGCGGCTTCACTTCGTCTAGGACCTGCGCGATCGCCTTTTGGTCATCGATCGCACCTTTAAACGTTCCGCCGATCGCGATCGCAATCAGAGCAGGGCGGTCTGGGTGCAGTTTGCGTCGAAAATCTTCCACATCCATTTGCCCCATCGGGTGTGCGTCAATCAGCCGCGTCTCGATCTGGAGAATGTCTCCGAGTTTTCGGACGGAGTAATGCGCCTCAGAAGAAACGTAAAGGATCGGTTTGGCATTTTCGCCGGTCAAGTCTAGCTCGCGTGCGAAATCTTCCAGGTACTTTCTTCCGAAATAGACGCCATGCATGTTGCCGTCCGTTCCGCCGTTCGTCAGCACGCCCCAGTGATCGTCGTCCGCAAAACCAAAACTTTTGGCCAGAAAATCGATGCAGCGCCGCTCAAATTCGTCCGACTCCAGCATATCCCACTCCGTTTTGTACGGATCGCCCACGTTGATGAGCGTCACATCACAGAGTTTCGTTTCAAGCAGCCACTGATAGTATCCCGCCAGATTTACTTCCTGATCGAACGGGTACCCCTGCTGATGAAACTGCCGAGCGACGATACTTTCGGCATGACGGGTCATTTCTTCGAGAACTTCCTTCGGAGGACATGGATTTAATGCAACGGATTTCATTTTGATCTTCTGTGAAAAGGAAAATTAATGGTAAATGGTAATTGGTGATCGGTAAATAAAAAATGGGGAATTTAAGGAAATATCCGGCGCGAAAAAGAACTCAAGCCCCTTTCCGCACCGAAATTCTTGAGGAACGTTAACGCCTTCCCAAACACGGGAAACGCAGTTCCTCATTGGAAATCTACGGACAGTTCCACGGTCTGCGCAGTTTCCGCCCCCAGCTTCACGGCAAGCACGCGGCCGTCCGCTTCACTCCGGGTCTCAACTCGCACACCGTCACCTGCCGTCACGGACTTCATGCTCATCCCTTCCGGAACAGTGAATCGGAACGTCGTCGGAAAGCCGCCGACCAACTCCAGTTTTGCCGTCAGTTTGCCGTCTGTCCAATCCATCGCTTTGACGTCGACCGCACCTTGCGTCACGTGCCGGTCACTGGAGAGAAACTGCGGATGCTCTTGCGCACGGTGGACCGCAAAAAGACGAACTGCGTGCGGCGGGATCTTGCACGAAAAACCGCCGTTCACTTTTCCGACGTACGTTTCCGTCCAGAACTCGTACATGACACAGTCCTGATCGGGATCGAGACCGACTTCTGCAAAATCGAAACCGACTTCTGCTTCTTCATCTTCCCAGTTGAACAGTGCGATGACGTCGTACGACGCCCAGTCTCGGCAGACCTTCAGGTCCCAGACCGGAAGAAGATGGAAGATCGGGTACAGATTTACCGGATGAATGTCTGCGACCGGCGGAAGTGCCTGCTGAAGGAGACGCATCCGCTCCATCGGCAGTTCCGCGAGTTTGTCGCCCGAGAACATCATCTGCCCCGGCAAACTCACGACGACGGTGGATAGCCGCGCCTCTTCAAGCGTCAGCGCTTCATTCACCATGAGCGTATCGGGGTCCGCGTAAAACACGATATTGTGTGCGAAGATCTGATTGTGCGTCCGTCCCGCCTGATTCAGCAGATTGTGCCAAGTCACCGGTTTGTTCGGGTGCACGATGTCCGCACCGATGCGTCCGCAGTCCGCGTATTTCGGTTCCGGCCCAGTGAAGTGCCCCTGGCAGGCATTGAAGACCCGGTCCTCACCGATACCTTCGCGGAAAGCGCGTACACAGCGTTCAAATGGATCCGGGCAATTCGGGTCCTTCATCGCAGCTTTCACTTCCGAACGCTCAAAGAAATGGGCACAGTATCCCGCTCCGGCTCCGGACATTCCGTCGATCTTGAAGTACTCGTACCCCCATTCCTTCGCCATGATCTCATGGATCTTGCGCAGATGCGCGATCACTTCGTCATTGGACGGGTCGATCGTGTACTTCCCGTTCCACGTGCGCATCGGAACTCCGTTCGCATCGTGCAGGAACCAATCTTTGTGCTGCGCGTAAAATTCATCGCTCCCCGTCCCGAACGGCGCAGTCCAGATGCCCGGACGGAATCCCAGAGCGCGAATGTCGTCCGCAAGCTGCTTCATTCCCTTCGGGAACTGCCGCTCATTGACTTCAAGGTTCAGATTGTAGAAATTGGAGACCGGCAATTTGTCCGAATTTCCCTGCCAGGACTCAATGTGCCAAAACTCCATCCCGAACGGCTGAAGGTACTTTTTCCCGATCCGCGCTTCCGCCAGATTGTCTTCTGCTGTCGCCGTGTCAAAGTAAATGTTCCACGACATCCAGCCGGTCGGCGCTTTCGGTGCGCGTTTGCGGTCGATCGGCGAATAGTACGGAATGTAGCGGCGCTGAAGGTAGTTTTTCTCCACGTTGAAAGCAAAAACTGCTTCCGCGCTCTCTTCGATCCTGCCGGCCATCGCGACGTTCCACTCTCCCGCACTCTCCGACGTCAACTGAAGCGACGCACTACGGAACTGGACTGCCAGGTCTTCTTCCGGCGCAAACAGCGTATCGTTCCGCTTCGAATTACCGTTTCCGGCCGCGAGGAAAAGAACGCGCTCTTTCGTGCAGGCCTGCGTTTTGCATGCAAAACTGAAATCGCGGAATTTGATTTTTCCGTTAAATTTCAAAACGCCCGAATAAAACTGCCGCGTACGGTGCGAGACCAGCATTTCGAGCCGTTCACCGTTCTGCTGAAACGTCAGGTATCCCTGAATGTCGTTCGACGGACTTAAAAGTCCAAGACGGTTCCCCACCGCATCACGAGGCCGAACGATCTTCCAAACCTGACCATCGGACTCAAAACTAAGCGTCCCTTCCACGCAAACGTTCTCTGCCGGATTTTCAAGACGAAGACGCGAGGTCTCCTCCTCAAACGTCACGCTCCAAGGCCCAAGCAAAAGCGCAAAAACCTGAACGGCAGCCATTGCGATCGCATTCATATTCACTCCTTTCGGATCTTTTATTAAACTTTCTTAAGGCGGGACATTTTCTAAATCGTTTATTTTACCCGTAAATCCTGTTTTTTCAAGCCCCCCCGGTCTCTTTTTGAAAATTCGTACGCAATATTCCTCTCAAAAACACTCAGCCTTTCGTTTTCGGGAGCAGTTCCGCATTTTGCACAGCGTCTGTATTTTGCACAGCGTCTGCATTTTGCACAGCGTCTGCATTTTGCACAGCGTCTGCATTTTGCAAAGCGTCTGCATTTTGCACAGCGCCTGCATTTTGCATAGCGTCTGCATTTTGCATAGCGCCTGCATCCTGTGCAGCGTCAGTATCCTGTGCAGATCCTGCATCCGGCACAGGATCCGATCCTTTGGACGGCGAGAGCGCGTGCGTCAGCAGAAATTCCGTGATCTGACGGCACATTTCCGGATTCGGTGAGTAATTGTGGCAGAGTCCGGAAAGCGTCACGAACGTCTTCGGTTCCTGTGCCGCTTCATGCAGTTTCAGGCCGTTGCGGTACGGAACGATATTGTCAGTCGGATCGTGAAATTGAAGGATCGGAACGGAGATCCGAGCAAGTTTCTCGGCAGACGCAAACTGATTTTTCATCAAAAGAGAAAACGGAAAGACTGGATAGTAAGTTTTCGGCACATTCGGTACAGAATCAAACGTCGAGCAGAGGATCAGTGCCGGAGTTCCGTCCTGTGCGAGGTCCGATGCAACTCCGCCGCCGAGCGAATGCCCCATCAGCACGACCTCCGATTCCTTTTTCCCGCATTTCTGCGCAAGCCAAGCCCGAGCGGCACGTGCATCGGAAAAGACCGCGTCTTCGTTCAGCTCCGACTTCTTGCCCTCACTGAATCCGTAGGCACGATAGTCAAACGAAAACATCGCAAACCGTGACGGCCCGCGGTTCCCCTGGGCGTCGGCGTCCTGCTGCTCGAAGAAAAACCACCCGCTCGTGTAGAGGCAGTTCCCGCCGTTCCCGTGACAGAAAAGGACCGGGATCGTGTTCTCATCAATGAAACTGCCGGATTGCGCAAAGTAACCGTGCAGTTTCCGCATATCTTCTCCCAAAAACACGACGCTCTCGGCATGCGGAAGGATTAGCGGACGCACTTCCGGCGGAGTCGTACTGTCGAGCTGATGCGGATGAAAGACCAGATCCGTTTCGTGCCGGACCGTCACCCAGGCCGCGACCGCGTAAAGAAGAAAGAGCACTCCGCCAAGGACACAAAAAACATACTTCAGGAATTTTCGCATTTTACTCAAGCCTCAACTTCTGATTGCCGGAGATCCTGCGTCTAAAAACGCATTTTTATCCAGCCGTTTTAAATCAGCCTTTCTATTTAACGTCTATTTTACCCAATTTCTTTGAAAATACAAAGTCGGAGACCACAGAAAACCATCGGCGAGTACCTCGTGAGAACCCTGGAGAGTCCCCGGAAACGGTATTTCGGGAAACTCTCCATTACGTCCCCGCGCACTGCACGGACCAGTCTCCGACGTCATTTCTGAACCGACCGCTAACGTTTCAGTTCAAACATTCGGAGAGTCGACGGAACCGGAACGACCGGATGCGGGCGGTCGCGATTGATTGGAAGCGTTTCCCACGCGAAATAGAACATCCTGTCCGGATCGTTCGGGGCAGTGACCGACGCACGTTTCGGTGTCTGATTTTCCTGCGGATTCTCGCATTTTCGGCACTCATTCGGCAATCTGGATCCTGGAGGTACCGGTCCTGTCGGCTTCAGTGTTTCCGGATCCAAGAAAAATCGTCCGGACCGCTCATGCTTTCGATTCCAGTACTGCTCCAGCTTACCGTTGATGCACTCCACGCCGCTGAATCCAAGTTCTGTCGGAATGCACCCGCCTCCGGAAAAGACCCAGCTGTGCGTCCAGTCCGACGTCTGGTAGTATTTCCAGCCGTCCGTTTCCCGACGAGCCTGCATAAGCTGATTGTTTTTGTTTTCGTCATAGCGCGTGTACGTGATGATGACGCGCTTTTCCGCATCAAATCCGAGCCTGACGAGCGGATTCAGAAGCCCTTCGCCATTTTTCAGCGGTGCGACGACCTCGCTATTCGACCGCGTCACCGGCAATACCTGCGGGGAACCGTCGCTCTTTTCCCAATGAACGAGATCCCGGCTCCGCATGTACGAGAGATCGTGATTCGTCGCGCAGTCCGGAGTATCGCGCCAGACCCACGCCAGATGGTAGAAACCGTCCGGCCCCAAAAGCGGTCCGCAGTAGTACGCATTGCATTCGCCCTCGCCGTCGAACATCGGAACATCCATGAATCGCCGCCACGTGCGCGTCTTTACGTCGTAAATGTTCCAGATCTGGATCCCGTTGCCGCTCGAGCCGTCTCGGTACGTGAAGATCAGCTCGCCGGCCGCGTTTTTCAGGAAAGTCGGGTAGGTGCACCGGTTTTCCCGCGCGGATCTCAACTCTTCCGGAGAAAGACCTGTTGCCGTCATCCGGTTCACCACTTCCACCGACTGAATATCCAGCGGTTTTGACGCTCGATAGTAAATGAGCGGAACGCAGTGCATGTTTCCGGAGACGTGAAGGTAATTTTCCGAGTCGAATTCCAGAGTCACGTAATTGTGCGAGTCCCAACCGATCGCCGTCGGCATTTTCTTGAACGTCCACGCGGAATTTTCCTGACTCAGGTCTTTCTGACCCAAGACCATTTTTTTGTCCTCTCCGTCATAGAACGCGATGAAAAGGAAATTTTCATGCATTTTGAACGCGAAACCGACCGGATTTCCGGACCAGACTTTCGCAATGTCTTCACGCTTCACGATCTCCCACGGTTTCGCCGGCTCGACCGTTTCTCCAGCGAACGCGAAAGACAAACCCACGCAAAAACAGACCACAAGAAAAACGCTCCATACGGCAAAAGAATGACGTAAACGATTGCTTAAACTTTTTTTTGATCTCTGTCTCATACTTCTTTCTCCGACCACGATTTAAAGGCTCCTGAATGTTTCCGGTCCGTTTTGCACAAAAAAGGCGCACCTGCTCAAAACAGGTACGCCCGATCTTATTGCCTCACGGTATACTCAGCTCAGATTTCGTAACCGTTCTGGTATTTCGGATAGACGAGGGATTCCAGACGGGCACGGTCAGCCGGATTGCCGAGGATCTTGATGTTTTCGGCATCCCAGAGGATTTTTTCGCCGAGTTTTTCCGGTTCGTTCGCAGCCCAGACAGCCAGGTTGCCGAGGAGGATGGTCTCGGTCAGACCGCCGGATTTGTCGATCATGTTGGAGAACGGCATGAGCGGTTTGTTGTCCTTGATGGCCTGGACGAATTCGCCGAAGTGTCCGCCGTACTGGTCGGCCGTGACCAGATCTTCGCGAACTTTCTTGAGCAGTTCTTCTTCACGGTCTTTCGCTTCGCCGATCAGGATACGCTGCGTACCGTAGTCGTTCGGGGAGTAGAACGTGCCTTTGTCGCCGATGATGACGAACGCAGACGCTGCCGGCTGCAGACCGCCGAGGATGGACGGATCCGGTTTCTTACCGCCGTCGAGCCAAGTGAGTTTGAAACCGGGACGCCAATCGACGGCCGGGAATTCGAAGTGGATCTCGCTCCATTTCGGGAAGCTGTCGAAATTGTGTCCGGAAGAAGTCGCCTGGACCCAGGACGGATTCTTCATTTCAAGGGAGAAGTACGGAACGCTGCACGTATGGCACGCCATGTCGCCGAGTGCGCCGGAACCGAAGTCCCACCAGCCGCGCCACGCGAACGGATCGTAGGCACCCGGAACGTACGGACGTTTGGGGGCATTGCCGAGCCACGCATCCCAGTTCAGATGTGCCGGAACCGGAGCTTCTTTACCGCGCTCACCGCCCTGCGGCCAGATCGGACGGTTCGTCCAGACGATGACTTCTTTCACCGTACCGACGAGACCGGCGCGGACCAGTGCGATACTTTCACGCGTCGAGGTGCTCGCGACGCCCTGGTTGCCCATCTGCGTAACGAGATTCTTTTCTTTCGCCATCGTCGAAAGCATACGGGCTTCCGAGATCGTGCGGGTCAGCGGTTTCTGGCAGAAGACGGCCTTGCCGTGCTTCATGGCCGTCGCGGCGATGATCGCGTGCATGTGGTCCGTCGTACTGACCGTCACGGCGTCGAACTGATCTGCCATTTCGTCGAACATGACGCGGTAATCTTCGTAGGCTTTTGCATCCTTGAAGCGTTTCGCGCCGCCCTTGAGCTGGTTGCGGTTCGTGTCGCAGAAGGCCACGACCTTGCCGAAACGGTTCGCGTCGTTAGAGTCACTCGTGCCTTTTCCGCCGATACCGACCGTCGCGAAACGGACGACTTCGTTCGGAGATTCGTTGGCAAGAAGATCACTCATGATCATCGTGGAAGCACCAGCAACTGCCGTGGTGCGAAGGAAATTACGGCGATTGGTTTTGAATGCCATTTTATGTTCCTTTTCGATAAAGGGGGGAATTTAGGAAGGAAAACTTTAAGTACGTTTCAGTTTAACCCATTCCGGATCTTTTGTCAAGTACCCGAAACGTCTTTTTTTATTTTTTCGGCAATTTTTTGCAAAAACTTGAAAATTTACCCGATTTCTCACGATTCGGACGCTCAGATACCGTTTCGGACGGCGTCTTCAAGGATCTCCGCAGCCAGGACCACCATCTCGACGCACGGACGCTTTTTATAGTACGCTTCCGTCCGAGGTTCCGAGATCGGAGAGGGGGTCTCTTTCGTCGTCAGTCCAAGAAGTTCCCGGCAGACGATCGACCCGGTCTCCGCCTTAAAACGCTCGGCAAGCGTCTGGATGCGCGTATATTGGGCGTCTTTTCCTGCTTTGTCTGCGAGGTCCTCCGGACCCCAGAGCAGATCCGCGACGAGGACCATGCCGGAGACCGCGCCGCACACTTCACGCATTCGGCCCATTCCCGCACCGAATCCCGACGCCAGACGCGCCATTTCCTCACGGCTTTTGCCGCATTCTTCCGCAAAACAGACCGCCACGGCCTGCGCACAGTTCGCGCCTTCCTGGAAAAGCGCACGCGCCTGTTCTGATTTCGTCATTTTTCTCTCTCCTGTATAAAATGATCTTCGTTGGATCACCACACTCCCCAAAGAGGAGGCTGAATGAGCGGACACTCACAAGAAATTCCTCTCTCTGGGAGGCGGCGCGTCTCGCGTCGCTTTTGGGAGGCAGCACATCTCGCGTCGCTTTTGGGAGACGGCGCGTCTCGCGTCGATTTTGGGAGGCGACACGTCTCGCGTCGCTTTTGGGAGACGGCGCGTCTCGCGTCGCTTTTGGGAGGCGGTGCGTCTCGCGTCGCTTTTG
>JAFQOH010000038.1:0-2924 GCA_017403345.1 Thermoguttaceae bacterium
AAGCCGATCACCGAAATGGACGTGGAAATGATGCTCATGCAGATGGGTCAGAGAGCGTCCGCGTACAACAATCCGCAGGGCAGAGCGATGATTCTCGATCAGCTCATCAACAGCAAGCTCTTCCTCATGGACGCACAGAAGAATCTGTACGAACGTGAGCCCGCATTCAAGGAACAGTTCACCAAGGTCAAGGAAGAAATGCTGTCCAGATATGCCGTTCAGAAGGCAGTGGAACGCGTCCGCGTTACCGACGAAGAAGCGAAGAAGTATTTCGAAGAAAATCCGGAACAGTTCGCACCGCAGGCGACCTTCAACGCAAGCCACATCCTGGTGGAAACCGAAGAACAGGCTGCTGAAATCGCAGAACAGATCAAGTCCGGCGAACTCACTTTCGAAGACGCTGCAATGCAGTTCAGCTCCTGCCCGTCCAAGCAGAACGGCGGTTCCCTCGGTGAATTCGGTCACGGTCAGATGGTTCCCGAATTCGAAGCGGCTTGCGAAGCCCTCGAAGAAGGCGAACTCTCCGCTCCTGTACAGACTCAGTTCGGCTGGCACCTCATCAAGCTCGTTTCCAAGGGCATGGGCAAGCCCGTCGAATACAAGGACGTTGCCGAACAGCTCAAGGAAGCTCTCATGGGCGAAAAGCAGAACGCCGCTTACCAGAGCAAGATCAACCAGCTCAAGCTCCTCTTCCCGGTTGACAAGTTTTAATTAAATCGTTTGGAAATGAATGTGGGGAAAAACTTTTTGAAAAAAGTTTTTCCCCACACCCCTTTTCAAAAACTTTTGAACGATGTGTTTGGCAGAGTCTGTGCAGATTCGGTGAGCTAAACCGGACGTTGAATCCGGTTCGGCGGATGGATTATTGATTTTGTTTTGATGGTTTGATATACTTTTATCAGAAACAGCGCTGTTTACTTTTCAACAGGATCCGAAAGGAATTTTATGATGAACGTTTATATCGGTGAAAACGTCCGCCGCCTGCGCGGGGAACGCGGGCTGACGCAGGAGGAACTTGCGGATTTCCTCGGCGTGACCTTTCAGGCAGTTTCCAAGTGGGAACGCGGTCTGGCGTATCCGGATGTGGAGACGATTCCCGTGATCGCGAATTATTTCGGCGTTACGATCGACGAGCTGATGGGCAATTCCCGTATCCGTGCGGAAGAACGGATTACTGCGTATCTGGAAGAGTACGAACGTCTGACGATGCTCTGCACGGCGGAGTCGCAGCGGGAGAAAAACGTCCTCGCGAAAACGGCGTATGCGGAATTCCCGTACGACTGGCGCGTGATCGACATGTACAGGAACAGCCTCGTCTGCGGACGGGATGCGGAGGACTTCGGCGATACGAAGCCGACGATCCGGTTTCTCTGTGAAAAAATTCTTTCCGGCTGCACGGATGATTATTTCCGACAGTGCGCGGTGAGCAGTCTGCTGGAAATTTCGGAAACCAGAGAGGAAGAGGAGAAATATCTCACTCTGCTGAACGACGATTTCTGCATCCTGCGCGGGGAAAAGCGTGAGGATATCGCGTTCGAACGGGGCAGATTCGGTGAAGCTCTGCGGCATTGTCAGGCGAATCTGCAGGAATACCTCGGCTGGTTCCTCGCAAAAATCGACACGCTCACGTACAACGGCTGGGTGCCGGAGGACATGCGGATGTCATGGGAGCAGAAAATCATGGTGAACGAAAAGGTCATCGGCATCCTGCGTCTGCTGTTCGAAGACGGCGATTTCGGCGGCTGGACGTGGAATATCGGCTGCAAATACGAAGAAAACGCGCGCAGTTTCTTCCGACTCGGAAAGATTGAGGAAGGGCTTGCGGCGTTTGAGGAATCCGTGGAATACTGGCTGCGGTACGACGCCCTGCCGGAGAAGTTTTTGTACACGTCGGTGCTGTTTGATCGTTCGGAATTCGTGCGGGACGGACGGGACACAGCAGATACGGAATACAAAAAGCCAGCGCGGTATCTCGGATGGATCGGCAGCATGGACGTCTACGACTGTGTACGGGAAAACGAACGGTTCCGGACTGCGGTGAAGCGTCTGGAAGAAGCGGGAAAATAACGGGTTTGTTTACATTTTCTTCATCCTATGCTGTTACACCTGTGGTATACTGGAAACGGAATACAGCAAAAGGAGGATGCTCTCATGAAGGAACTCGTGAAAAAACTCTGGAAAGAGTGGGCGGTTCTGCCGTTTCTGATGGCGGTATTTGCGCTGATCTGTTTTCTTCTGGTGTTCGCGATGATGATGTCGATGGTGGAACCGCCGGTTGCCCGGACAATGGTTCTGCTTCTGCCCGCGCTGATCCTTGCGGGATTCGGCGTTCTTGCGAATCTTCTGCACTTTCCGCTCGGCGTGATCTGGGGCGTCACGATCCTGCTGACGGTTGTTCTGGGGGTCTGGGGCTTTCGGAAGACATTTTTCGTTGCGCTCGAAGCCTTCACGACCACTACGACGGATATCCGCTATTACGAACGGGCATACGATTCCATCGATCACGAGGAGTATCTGGACGGGATCTTTCCGGAAGAGATTCCGGAAAACGCGAAGAACGTGGAATTCCTGTATTATCCGCAGTTTCTGCAGGGCGGAGAAGTGTTTGAGCTATCCTTTACCACAGACGAAGAATCCCTTGCAGTGTGGGA
Source organism: Thermoguttaceae bacterium (assembly GCA_017403345.1). Taxonomy (GTDB): domain Bacteria; phylum Planctomycetota; class Planctomycetia; order Pirellulales; family Thermoguttaceae; genus RGIG3701. Next base: position 2,652 of record JAFQOH010000038.1, read on the forward strand.
CGAATTTCTCAGAGAACACGCGGAATGGTCCGGTCCGGACACGGAATGGTGCGAACTCAACGACTACGGCAGAAGTGAAGAAGGCGTCACCCGCTACCACCTCTACTGGGACGGCGGCTACAACCACGGCGAAATCGGCTACGTGCAGATTACTCCGTCGGAGAATCTCATACGTTTTTACTACAGCCATTGGTAATAAAAAAAGAACAAAACCTTGTCCTTTTCCGTATAAAGTTTTTTGGATGGGGTGTGGGGGAACCGTTTTTGAAAAAA
>JAFQOH010000008.1:0-30591 GCA_017403345.1 Thermoguttaceae bacterium
AAAACTAACACGACCAAACTTCGCCGTGCGCTTAACACATTCGCCAAGACCGGCAAGATCACCCTTACCGCAACAGCCCTCATGGCCCTTGCACTCTCCGCTCCGGCGAACGCGGAACAGCTCGTCGTTGAATCAGGTACCAATAACATCATCAAACCGTTGGAGCTTACCGGTAATGAGGTAACGATTGGCGGCGGCATCTACCAGACCGGCGGTACGTTTAATAATAAGGCGACTATCAATATCTCCGAGAATACCGCATCGCAGTGCGGCGGCGGTATCTACCAGACCGGCGGTACGTTTAATAATAAGGCCGGTGCTATTATTACCATTTCCGAGAATACCAAATCGCAGTACGGCGGCGGTATCTACCAGGCCGGCGGTACGTTTAATAATGAGGCCGGTGCTATTATTACCATTTCCGGCAATACCGCCGAATACGGCGGCGGACTCAACAGAGCTAGCATTCTGACCAGCGATCAGACCAGCAATGGCAGTTTCGAGAACAATGGTATACTCGAGATCAGCGGCAACACCGCGGTCAATGGCGGCGGTATTTATGGTAACGGGCAAAACAAAGGCGGTACCATCATCCTCTCGAACAACACTGCGGTCAACGGCGGCGGAGCTTACACCATCAAAGACCATTTCACCACGTCTCAAGGCGGAAGTCTGATCGTTTTAGCCAATGAAGCCAGCAACAACGGAGGCGGTATTTATGCGGAATATACCATATCGGTCGAGCTAGACAGTTCAGCCTACATCGCCGGCAATAAGGCAACAAGCGACGGCGGCGGTATCTGGAGTAATGGCTTGCGGATGTATGTCAAGGGTACTGCCAACATTGGAATAAAAGAGGATGGCAGTGCCGCAGGAAATACCGCCCAAAACGGAGCTGGAATTTACACAAATAACATATCAGGCTTTGATATTACCGGTACTCTGAATGTTTCAAACAATACGGCCAGCAAAAACGGCGGCGGTATTTACAATATCGGCCTTTTGAACAACTCCGGAACGCTGAACCTCTCGAACAATACGGCAGACGGTAACGGCGGTGCTATCTATAATAGTAACAGCGCACTTACTCTGAACGGCACCCTGAATGTGATCGGCAACACTGCCGGATCTTACGGCGGCGGTATTTATTCATACGGTGACGTGACCCTTGGCGGAACGGGTACGTTCTCCGGAAATACGGCGGCTGAAGGCGGAAACGACATTTACGCCAATAATACCGTAACGTTCAGCGAAGGGGCAAATTATACCCTTGACGGCGGCATCCAGGCCGCGGATCTTGCGTTCAACGGCGCGGACGTGATGTTCAAAAACGGCTCGAAGACGAACATTTCCGGAGCGGTGACGCTTACCGACTCGACCGTGACGATCGAAGGCACAAACGGCGTGTTCCAGACAGGTTCCATGACGGCCGACGCGGACAGTACGCTGGATCTCGTCTACACCGGAAGCGGTACGGGCACGATGATCACCGGCGACGTGACGGGACTTGCGAATGTGGCGGTCAACACTAGATTTACCACTCTTGAGAACGGCATCCTCGGAAATATCGAGCTGACGTCAAACGGCCTGAATGTCGTGCATGAAGAGGGTGAGACGTTCAACATTTACCGCGACGGCGCGTACGTCAGCAAGTCGGATACCGTTTCTGGTCTTGCTGCGCTGACCTCCAATGATGAACTCATCGTCGCGGACACTCCAGCCGCTTTCGACAAGACCCTCGCCGTCCCGGAAAACCTGACCATCCGCTCCAACGCTCTCGGCACGGACCGTACGCTCACCGCGAACGGCACGACCCCGATGTTCTCGACCGACGGCACCTCCGCCCTCACGCTGGAAAATATCACCATCTCCGGCGCGAAGAATACGACTGTTGCGGGAGGCTGGATCAGCGGCAGTGCTATTACCGGCGGCAATTGGGACATTACCGGCGGTGAATTTTCCGGCAATAAAGTTGAAACGCCGGATGGAGAAGGAAACTTCCAACAGCGCGGCGGTGCGATCAGCGGTTCCAATATCAATTTGAACGGTGTTGATTTTGCGAATAATGCTGTTTTGGGCGGAGATATCACAGTAAAAACAACAAATCCTCTCTCCCAAGTCTGGGGAGGCGCGGTTGCCGGCAGCCAGATTACAATTTCCGGAGAAAGTGCGTTTGCTAACAATACCGCAAAAAGCGGTGATGTCGCAGCGCATGAGGAGAACACTGGAGTCCATGATGCGACCTGGGGCGGTGCTGTTGCGACGAACGGTGATGGTTCCAATATCACGATCGGTAAAGACGATGTAAAGGATACTATTTCCTTCACAGGAAACATTGCGGACGCAACTGCAACATCCAAACTGACCAACAGCAGTCAGGGCGGTGCTTTTGGCGGTGCGGTCGGTTCTGACAATGGAAACATTGCTGTTAAAGCGGATGCTGGCGATACGATTCTCTTTGAAAACAACCGCGCAGAAAGTGAAAATTCCCGTGCATTTGGCGGTGCAATTGCAACTGGACGAAACAGCGGCAGTAAACAGGGAACGATCTCTATCGAAGCAGTGGAAGATGGTTCCGTCGTGTTTAGCGGTAATACTGCCGTTAGTGAAGCGGGAAATCTTCACGCCATGGGCGGTGCAGTTTACGGACGGAATACCATCGATATTAGTAATGCCGTTTTCGATGGCAACACGGTAAGCCTTGAAAATTCGAACGAGGCAGGCGCAAAAGGCGGTGCGGTCTATCTCCATAACGCTGGCGCGGCATTGAATATTGAAAACTCGACTTTCAAAAACAATGCGGCTCTCGTTGACGGCGATGCTCCGTCATCCGGAAATGAAGCGCAGGGTGGAGCCCTTGCCGCGGACGGCAAAATCGTTCTTTCCGGAGAAAATACGTTTGAAAACAACAAAGCCGAAAATACGGTCGGCGATGCCCAGGGCGGCGCGATCTACGGTGATACAGTGACGTTCGACGGCGGTGAATCCACGTTCATCGGCAACACCGCGAATGGGGTGCAGAACGACGTTCACGCAGAGACGGCGGTCACGATCAACGGCGGTACGCACTTCTTCGGCGGCGGTATCACCACGGGTGAAAACGGTACGCTGGACATCACGAACGCAGCCGTTTCGTTCGGCAACAACGCGATCGTGTCGGTCGGCGGCGGTACGATCACCGGTTCGACGCTGGATCTCGGAAAAGGCGTTAAAATCGACGGCCTCGGCTCCGTCACGGTCGACAGTCTGACTTTCAATGCCGATCCGACAGCGAACGGCTTCAGCTCCATCAGCGGAGAGTCCTTGAATGTCGGTACGGCAACGGTTGGTCTCAACGTCTTCACTGTCGGCGCGATGGATAATACGACCAACACACTGACGCTCATCGACGGCGGAAAGGCAGCAAAATTCGAGATCGAAGAAACGCCGCTGATGACGGATGCCAGTACGGATAAACGGACGGCTGTCACGATCAATCAGGACAAAAACGGCCAGTACGGTTCCGCGCCGGTCCAGGAAGACACGCGGGTCAGGATCGATTTCGATGAAGCCGATTCGCTGGAAGTCAAAGATTTCAGCCTCCTCGTGGACGGTAAAGACATCGACCTCAACACGTTCGCTGAGTGGATCGAAGGCAAAACGGGTCTGGAAACGGTCGTCGGTACCGGTTACGTGAACGTGCGTCTCGACAGTCCGTTCGAGATCATGTCGACGGACTCGTTCATTTGGGACTTCTCCGATTACAACAATGGCGCAGCGTCGCTCCAGTTTGCCACGGTGAACATCATGGACAGCGCCGTCCCGGAACCTGCGACCTGGGCACTCCTGGTCCTCGGCGGTCTCGGAGTTTTCGGAGTTGCGCGTCGGAACCGCAAAGCGAAGAAATAAACGTCGCTAAATTCTAAAACATTACCTCGTTCAGAACGGGCAGAACATTTTTTGGTGTTCCGTCCGTTCTGTCTTTTATGGTCCAACCGGCAACCGCACTCACATTTTACCACAGAGACCGATGAGGCGCCGTTGCCGAATGAAACAGAAATATTGGCAAATTTTGAGGAAATTTTTTCTGGGATCTTTCAAGGCGGGGATTTTCTCTATTGACAAAATTTTCCAATAAATGTATGCTTCTAAAGTTGATTTCGCAGAAATTTTCCGATCCCGTCAGGATTCCCTATGAAAAAACGTTCCTCACTGCTCCATTTCGCTGATTTTGGCCGTACCGTGCGACGTGTCGGATGGCTTTTCCCGGTCGTTTTGCTTTTTCTTGCGGCGGCATTACAGATTTTTGCGGAAAATACGGAGGAACAGGGGAAAATACAGCACCACTCGAACTCTTCCGTAATTTCGACGGTGCCCGTTTCTGGAGTTTCCAGTGCTGGCGCGCCGCACACCCATGCTGGAGACGCGCCAGCTTCACCATTTGCAGTTTTAGTGCCGGAGGCCATGCACTCGCCATGCCTCGAGGAAACGGCAGAAACACGATCGGCTCCAGAGGCCCCAAATGCGGAATTTCGCCCTGCTCCGGAATTTGCGCCGGCACCACCTCTTTCAGTCCGTGCAGCGTGGGGGGAGCACACACAGGTCCAAGATCCGCAAGTCGTTCCGGTCGGCTTCCAGCAGTCCTCCGATGGGTCACGCGTTTCATTTGCAGGAACGGAAACAGCGCCTTTACTTCGGTATGCAATGCTGAAGAACGGTACGGTCCTTTACGGTTCCTTTCGTTTTGCAGATGGACAGTGTGAGGTCACGACCACGACGGGGACCCGCTTTTTCCCGCAGGATCAAGTGGAAGTCATTGCAGATTCCTATCGGCATCTCTACGAGTGGCAAGCCGCGCAGATATTCGTGAACGATCTGGAAAAACGCTGCGAGCTGATCCAATGGTGTTTTCAGCATGAAATGCTCCCGGAAGCAGCGGAACAGCTTGCGCTTTTGCGTCAAACGGAACCGAACCATCGGATCCTGCCTGTTTTTGAGCGCCGTCTTGAATTCCTCCAGCACCAACAGGATGAAATGCGTTTAGTCCAGCCCTCTCCTGCAGTAGGGAGTGCCGTACCTTCTGGCGGTCTGCGTGTATCGGAAAATGAATACGCTTCTGCGGTACACTCTTCGGACGAAACGGTGTCACCGCCGAGTGCCGGAGTACTGCCGGCCGCGGAACCACTGTGTACGCCGGGGCTCACCGCAACGGAGTTGGACCGACTCGCAGATTCCCTGCCTCGCGATTCGATCGAGATATTCCGGCGCAAGATCCAGCCGATCCTCCAGCGGAACTGCATGACCGCCGGCTGTCATGGTCCCGATTCTAAAACGCGTTACCGTCTGCTTCGTGTTTCCTCCCAGATGGGACGCGGTGCTGTTCTGCAAAATATCCATGCGTGCCTACAGCAGATCCATCTCACACAGCCGGAACTCAGTCCGTTTTTGCGTAAACCCGTCACGCCGCACTCGCAAGACCGCCGCATCATCTTCGCGAATCAGGATTACGCGACCTACCAGCTCCTCATCGGCTGGACGTATCTCGTAGCACAAAATCGGTACGTCATCCCGCAAGACCGACTCCTTCCCTCTTCCGGTTCCGCACCGGTCTACTCGCCGACCTCACGGGGACTCATTCGTATTTCAGCACGTTCCGGTCTCCGTTCCGGACCGTGTGATATGTGGGGCGTCGATCCGAGTCTCTATCCCCAGGCTCTCTATCCGCAGGAGTATGCACAGCCTGCACCTCTTGCAGAAATGCAGGAAAACGGTTCCTCGCCGGATGCTGGAAATGCCGTTTCTCCGATGCCGGCCGCCCCGCTTCCGCCGATACGCCTTGCACTTCCGCAGAGAGAAAAGAATGCGAATGTGCCGGAACGCGAGGAAGAAACAGCTGCCGCGGAACCGATTTCCGATCCTGCAGTTCGGCCTGCTGCAGGAAACAGCGAAGAGCAAAACGAAAAAAATCCGGTCCTGCCCGTCTCTGCGGAAGAAGCGTCAACCGCAGATGCCGAACCGGAAGTACTGGATTGGCAGACTTTTTGTGAGTCAGAGGAAGCTAAACGCCTGAATGGTGAAGCCGATGAAGACGGTGAAGCCGATGAAGACGGTGAAGCCGATGAAGACGGTGAAGCCGATGAAGACGGTGAAGCCGATGAAGACGGTGAAGCCGATGAAGACGGTGAAAATGCTGGATCGGACGCTGGAACTGCCGATGGACCAAATGTTGAGACGGATGCCGAAAGGAATGATGGAACGCAGGAGACTCAGGTACTCACGGCTGAAAATGTCCTGGATCTCAACGGCGATCCGCAGACTCCGGCTCAATACTATGTTCCCGGTCGTCACACGATAGAAACGCCGCTTTATGCGCCGGGACAGAATTCCATCTCTCGCGTGTATGTGCCGGGACAGTCAACGGCAGAAAATCTGAAACGTGGAAATCCGAATGTCGGCGTGACCGGTTCCCCAATGGTGATCCCCGCTCCCAAATCTCCAGCCGCTCTCCTGAATGGACGCGATTCCGTAAGTCAGTCCGGCGGCAGCTATCACTACGACGCAAACTCGCATTCCAGAATGCCGGCCTCTTCCGGACGGGGAACGCTTCAGTGGGAGCAGATGCTTGAACTGCAGGGAGGGGCAGAGTCGCTCCAAAAGAAATAAAGCCACTCCAAAAGAAAACGCGCGGCCCCCAGAAAGACAGGGATCCGCGCGTTTTGTTTAGTCCATCGAAACGGCATTCCCGTCCGAACGGTGTGCGAGATAGTGGTGGTTTTGCGGGTCGATCGAGTAGCTGATCCGCTGGACCGAGCCGTCGCACATGACCATACCGAATGCGCCTGCATGGCAGCTTCCGAAAAGGAAACGCTGGTAGTTCGGTCGATCGGCCATAGGGGCGGTATTGTCAGTGGCTGTATTGTACCAGCCGCCGCGCAGATTGTCGTTGCACGCCCCGCTGTAGACCGTCTCATTGTCTCCCGTTTCGACCGGTGAACTTTCGTATGTGAGCGGGTTCATGTATTTTTCGCCGATCAGGTATGTGTTGGAGGTCCCGTCGCGGATCTCGCCGATCGTGACCTTGCTATGGTAGGAAATGGCTCCCGTGTCGTTCGGAATGGGCCAGGAATTACTTTTCTTTTTGGAGGTCCCGTCTGCAAGGGATCCGATCTTGACGTTTCCAGGACTGTCGTCCGGATTGAGATGTTTTGTGCCAAAGTTTGCGGCATAATCCGTCTTCACCCCTTCAGAGATCGTACCGGCCTCTTTGTACGTTTTGCCAGAGGTCGGGTAGACCTTCATCGTACGGCGAGACGGACACGTGAACATTCCGACGGGAGTCGTGAGACGGGTACGGATCCCGGCCTGTTCCGGCATGGTGTCGATGCCGTCCGTCTCGCCAAGATGGAAAAGCGCGTCCTGTTCGATGAACGGAAGGATCGAGAAAAACCACGAGCCAGGCTGATCCGGCCCTAGACCGCGCTGGGGAGTTCCGACCCAGAAGTAATCCCAGCCGCCGGATGGGTAACCATGCGTATTGCTTTCATGATTCAGACATGCGAGACCATACTGCTTCAAATTATTCGAACACTGCATCTGCCGCGCGGCTTCTCGTGCCTGCTGGACCGCTGGAAGCAGAAGTCCCACGAGCATTCCGATGATGGCGATGACGACCAGAAGCTCAACGAGCGTGAATCCGTTCCGTTTTCGCATTTTGTTTCCCCTTCGTATTTCCACTATTTCAATTTCAGTTTGCCAACGGTCCTCTCTCCAATTCCCCGATGTATTGGAGAGAGAAAGCGCAGTGCCGCTGTTTTGCTTTACCGTTTTATTCCGCGTCTGTTTAAGACTGTTAGTTCTTTCCGCGGCGGCGAAGCATGAAGAGACCCAGACCGCCAAGGATCATGAGGCTCCACGTTGCCGGTTCCGGAACGCCGGGGACGTCCGGGATCACCGGAGAAAGTGTCGGGAGCGTCAGCGAAAGGGCGTTATCCGCGAAACTCAATGCACTCAGGTCGAGACTTTGTTCCGCGCCAGTCTTGAGGTCTACCAGATCCACCCCCGCGAACATTCCGTTGAGCGCGGCTCCTTCATCCAGAAGGATCAGCTCAAAGACGTCACCAGCGTCCAGTGCCGAAATATCATCCACGGTGAGTTCGATCAGCGCGCCATCGCCGACGGTCAGGCTGCCTTCCGACACGATGATGCGGTCATTCGTGAATTCGTTGCCGGAGGTGAAGACGTCCAGCGAGATGACCGGGATCGATTTGTCCGCGTTGGTCAGGTCGATCACGTAGTCGCCGATGATGGTGGTCGTGGCGGCGCCGGAAAGTGCTGCGTACGTGTCGTAGGTCGTGGTTCCGAGATCGCCGACGGCAAGCTGTTTCGTTTCGACTGTGCCGTTTTCCGGTGCGATGGTTCCGCCGAACTGTGTGAATTTCTTCGTGCGGTTGGAATTCCAGTCGGTTTTCCGTTCGTGGCCGTAGCCTTCGATCACTTTCGCGTTGAGCGTACCGCCGGTGAAGAGGAACGGGACCTGGATCTTTCCGGAATTGGTGCTCAGGTCGGTGGGAATGACGTTAAGTGTACCGCCGCTCATGGACAGAAGCGGAGCGGAAGGTGTTTGGTGACCGACGATACGGTACGTATTGAGGGTACCGCCGCTCAGATCGTACGTGCCGGTGGACTGCTTGCTGCCGTTTCCGCCGAACGTGAGGCCGACTTCCTGCTTCCAGGCTTTCTGACCACCCGCGGCCCAGATCTCGACCAGACCTCCCGTCTGATTCACAGCAGCCGTCTGGCCTGCGACACCGCCGTAGCCAAGGCAGAAGGTATCCGAAATGTTCATCATCGCGTTTTCGCTGACGTTGATCTCAATATTTCCGGAACCGCCGGCAAGCAGGACTCCGTTGAGGAATTTACTGTTTCCGCTCAGGTTCAGCGCGGCATTCGTTCCGGCAGCTTCGCCGTAGTAAACGCGTGTGTTCGTGAAGAAGACCGCGTTGTCCGTGAAGTTCGCATTCAGCGTACCGCCGTCGCCGAGGTGCATGATGTAGGCATCCTGATGGCGTTTCAGTGTATCGCCGTCTGTGTGTCCAAAGTAGAAGACTGAGTTTTTCGAGAAGTCCATCGTGACTTCCGTGCCGGCCTTTGCGATCTCAAAGTTTCGGTCGTTCTTTCCGCGGAATTGGAGGACCGCGTTGTCTGTCGCGGAAATGGTCAAGTTGCCGGTCTTGCCGAAGTAGGTTTTCGAGGCATTCGTCGCGTCGTAGTTGATGAACGCGTGTGCGTCACCGGACATGGCGAGCGTGCCGGAGTTGAGATTCACGATGTTTTTGAATTCCGTCTTTCCGCCGGTGAGTGTCATCGCGACACCGTCAAAGGTCGTGATGTCATTGAAGGTCAGGTTTCCAGCTGAGGTGATCGTGCCGTTTTTCTGGGCGTACGTGCCTGTGAGGTCCAGAGAACCGGTCTGTCCGACTGCGATGTTTGCGGAACCTTCTCCCTGCGAGAGTTTCCCGATCTCGGCGGTGCCGTTGACGGTAAGTGTACCGGCTCCGGTCGATTCCACGCCGAGGAAAATGGCGCTCATGTTGACCTTCGCACCCGCATCCACGACCAGTTCGCCCGTACCGGCGACACCGATCTGGTTGACGGCCTGGCTTTGGATGACGGCATTGTTCGTGATGGTGAGTTTTCCGGAATCGCCCTGTTTTTCACCGATGTAAAGCGGAACGAGCGCGTCGTTGTTCGAGTTCAGGACCGCGCCGGCCGCATTCGGGCTGTTGCCGACTTCAGAACTTCCGACGTAGATCGCCGTAGAAGCTGCGGGATCCGCACTCCATTTCCCGGCCGCCTGATCCCAATAGCACGCTCCGGCGTCCTTGATGAGGACACCGTAAAGGCCGAAGAGACCGTTTCCGTAGTTTTCCACAACTCCGGACCACGCGAGACCGCTGCCTTTGATCTGATCTTCCCAGCCGTAACTGGAGACGATGGCGGCGTCGAATTCCTTCGCAGTCATGAGGAGAACTTTCGTCGGGTCGGAGGCCAGATCGTAGGTCCCGCTGTTGACGTTTCCGAGAAGGTCGGCCGCGAGGTTGATCTTGACGCCGTCGCCGCCGATGTTGGCTTTTCCGCCGTCCGTGCCGTCCGCGCAGACGACTTTCACCGCGTCATTCAGGGCACTGAAATCCGTGGAGAATTCGCCGATGTCGAGCTTGATGGAACCGGCAGTCAGGTCATAGTTTCCGATGATGGTGGTCGTGGAAATGCCCGTTTCGCTTGCGGCGAACGCATTATTCACGATGGAGCCGCCGTCCGGTGAAAGAACGCCGCCCAACTGGGTGAAGGTGCCGTTCGGCATATAGTCGTACGAGGCAAGCTGATCCGCAGCTTTCGACGAATTGTACGGTGCGCGTGCGTAGATCGTCTCGACATTCAGCGTACCGCCGATCATTTCGGTCGGGACGGCGAGGATGCCGTAATATTTGTCCGTTACGCCGTTGGAGATGATGTTCACCTCGCCGTCACCGGAGATGGTCAGAAGCGGATTGGCCGCCTTGACTGCGGTTCCGACGCGGAGCGTGTTGAGCTGTCCGCCGGAAATGTGCCAGTTCATGGAACCCGACTGATTTGCCAATGTTGTTCCATTACTATTTACACTGAATTGAACGCCGGCCTGGTAGGTTCTTGCTCCCTGGACGAAGTCTTCGTTGCTGATGTATCCAGGATTTCTCCGCAGTCCCCAGCCGTAGTCCGCGTTGCCCCAGATGTTGGCGACGCCGCCCGTCTGCGTGATCTGCTCGTTGTTTTCGTAGAAGTTGACGACAAACTGTCCCAGTGAGGTGAGCGTTCCGCCGGAGATCGTCACGTCCGTTGCGCCGTGAGAACCGAGCGTAGTCTCGCGATTCAGCCAGAGCTCACCGCCGGTGATGTTGATGTTTGCTTTGGCCCCCTTGTCTTCGGACGTAATGAATTTGCCGTTGACGGCGACGCGCCCGCCGCTGAGATTGAAATCTGCCACAGCCGATCCGTTATGGCCCAGATTCATTTCACCATTGACGGTCACGTTCCCGCTGTTGACGTTCAGGATGGACTTCCCGCCATTGTATCCGCTTCCGCTGATGAAAAGACGGTTCACCGTAACGGCAGGGCCATCAGTTCCTTTCGCGCCGATGGTGAGCGTGGAGACCTGATTTTTGTCCGTGGAGCCAATGTCGAAGTTTTTCCCGGTCAGTGCGCCGGAGAGGATGGAGACGTTCGCGGCATTGCGTGCGATGAAGTTTCCGCCGAGGTTCACGGTGCCGTTTGATGTGAATGTCGCACCATTTTTGAGGTCCACTGCACCGGTCGTGGTGAGCGTACCGCCTTCAGCGACCGTGATGTTCGCGGAACCCGCGCCAGCGGTGATGGTGTTGAAGTTAGCCTGGCCGTTCACGTTGAGTGTTGCGCTGGAGCCTGCGAGTTCCGCCATCGTCGTTGCGCCGGTGACTTCGTAGACGCCGCCTTTCTGAATGTTCAGCGTCGCGGAAGAGGTCCCCATCGCCATTTTCAGCGTATTGGAACCGAGGGATTCTCCGGCCTGAATGGACGCCAGTGCATTTCCGTGGGCTGCGTCGCCGAAAACGTGATCCTTGAAGAGGAACGCATTCCCTGCGTCGCCGTTATCGTCGGTCCAGGATCCGCGCGTCACGAACGTGTTGCCTGACCCGGTTCCGCCCTTCCAGTAGAACGGGCCGGTCGTGCCGTAGGTGACGCTCAGCCGGACGTTGTTTCCGTCCGTCGTGTACGTGTAGTTCGAGACGTTCGTCCCGCCGACCAGAACGCCGAAATTACTTCCGGTCGTGAGCGTTCCGGCATTCAGGACGTCGTAGGAGATCGTACCGGCCGTGGCGGTCGAAGTGTCGCGGACGATGATCGAACCATTCAGGTCGGCAGCGCCGGTGACGGAGACCGTGTCGTTCCCGTCGTCCATTCTGTCAATGAAGATCGCGCCGGCATCCTGATTGAATCCTCCGGTGATCGTGGTGGATGATCTGCTGTGGTTGGCGACAGTCAGAACGCTGTTTTTGGCATCCCACGAGGCCGTGTTTGGAGAGAGTATACCGCCGAGCTGGTCGAATGTGTCGTTTTTCATGTTGGACGCATCGACTTTCAGGACGTTCAGCGTGCCGCCGAGGAAGAGCGTCGGGACGCTCAGCGTGCCGAACTGTGCCGCATCGTTCGCGGAGATGTTCGTGACGGAGACGATGTTGGCCGTTCCGCCGGTCATGATGAATTCCTTCGAACCGGCAAGCGTCTGCTGGTCGGCCGTGAGTCCGATGTCTGCGTAGATGCCGAGGCGGTCGGTGTTCGTGTGTCCCGTGGTAGTCGAGGGATCGTAGAGCGCTTCATCGTAAGCGTTGGAGTTTGCCGCGATGCGCACAGTGTTGAATGTACCGTCAGACAGGATGTACTGTCCGGACGGTTTGTTCATGGCGTTTGCGTTTCCGCCGCGTCCGGCTGCCGTAAAACCGAGGCCGGAAATTGCGGTCCAGGTCCGTCCGGTAGACATGATGTTCGCAGTACCGCCGGCCTGATTGACGAGTCCCATGTAGGAGAGCGTGTTGTCTCCTTCCTTGTTTCCGCGCCAGCCGAGAACGAGGTTGCCGGGAACGTTAAATTTCGAGCCTTCGGCAAGGTTGAGCGTCGCCTGACCGCTGGAACCGAGCAGTCCGCTCATGGTGAACGTTCCGCCGGGATTGACGTTGATGGTGCTTTTCGTATTAAAGTTTTCGCCGAAGCAGAAGTTGTTGACGTCGGTCACCTGATAAAACGTGCCGTTGACGTCAATGATCGCGTGACTGCCAGCCTGTTGTCCCATGACTGGACGGTTAGACGTCAGATTAAACGTGCCGTCAATGATAAAACGGGTCGTCTTGTTCTCCGCACCCACAATAAGCGTATTGTTGGGGATCGAGATCGTGTTCCCGTAGGAAATGCGGGCATCCGCGTAAAGATCGACGTATTTACTGTTCTGATTTCCCCAATATTTGGTATTCGTGAAATCCGTATTCAGTTCCGGAACCGTGCCGAGCCACAAATACGCAGAAGCGGTCGGCAATCCGCAGGAAGCCAGTCCGGCAGCGAACAGCGTGAGGGAAGTCAGTCTGGAAAACAGGAAGTTGAATTTTTTCATTTTGGCACCGATCTGGTTTAAAATTAGGGCCTTCAATTTATCAGGGGCATTATCATTACCATGTTCTCCATTTTATATCAACTCTACGGCAAGTCAAGAAATTTTGTTTCAATTTTTGAGAAATTTTTGGAATTTTTGAAAATATTTCAGTTTTTTCCTTAATTTTGGTAAAATCATTAAATTCACAGATGGGATCATTTCCCGAAATCGGAAATTTGGCGGGAAAGATCCCTGAATATTAATTTTTCCTGAATGGCTTGGCTATTTTTTCCAAACGCGGCAGAAGAGCATGATCGCGAGTAAAAACGCGATTTGGAGCAGTACGATCGTGCCTCCGGGCTGTGTTTCGGTCAGGAAGGAAACGTAGAGACCGACGTTCATCGTAATGAGGGAGAAAATGATGGCGAAAAGGAGCGTTTGGCGGTAATTGCGTCCCAGCTGCATCGCGGCGGCGGCCGGAATGACGAGAAGCGAGGAGACGATCAGTGCGCCGACGGTTCGGGCAGCCGCGGAGATGGTGACGGCCGTCAGAAGTGTGAAGAGAAAGTTGACCGCATCGGCAGGAACTCCCGCAAGCCGCGCGGAGGACTCGTCGAATGCGAGGTAGAAAAGCTCGCGGTAAAAGAGGCTGAACAGAAGAAGTACGACGGCGGACAGGATCAGCACGAGACGCAGTTCAAACGGCGTGACGGTGATGAGACTGCCGAAAAGGTAGCTCTGAAAGTTTGCCGCGTGTGTTACGAAACTGGACAGGACGCCCGTCAGCCCGATCCCGAGGGAGAGGATCAGAGCAATGGCCAGGTCGGCGAACTGCGGGTAGCGTTTCCGAAGGAATTCGATCCCGAAAGCGGCAAAAACACAGTAGATCGCGGCACAAAGAGTCGGATTGAATCCGAGAAGCAGTCCGAGCGTTACTCCTGCCAGCGACGTGTGTGCGAGCGTCTCGCCGATCATCGAAAGGCGCTTCAGTACGACCGTCAGCCCGATGCACGGAATGATGACCGCCAGAAGGGTCCCGATGAGGAACGCATTGCGCAAAAAATCGTACTGAAAAATTTCCAGGAATCGATCCATTTTGTAGCCTTCGAAGGAACTGTGAGTTTGAGAAAGGTCCTTGAAATCCCCCCCCGAAAAATCTGGGGGCCAAATCAAAAACCTCGCAGTGCTCTGTTTTTCAGGTAGACTGAATTTGGAGCTCGTTCGCCGTCTTCAGCGTGAACACAGTTTTCAGCGTGAACACAGTTTTCAGCGTGAACGATGTCTTTGCCCCAAAACAGGAGATGCTTCCTTGATATTATAGCACACTCCGTTCAAAATGCAAGGAGGGCTGCGTGTGTTACCCGAGGCTGGAGAGGACGTCTGCGAGTACTTTCGCCATGCGAGTTTGCCGAGCGCGGACGAATTCCTGCGCCTTCGCGACTTTCGCAAGCGACTCTTCCCGCCGGGTGAGCATCTCCAGAACGGCCGGCATGATACCGGGGATCTCCGACTCCTCATCCATGTTGAAGAGCCAATCTCCCAGTCCGATGTCGCGCCACATGAACCCTTTCGACGTCTGCTGACGGAATCGGCACACGATCGCCGGAACACCGTTTCCTACGCACATGATCGGCGAGTGCATCTCCAGCCCGAAAAGTCCGGCACTCCGTACGTACGTTGAGATCGCCTCGTCGGTGATCCAGTACCGGTCGCGCCAGACGACACGCTGTTTCACGTCGTCCGGAAGCGGTTCGTAGAGCATCTCGCGCCCCAGTTCGACCTGACTTTTGTCTTCTGGGCAGATCAGGACTTTCAGTCCGGTCTGACGCACCGTTTCGATGACCGCACGGCGGATCGGGCCATTGTCGTGCTCTTTCATGCTTTGAGAGAGTGCCCAGTTCTCGCGGTCCTTTTCGGTCATGGGTCTGCTGCGGATCTTCCAGTACGGCGTAACACGGTACCGCGGGATCACGCAGGCAAATTTCCCGGTCTCCAATCCGTGATCGGCAAGAAACGCCTCCGCGGCCGCGTCGTTTCGCAGATCGCACGCAAACGCGCCGTCCGGTCCAAACTCCATGACGGGCGCATGGACTCCCGCCGCTTTTGCAGTTTCCAGAGAGACCGAGTCGCGGAAAAAAATGAATTTCGCCTGGTCCATGAGCCGGAGCTGTGCCTCATCTCCCCCCGACCACGTGATCCCCCAGATCCCGTACGGTTTCCCGGTCCGAAGAACGGCAGACGCGATGTCCCGGTGCGCCACGAAACTCGCCCCGCTTCCGTGAAGGATGAAGTCGCACTCCTCAAGCGCTCTCCCAAGTTCCGGATCGCTCACCCGCATTCCGTCCGGCGAAACGCGCCCTTTCACGACTTTTTTGAGGAACGGGAACCGTCGGGATTCCATTTTGTGCACTTCCTCAGAATACTCACCGCTCGCCCAAAGCGTGACTTCGGCATCCGGGAAAAAACGCTCTAAAATCGCCAAAACGCCCGGCGTGTGCGCGATGTCCCCGATGTTCACCATCTGCCACGAGGACCGAAGCAGGATCTTCCGCGGCCTCACCCCCTGTGCGTGGACCTGCGGAAAGCAGGGGAGACACGGGGAACTCTGTGAAGACGCAAAGGCGCTAAGTGCTGAAAGTCCGGAAATTTGAAGAAATCGGCGGCGTTTCATGGACGGGAACTCCTAAAATGGATGGAATTAATGGAATTAATTGTGGATCGTAAATCTTGAAATGCAAAAGGGCGTCTTGCAGCTGCGTACCGATGCAGCTCTGCGTACCGATGCAGCTCTGCGTACCGATGCAGCTCTGCGTACCGGGACAGTTGAAAAAGACATGGTATCCGATAGAATAAAAAAACGACCTAAAATTCGATCGGAGAAACCATGTTTTCGACTATTTTACACCATGCTCGAGGGATCCGCAAGTACTCCCACCTGAAAATTTCAATAAAAGAGCCTTTTTATTCTTGTTATTCTTGAATATTTCCAGCATCGTGCCGAGAGGTCAAGTGCCTCGTTTTAACGTGCAGCTTCTGTAAAAATGGGCGATTTATCCCGCGTAAACTGTCCGTATCTCCAGAAATTTTAAAAATTTGGGGAAATTTTGTCTGCATCCCCTTTCCAATTCTTGACATTTCCGCGGAATGGGGTTAAAATAGAAAATGCGTTTTTTTATTCATGAAAGGAAAGGTTTTTCGATCCGCGGTTTGAAAAACTCCGGCCTGTTTCAGGCTCTGGTTTTCAGAGAACATTTACTTTTGTATGCGGCTCCATTCGTTTCCTTTCCCGTGGGACGCACGATTTGTAAGGGCGCCTGGTCCGCAAACCGCCGCAGCGAAATTTTATTTTCCCAATCAGGAATTCCGACCATGTCCATTAAAGATTCCTCAACATTGATGAAAATTATCGAGAGAAGCAAACTGCTCCAAGTCTCCGAACTGGAACAGGCGCAGGCTCTGAGTGTCCAGCATCCGGACAGTCAGGGATTTCTCAAGGCACTCTACCGCCGAAAAATGATCACGCGCTGGCAGGCGGGACAGCTTCTTGCCGGCAACTCTTCCTTTTTCCTCGGCAAATACAAATTGGTCGAACTGATCGGCGCAGGCGGCATGGGGCGCGTTTTTCGAGCGGAACACACGGCCATGAATCGGAGCGTTGCGCTGAAGATCATTTCCCGTGAGCTGGTTACGGATCCGGATGCGCAGAAGCTGTTTCTGAATGAAGCCCGGGCGATCGCGGCGCTGAATCATCCTAATATCGTGCACGCATACAGTGTGGACAAAGAAGGCGAGCGCTACTATATCGTGATGGAGTACGTGGAAGGTGCCGATCTTGAAAAGATCGTTCAGAAAGACGGTCCCATCGACCAGACGCGAACTGCAAATTTCATGCTTCAGGCAGCCGGAGCGCTCCATCATGCCCATGAACGCGGAATGATCCACTGCGACATCAAGCCGGCGAATCTTTTGATCAATGAAACGGACCAAGTCAAGATCCTCGATATGGGGCTTGCCCGATTCCATTCCAAGTCGGACTCGAAAGGGAAACGAAGTGCGGAGACGCATGACGAAACCGGGAATGACGGCGAGGCGGTGCCGCAGGTCATCGGAACCGTCGACTACATGGCGCCGGAAGTCGCAGAAGAACATGCAAATGCGTCTCCGCTTTCCGACATTTACTCGCTTGGGTGCGTCATGTACTTCCTGCTGACCGGCCAGATCCCGTTTCCTGGAGACACGATCCCGGAACGGATCCTTAAGCATCAGTGCGGTGAACCGAAAGATCCGCGGGAGCTCCAGCCGGAACTTTCGCCGAAATTGTGTGCGGTCTGTCTGAAAATGATGGCGCGTGAGCCCGCAGAACGTTTTCAGAATGGTCAGGAAATTATGGACGCGCTTAGTGAATGGCTCTCTGAAAGTCAGCATGATGATGCGGATGGGTCCTCGCTCTCTCTTGATTTTTCCCATCTCGTTTCGGCAGGAGACTCTCATTCCAGTAAGATCGGTGCGAGCAAAAAGTCCGGTTTTTTCGGCAGATCTTCCAAATTGAAGAAGGGAACGGACGCAGGATCGGAAACTGCAGAGGGAAGCCGCATCGGAAAAGAAAGCTCTCTTTCGAAAATGGCGGCGGAGGAACATTCCGACGCGAATGCCGCTCAAAAAAGTGAACCGCAGAAAGACATTCCCGATTTTGGCATGCTTGGCGAACTGATCGCCGCGAACGATCCTGCAAACAGTTCTGCGAAAGAAGAGATCGAGCTGCCGGACTTCCTTGGCGGTCTGGCCGGAAATGCTGCGTCTGAAAAAGCTGCGTCTGAAAAAGCTGCGTCTGAAAAAGCTGCGTCAGAAAATTTGGCGATTTTCGGGAAATCAGAAAAGAGTGTGGATCCTGAAACTGAAAAAGAAGCAGAAACTTTGGAAAAAGTTCCGTCCAGCCGGCAGACAGAGGAAGTGCCTGCTCCGTCTGGAAAAGACGATGCTGAAAAGTTTTCTTCGGATCCCGACGATCTGCTGAATTTTGAAAATGCAGAAAAAGGCGAGGTTTCCGACGATACCGTCATCGCAAGTGACGAGGAACTGGCAGAAGCCGCCGCTTCAGTCCAAGGGCCGTCATCTGTCGATGGATGCGTGCCGGAAAAATCGGATCCCATTGAGATCTTGCAGTGCGAATTGCAGAAAAACGGTAAGGCGGAAGATGAACTGGACGTCCCAGAAACGTTTTCTCTGGCAGCCTTTGAACCTTCGGAGACGCACTTGAAATTTTCTGCGGAAGATGAAAAGGACGCAAAAGACAAAAAGGACGCAAAAGATGAAGAGGACGTAAAAGATGAAAAGGACGCCATAAAAAATGCGTTGGAAAATGACGCAGAGGCTCTAGTACGTCCAGTTTTGAAGAAGCCGCGCCATGCCTGGAAAAATGAAGAAGAAACGACAGCATCTGCAGCTCCGAAAAAGGTTTCTAAAGTGCGAACCTCGGCAAAAAAGAAGGCCTCTTCAAATCCAGGGATTCCGGCAGCCGTAACCGTTGGACTGGCGAAAGTCAGAGGTTTTGGGGCCTACATAAAGACGGTTTGGAATAAACTTGCGCCGAAACAGAAGCTCCTTTACAGCGGGATCGGAGGCGGAGCGCTGCTGCTTCTGCTCATCGTCCTGCTTCTCATTTTCTGTCTCAGCGGCGGGGATGATCCATCCAAAAATACGCCCGTTTCCGAAAACGAAAGCACTGAAGTCGTTGAGGAAGTTTCAGAAACTAACGATGGCAGTGCAATGGAATCTGGTGAGGCAGGATCTGGTGAGGCAGGATCTGGTGAAGCAGGATCTGGTGAAGCGGAGTCTGGTGAGGCGGAGTCTGGCGAAAAAGACGGTGTGCAGCAGGAAACTGTCGGCGATGCGAACGCGGATGCAGAGAATGCGGCGAGTCCGGAGGTCGCTGCAGATACGGAAACAGAAACGGCGGACACTTCCAAAGATGTTGCTGAGGCTGCCGTCGGAAATGATGCTGAAGAGCCGGTAAACGAGGAGGGAGAAGAGGGAAAAGCAGAAAAAGCAGAAAATGCAGATGAGCCCTCTGACGCAAAAGAGACGGAAGCAGCGTCTGAAAATGAAGAAACGGTAGAAAATGCTGGATCTGACGCAGAAGCGGAGGACGCAGAAACACAAAGAGCGGCTGAAGAAGAAGCGGAAGCCAAGAAGAAGGCTGAAGAAGAAGCGGAAGCCAAGAAGAAGGCTGAAGAAGAAGCGAAAGCCAAGGAAGAGGAAGAGGCACGCAGGAAAGAAGCCGCAGAACCGTTTAAGAATTCTCCGTTTGCCGTTACGCTCCCGGAACCTGATGGAGAAAAGATGGAGCTGACGCAGATCACTCACGCAGGGATGGACGTTTCGGTCTCACTGCTAGGCGGAGACACTGCATTTCCAGTGAGATCGAGCGGTAAGAAACCGGGAACGCAGACGAAATTCTTTGCTCTTTCTGAGGCGGACGGCGACGTTCCGACGTGGGAGATCCGTTATCGAATGCGTGAAGAAGAACATCTTGCAGCCGTTTTGACGCTTGAGGGAAATACACTTCAATTTAAATGGGAAGCCTCGGAAAAGATCCCTCCGAAAGATCTCCCAGTCCTCGGAAACTGTGCGCTGAAACTGACGTGCAATGAGAAAGAGCACGTTCTGGCGCTGCGTCAGGCGGTTGAACTGGAAACACTCGTCCTCGGCGGCAAGACTGGCGGCGCGACACTCAAAAGCGGCAAACTGGACATTCCGTTCCCGTCACTGGAGATGGTTTACGTGGAGATCGTGCGCGTTGGGAAGATCCCGGAAGATTCCAAGATCCTCCAGCTTCCGGAACCGATGAAGGCGACGGAGATCTCCAAACGAAATCCGCTGACGGTGAATTTCAAGTTTGAGGACGCAAACGGAAACGCGCAGGATCCTCTGGTATTCCAGTTTGTCCCGACATTCTCGAATAATTTTGCAGGAACGCTGACTCCGGTCCTTTCCATTCCGGGCGGTTCGCTTATGGCACAGATCGAAATGGCGAAAAATCCGCAGATGGAGATCCAGGTTTCTGACTGGAAAAAGCAGATCTCGGCGATCGAGAAAAAAAATGAAGGCGTCGCCGTCCATGCACGCAGTCCGCAGGACACAGCAAAAGCCGCTCAACTGGAGCTTCAGATCTGGTTCGTGGATGTGCTGAAACAGCTTGACGGGGCAGATTTTGAGTATCGGGTCTACGCAGATCTCGATGGAAACCAGATCGACCTAGTGACCAGCCGTTACGTTTCTCCGGATGAGAAGAAAGCCTCGAAAAAATCGTCACGTTCCTCGAAAGGACGGCGTGCGCAGAATGACAGCGGGGACTCCGGTGATGCGGAACAGGAGGATGGCGGATTCGGCGGATTTGAAGGAATGAGTTTTTGATCCGTCCAGCCTCAGTTTCCCGGTCGGGCGCCAAAACGAAATGGAAGGCGCCCGGGGCGGGAGCGAAAAACAAAAAATTTTAGATCAAACCGATTTTGGAGTTGAGCATGCTGAGAAAAATGAGTTTTCCCTACGTTTCGTTTTTGGCAAGTCTGCTGTTGGTCCTGCTCCTTGACGGGACGCTTTGGGCAGGAGTTTTTGACGGAGTACCCAAATACATTGCGCTTCCCGACTGTACGAAAGAGAGAACTGTGGAACTTTTCCCGCTCGCTTCGGGAGAGAAGTCCGTGACGGTCGAGCTTTTAGGGGGTGAGATCGCCATTCCGCAGAAAGGGAGCAAGAAAAAGAAGAAGGCCGATCCGGATGCTCAGCCTGTGCCGCCGGCGGAATTCTATTCGCTTGAGCCTGGAAAAGCCAAGGATCCGAAACTTGCCGTCTGGAACATCAAATTCAATCAGCGCGGACGCAAGGCGACCTGTGCGACGCTGGCTCTTGACGGAGAGACCGTAAAATTTAAGTGGCGGACGAAAGTTCCTCAGAAATTCCTTCTGCCCGTCGGGAACTGCATGCTGAAGTTGACCTGCGGTGAAGAGAAACATTACGTCGCCCTGCGTGAACCAGTCCAGATGGAATCGATCCTCCTGAATCCCAAAACAGGGAGCGGTTCCATTAAAAGTCCGAAAATGGAGATCCCGTTCCCCTCTGCGGACGCAATGTTTTTGGAGATCCAGAATCTGGGCCAGTACAAACCGGGCGATCCTACCGTCATGTTTCCGCCGGTGACCTGCCTTTCGGACATTTCGCCGCGCGAGCCGCTCCAGATCAAGTTTACGTTTACCGATCCGAACGGAAATGCCGCACAGCTTTTCTATTTTGATGTCTTGGTGACGTACAAAACGAATTTCAGCGCGTCGCTCATTCCGCCGAAAGAGCTGGCTCGTGATTTTGGACATCTGCTTCAGATCGCGGCAGATCCGCAGTCGGACATTCAAATTACGAACATGAAAAAGAAGATCCAGTCGATCCAAAAGAAACTGGATGAACAGGAGGCCTGGAGACGGAATGCGAAAGATACGCAGGAGATCGCCATGCTCCAGCAGCAGATCATGTTGATCGAGAAAATGCGTTCCATTCAGGATGCGGACGCAAAAGTACGTCTTTTCATCGACTATGGCGAAGCGCAGGCAGACATCATTCTGACGGAGTCGCTGACGGTCGAGCAGCGCGAAGAAGCGAAGCAGGGTAAAAGAAAGGGCGGAAAGCGCTCTGGAGCGGGAACCGGCGGAGCAGAAGCTGATGAAGAAGAGCCAGACGGCGATGCAGGCGGTTTCGATGGAATGAAATTTTAGCGGGCTGACAATGACGGGGAACTGGGAAATGAAAAATCAATGGTGTACTCGGATCCTGACGGTCGGGATACCGTTCGCGATCTCTGTTATGCTGGGATCCTGTCTGGGAGTGCAGGCAGAGGAACGGTCGGAAAAATTGACTTTGGTCCCGGCGCAGGCGGATCGTGCGGTGTGCCAGCCTGTTTGGCAGACGAAGAGCGTCGAACAGTGGGCGGATGTTTTGGAGGCTGCGATTCCGGAAGACGGCAAGAAGGCGGATGCGCATTCGATACCGTCCATCCGGGAACAGTGGTACGCCGCCTACGCGCTTGGCGAGTACGGTCAAGAGGCGCTTTCTGCCGTCCCGGTCCTTTTGAAGCGTTTTGCGCATGAGGCGGGAAAGGACGACGACGTTCGGGCCTGCATTCTTTACTCTCTCGGAAAAATGCAGGCGGAGGAGGCTTTCCCGGTACTTTGTGAGGCCTTGGAGTCCGACTATCCGCTCATCGTGCGTACTGCGGCACTGGCATTGGGTCGTTTCCCTAAACCTCTTGCTTCTTCAGAGGGCGAGGAGGCCGTGAAGATGATGAGGAGCATACTTCGGGAACGTTCAGAGCTTCAGATCCCTCTTGCGGCCAATTGCGCGGTAACGCTCTGGGCTACTGGCAAAAGGGAGGCGGTTTGTGAGTGGATGGTTTCTGCGCTTACTTCGGAGAGGAAGGACGCATTTACTCGGAATTTCGAACTTTACCAGGGGATCTCTGTCTGTCTGATGATCGCAGAGAGCACGGAAACGGAGGAGCTGCGAAGTTTCTTTGAGCATTGGGCGGCGGATCGTGCCGACGACCGGATACCGGAGCATTCTCTGCCGGGGCTCTTGGCGGATCTTGCTGCGCGCGGGGAGGATGCGGATGTGAAGCTCCTCGCATGTGAGACGTTGGCAAAGCTGGGATCCTGGGCCCTTCCGGCAGTTCGGGAGGCAATGGGAGAGCCGGAGTCGCTGAAGACGCTGGACGGACATTTGCTTTCTGTTTGGGTGCAGCTTAGCGTGGATCATTCAGAAACGCAGGAGCTGCTCTTCCGGATCGTTTTGGACTCGAACGCACCGGAGCGCGTGCGGATCTCAGCGGTCCGCGGTTTACGGTTTTTGCCGGATGAACAGAAGAAAACGGCGGCGGATCTGTTGGTGAAGCTCCTGAATGACGCGGCAGTTTCTGACGTTTTGGCGATGGAAGCGCGGCTGATGCTTGATCGTCTGACGAAGGGATCGGGGACCTGAGTACCGACGGTCCTTTGCGTTTTGCGTGAATCGGCGTTTTGCGTGAATCGCTGTTTTGCGTGAATCGCTGTTTTGCGTGAATCGGCGTTTTGCGTGAATCGGCGTTTTGCGTGAATCGGCGTTTTGCGTGAATCGGCGTTTTGCGTGAATCGGCGTTTTGCGTGAGTTGCAGAATGAATGAGATCCTTCTGTTTTTCATTCAGAGTGTTTGATTTTCCTCCTTTTTTCGGATTTCCAGATCCTTGGTGAAGTTTTCCAGATATGGCGCGTCGTTTTTCCAAATCGGGCGGTTTTTCGAGCCTTGAGGTAAAGTGTCTTCTCCTGTTCAGCGTGTTTCTCGTGGGCGTCATGTCTGTGAGTTTCATGCTGTACTGGTACGTCACGGAATCGGTCGTCGAACAGCGCAACCCGGACACTGCCCGTCTTTTGGCGGACCGGGCGCTTTTGATCCGGCATTGGGGGAAACTGGAGTCGAAGAAGGAATTTCTCTGGGTCGTGAATCAGCTGACAGACCGGCTTTCCGAGCAGCAGTACGAGTGGAAAATGGTCTCTCCTCATGCTCCGGAAGAAGAGAAGGACGAATTTGTCCGCAGTATGCTGTTGGAAGCGGAAGCGGATCCGGATGTGCAGCTTTCGGCACGCGGCGTCCTCAACGGAGACAAGTACCTCTACTATCGGCCGGTGTATGCCGAGCAGACCTGTATGGATCTTTGCCACAATGACCTGGATGCAGCACAGCGTTTTGAGCTTGCGGAAGAGTCGCTGCCGCGGGACATTCTTCAGGTCGGCGATCTTATGACGATCCTGTGTGTTCAGATCCCCAATGGCCCAACGCAGTCGGCGATCAACTGGTTTTGGAACGTTCTGCTGACCGTGATGGTCTTGACTGTCATTCTTGGGATCATTGCGTTTTACGTTACGATCCGATACGTCATCGTTCGTCCGCTTCGTCATCTTCGGCAAGTCAGTACCGCGATCTCGCACGGAAACATGGAGGTCCGCGCGGAACTTCACACGGGGGACGAATTTGAATCGCTCGGTCAGGCATTCAATCGGATGCTTCGCGGTCTGATCAATTCACAGAGAGAGCTGCGCCGAGCGAATCAGACCTTGGATCAGAAGATCGAGGAGCTGGGAAGCGTCAACCTTCAGCTTCGCGAGATGAACCGGATCAAGAGCGATTTCCTTGCGACGATGAGCCACGAATTGCGTACGCCGCTCAACAGTATTCTAGGTTTCAGCGAAGTGCTTGCGGACATCAAGTCGCTTGACGAACGGCAAAAGCGCTACGTGCACAATATCCGGAACTCCGGCAAGCTGCTGCTTGGGATGATCAATGACGTTCTGGATCTTGCGAAGATGGAAAGCGGGAGGATGCAGCTCCATCTGACGGACTTTTCTCTTGAGTACATCATTTCGGCGCAGTGCGACATGGTTCGTCCGCTTGCAGAAAAGAAGAGGATCTCCCTTTCATGCGAGGTCCCGAAAGGGCTTCCGCTCATTCATCTGGACCAGAACCGCGTGCAGCAGATCCTGAACAATCTCCTCTCCAATGCCATTAAATTCACTCCCGAGGGCGGAGTCGTGAAAGTGACCGTCATTCCGGAAGGTATGGAAGATAGCGGGGAAACTTTGTCGGAAAACGCATTTTTCAGGATCGAAGTTACCGATACCGGGATCGGTATGACAGAGGAGGACATGAAGAGCATTTTCGAAAAATTCCGCCAAGGTGCGTCTGCGATCGGACAGAATCTCATGACGCGTGAGCATTCCGGTTCCGGACTTGGACTTTCGATCGTTCGGGAGATCTGCCGTCTATTTCATGGCGATATTTCCGTCACGAGTACTCCAGGAGTCGGGTCTACGTTTACCGTAAGACTTCCATGGCGAGGGCGGGAATCTCGAAATGACGTGGAAAATGAGATCCTTTTTTAGATTTTTTTCATAAAATTCATGGAAATTTTACTCTTTTTGTCTGTGCGCCCTTGACATGGATAAAAAATGTGGTATACTACGTGTGCAAGGCTGGAGTGGGGAACTGAAATTGATACCTCCTCTAGTAATGGACCCTGTATCGGTTTATGTGCTTTCATTTCCTATTGATTCTGAAAAATGTTTTTATTGAAACATTAAAATTGGTAAAAGAACTTTTAAGAGCGCATAAAATTTGTTGGTGTTGCGGAGCGCGCCTGAGACTTTTTTGATCCCCTTCTTTTTCATTGGAGTTTCTGACGCAAGCAGTACACCAAACATGAAAAAAGGAATTGGATCATCTTCGTCCACAGGGTTTATCCTGCTTAAAAAATATTCTTTGCTGTCCGGCGCACAGCCAGACGCCTGATTGCAGGTTTCTATATATCGTTCATTGGAAGGACCGTCCTACAGACAGAGAGGACAAACAAAATGATTAGAAAAAAGTTGAATAGTAATGCAGATCCGGAAAATATTTCGGAAACACCGGCAGCCCAGGATGTCGATACATCACGGAGCAATGAAAACGCCGGTTCGTTAGACGAAAATTTCAATGGATTTGCAGATCGAAAAGATGGCGACACTGTCGAGTTTTCCAGCGTGGATTTCCCGCGTAATGGAAATGCTGATTTAGAGGAGTCAGGAACTGCTGATCCCGACAATTCCGCTGCAGGCGGATATGAGGATCGTTCTGGATATTCGAGAATGTCGAATCAGGGCTACTATGCAGACCGTTCGGAATATGGCGAAAGAGGAGCCTATCCAGAACGCTCGTATGGTGACCGCGGTGCTTCTGCGTACGGTGAAACACAGTCGTACGGAGAGCGGTCTGAATATGAAGAACGCGGCTATGGCGATCGTTTCTCCTACGGAAATCGCCAAGGATATGGGCGCTATGGGAATCGCCAGGGGTACGGAAATTACGGCAATCGCCAAAATTACGGAAACTATGGCGACCGACAGAACTACGGAAACTATGGCGACCGACAGAACTACGGAAACTATGACGATCGGCAGAACTACGGAAACTATGGCGACCGACAGAACTACGGCAACTATGGCGACCGACAGAACTACGGCAACTATGGTGATCGGCAGAACTACGGCAACTATGGCGACCGGCAGAACTACGGCAACTATGGTGATCGGCAGAACTACGGCAACTATGGCGATCGGCAAGGATATGGAAACTATGGCGATCGGCAGGGATATGGCGGTTACGGCGGCTACGGCAATAATTACCGCTTCAACCGTATGCGTCCACGTATGAATAAAATGCGTACGAGTAATGACCCAATCTTTGCAGCGGATCCATTTAAGACGGAGACAGGCGAGGACCTGCAGGAAATGCCGATTTCCGGGATCCTTGAACTGCATCCGAACGGCTATGGTTTTTTACGAAGTCCGGATGTGATGTATACTCGCCAGCTGATCGATCCTTTTGTTCCTGGAAATATGATCGAAAGCTACGGTCTGCGTGAAGGTGTTTTTTGCACAGGTATTATGACGCCTGGCCGCAAGAATCAGGGACCGCGTCTGAAGGAGATGCTGACGGTCGAGGGAAAAGATCCGGAATCCTTCTTAAAAGTTCCTTCTTTTGATGAATTAACGGCTGTCATTCCGGAAAAGTGGTATAATCTGGAGACGGGAATGGAGCCGCTTACAACACGTGTAATGGACCTTCTAACTCCGTTGGGACGCGGACAGCGTGCCCTGATCGTTGCCCCGCCGCGTACGGGAAAAACGATGCTTCTTCAGCAAATCAGCAATGCGATCGCAACGAATCATCCAGAAGTAAAACTTTTTGTTCTTTTGATCGACGAACGTCCGGAAGAAGTGACAGATATGCAGCGTGCGCTGGACGGTAAAGGAGAGGTCATCGCGAGCAGTTTGGACCGTGATATTGAGAGTCATGTACGTCTTTCTCAGCTTATGATCGAGCGCTGCAAGCGTTTGGCGGAAAATGGACAGCACGTGGTCCTTTTGCTGGATTCGATCACGCGTCTTGCCCGTGCGTTCAACAAATGGGTCGGAAATACTGGCCGAACGATGAGCGGCGGTGTCGACATCAAGGCGATGGACATTCCGAAAAAACTTTTTGCAACTGCCCGTCAGTTTGAAAATATAGAAATCGACGGAGAAGTTCGAGAGGGCGGTTCGCTGACGATCATCGGAACGGCTCTCATCGAGACGGGAAGCCGGATGGATGAACTCATTTTCCAGGAATTCAAAGGGACTGGAAACATGGAGCTTGTTCTGGACCGCAAACTGGCCGATCGGCGTATTTGGCCTGCGATGGACGTCAGTATGTCTGGAACGCGCCGTGAAGAGAAACTTCTGAATCCGGAAGTTCTTCATGCGGTCACGCTTCTGCGCAGAACACTTGCGACGATGAATCCGATCGATGCGATGGAGCAGTTGACGCAAAAACTGATGAAATATAAATCGAATGCCGAGTTCCTAACTAGGATCCTCCAGGTGCGCGAGTAATTTCCAAACAGGCCCGCCGCAAAAAGGAATGCGGCGGGCTTTTCTTTTTCAGAGGTTCATCATGTTTGATTTAAAGGATCCGCGTTACTCGCGCATTCTTCAGTTTGTCGGCGAGGACGGCATGCAGAAACTTCATGATTCACGCGTGTTGGTCGTGGGACTTGGAGCTGTTGGAAGCTATGCCGTGGAAGGTCTTGCACGTGCAGGCATCGGCCATCTTCGGCTCGCAGATTTTGATGTGATCCAGCCGTCAAACATCAATCGGCAGCTTTACGCACTTGAAAGTACGCTTAGCAGACCAAAGTGTGAAGTTGCGCGTGAGCGTGTGCTGGACATAAACCCGGATTGCAAGGTCGAGGCACTGCGTCTTTTTGTGCACGCGGACACGATGGAAGAGCTTTTTCGCGATTTTCGTCCGGATTTTGTAGTCGACGCCATTGACGCTCTGGGACCAAAAGTCGAGTTGATGGGGTATCTTCAGCGTGAAAAGATCCCATTTGTGTCGAGCATGGGCGCGGCATTGCGTACGGACCCGACGCAGGTACGGATCGGACGGCTTCGGAACGTGACGGGGGACCCGCTGGCGCGGATGGTAAAGAAGTACTTTCGGAATCGCGGATTCAACATGAATTGCGTCTGCGTTTACTCCACAGAAGACATTTCGGCCGTACGGCGGAAGTGTCTTGGAGCGCCGGAGCCTTCGACGCTTGAAGAGGCGCGCAGAGGGCGTGAACGGCACGTTCTGGGGAGTTTGCCGACCATCACGGGCATTTTTGGACTTGCGATCGCGAATCATGTCATTCAACAGATCGTGGATCCGCCTCTTCCGCCGCAGGCAAAACCGAAACGGATGCGCTATTCGGGCAAAGAGCCGGGAACGCTCGGCGAGCCTTGATGTGCATCGTTTCGGTACTCCTTGTATTCTTCCGCGAATCCAGTATAATAAAAAGAGAGCGTGCGAAAAGAGGAACGCCGAGACGTACGTTTCGCACAGGATCCCAGAACCTTTCATTTTTTCATTCCCTCAGGACAGATAGACTTATGCCGCGCCAGACCCTTTTATCTCCGGATCACGGAGACGATTTCGAGCCACGTTCTGCGAGTTTCACCGAGGACGATATTCCGATGCGTCTGAATATTCCGGCCCAAAGCGGTCCGGAGGGACACATTCCGGACGATGACGGGGCACTCCGTCCAAAGCGGATCAACGAAATGATCGGTCAGCGCGATGTTTACGAGCGCATCCTCATTGCCATCGATGCGACCAAAAAACGCAGTGAACCACTGGGGCATATTCTCTTTGACGGACCGCCGGGTCTCGGAAAGACGACGTTTTCGACGTGCATTCCGCACGAACTTGGCGTTTCGTGCCAGATCGCGAGCGGCGCGACGCTCAAGGCTCCCAAAGACCTGATCCCCTACCTGACGAATGCCGAGGAACGTTCAGTTCTCTTCATCGATGAGATCCATCGAATGCAGAAGGCGGTCGAAGAGTTTCTTTATCCGGCGATGGAAGATTTCCGGATCGACCTAGTCATTGGCGAGGGAAGCGGCGCACGAACCATCAATATGAATCTCAAGCCGTTTACGGTCATCGGCGCTACGACGCGCGCAGGACTCCTTTCCGCTCCGCTGCGCGACCGGTTCCAGATGCGCGAGCATCTCGATTTTTATCCAGATGCTGATCTGGCGCGGATCATCGAGCGGAATGCGGAGAAACTGAAGGTCTCCATTGCCCCGGAAGCTGCGAGCGAGATCGCACGCCGAAGTCGCGGAACTCCGCGAATCGCGAACAACCGTCTGCGCTGGGTCCGTGACTATGCGGTAAGCCGTGCGGACGGAAACGTGACGCTGGAGGTCGCGTGCCGAGCCATGGCAATGCAGGAGATCGACACACTGGGGCTGGACCGGCAGGACCGAAAGTACTTAGACGTCATCCTGCGCGTCTTCGACGGCGGCCCGGCCGGTGTGGAGGCGGTGGCGCACACGATGAATGTCGCACCGGACACGCTGGTCGATGAAGTCGAGCCGTTCCTTCTTCGCAGCGAGCTGATCGTTCGCTCTCCTCGAGGCCGAATGCTGACGGAAAAGGCTCTTCGTCACCTTGGGGTCTGTGATTTCGAGCTGTCAGCGCAGACTTCGAGAAAAAAACGAAAGGCCAAAACTTCCTGAAGACATTCGGAGCCGCGTTGATCTTCAACACGAAAAGCATGGGAAGTGTATCTAGCTGTGCTTGTTTTGGGGGTGTTTTCCTTTGGAATCTGCTGAAGAGTGCAAGGAGTACCGGACTTTCTTTTTCCAGGCATATCCTGGCCGCAGATTTTCTTTTTACTTCAAAACAAGCAATGGTAAAATTTTGTAAAACTCCCCAAAATTGCCTCCCTGCAAAGTTCCTTGACAATATATTTTCTCTATGTTATAATATGTTTACAGTTGCGGCAGCTTTTGTTTGAAAACGAGGTTTTTAGAGGCTGCCGAACATGATTTGCAAAGGAGAGATCACATGAATCAATATTTTGCAATAATACTGGCCCTGCTCCTTTCCTGGACGGCAAGCCAGACCACGGTTTGCGCTCAAAACAGTCCGATGCCGGCGCACGAAGACAAGATCCATCTTTTTTCTCTGGAAGATGTTCGCATTACCGATGGTCAATTTCTGCAAATACAGGAACTGGATCACGAATATCTCCTCACCTTGGATCCGGACCGGCTTTTATCGTGGTTTCGCCGGGAAGCAGGTTTGATGCAGAAACAGGAACCGTATCCGTACTGGGAATCTGAAGAAGCGTATCTTGGCTGGCCGCTGGCGGGGCATATCCTCGGATTCTATATGTCGTCCATGTCCATGATGTATCAGTCGACCGGCGACGCGCGCATTCTCGAACGTCTGACTTACGTTCTGGACGAACTGAAAACCTGTCAGGACGCCAATGGGAACGGTTATCTGCTGCCAACGCTCAAGGGGAAAGAACTTT
>JAFQOH010000039.1:0-2158 GCA_017403345.1 Thermoguttaceae bacterium
CCCGATCCTGAAAGAAAAGGGCAAGTACATCCGCGTCATCCAGATGGACCCGAAAACCTACACGACGTGGCATAAGACTGTCCAGCACGACGGTCCGGCCGTCTCCGTTTTCCAGGCGGACGGCGTGAAGCGCATCCTCGGTACTGTCCCGATCGAAGCGGACGGTTCGGTAAACTTCCAGGTCCCGCCGGGAGAAGCGATCTTCTTCCAGATGCTTGACGAAAAAGGTCAGGCGATCCACGTGATGCGTTCCTTCACGTACGTGATGCCGGGCGAGAACCGCGGCTGCTTCGGCTGCCATGAATCGAACATGAGCACGCGTTCGAACAAGATGATGGGGAGCGGCCAGATGGGCACGGCTCTGCGTAAACCGGCGGTCGAACTGACGCCGGCTCCGTGGGGCAAAGAAAGCATCAGCTTCGCGCGTTTCGTCCAGCCGGTCCTTGACCGTAACTGCGGCAAATGCCATCAGAACCCGGAATCTCCGGCATACAAGAAGCTGAACATGGTCTCCCGTCCGTCCGGCAAAGGCTGGCGCAGCAACGTCTTCAGCCGTCCGGGCGAAACGAGTCCGTTCACCGAACCGTACATGACGCTCGTTTCCGGTGACTGCGGCTGGGGACGCAGCAAGGTCAAGAACGAAAAGGGCGTTCCGGTCAACCTCGCCGGCGTGTTCGTCGTGGAAGGCTACGGCGGAAGAGACCCGAACAACCTGGCCACCCTGCCTCCGTACTCCGCTTACTCTCCCACCAGTACGCTCGTTCAGAACGCGACCAGCGGCAATCACCACGGCGTGAAAGTGAGCCAGGAAGATGCGGAACGTCTCATCGCGTGGGTGGACTGCAATGGTCCGTACCTCGGCGACGAAGAGATCCGCAAGATGTACGACCCCTACTCCAAGGCGATCGAGACCATCCCGCCGGTCCGTCCGCGCGTTGCGTCCGCTCCGGTGATCAACCGTTTCGACATTCGTCAGGACGGCGATTCGGAAAAAGTCTCCGGCGAACTGAAACTCTCGGAAGATGCCGCCAAGGCAAAGGAAAGAGACGCGATCATGCTGGAAGCGTTGAAAAATCGGGACAAATATATGGTGAAACCGTTCAAGGGTGAGATCCTTGAAGCCTCCTACGGTGCCAAGACCACGTGGGTCGACGTTCGCGACAAAGTGATCGCGCAGCAGCAGCTGACCGGCATGTCGTACATCGAAATGCCGAAGTACAATACGCTCTTCGGCGACCCGATCTATAATGTCGTGAAGACTCTGCGTCTGAAACTCCGCACGGAAGAAGGCAAGGTCGTAGAATTTGAGCTGCCTGAAAACAGCCCGATCCTGCTTCCGTAATTGAATTTTCTATCCGGAAACAGATGACGTAAAATAAAACGGCGGGAAGGCCTGATCCTTTCCGCCGTTTGCTTTTTTGAGAATAATGTTTTTGTTTTTGTGAAAAATCTTGAAAATTTGCCTACTCCCCACTGGTAAAATACGAAATTTGGAGTAAAATAAATACTATGGGTATCTGTCTGCGTGCTTTGATTTGGGAGCAAAACGGACACGATGCTTGAAGACACAAATCCATTTATTTTCCAACCTTAAAAGGAGAGAACAGTGCGTAAAGTATTCAGTTTTATGCTGAGCATTGCGCTTGCGTGCGTTTTAACGTCCGCAGCTTCCGCGCAGTATCAGCCCACCACCGAAAAGGGGAAAGCCCAGCTGAAAGAGGATTACCTCTTCCAGTGCAATTATGAACCGACATTTGAACTTGCCAAAGCCGAGATCGGCTACGCCCGCCAGGCTGCTGAACGGATCGCGAAGCTGGATGGCGCGCCGGATCTCAAAGCGCAGCTCGCCGCTCTTGACGAACTGGAAAAAAAGATCAGTGCTTCCACCGAAACGGAAGAGCTGGCCGAGGAACTTTACCTCGCCGTCCGTTACGCGAAGCGTGAGATCGTGATGCGCAACCCGCTGATCAATTTCAACGAGATCCTCCTGATCGACAACCCGTACCCGCACGGCGTTAAAGGCGACGCGACGGACGAATGGGGTCACGAAGCCCGTCACCGTAACGGATTCATGGCGACCGACGGCGGAAAACTCATCGTCTGCGGCCTGAATCCCGGCGATCTGAAGCGCGTGGTGCTCGATGACGGCGGTTCCTTC
>JAFQOH010000040.1:0-23718 GCA_017403345.1 Thermoguttaceae bacterium
AGGCGGTGCGTCTCGCATCGCTTTTCAAGCAGAGTGTCGCCGCGCGTGGGCCCTTTAGCCAAATTTTAACCACGAAAAGCACGAAAAGCACGAAAAAGCACAAAAACAGTTTAAAAAGTTCTTGAAGAGAGAGTCTGAGAGGGAAACAATTTCCAAAATGTTTCCCTCTCACGGCCGCAGCGACATGACGGGCAGCCAGACGGCTCTCGGAGAGTGCCGTCGCGCGTGGGACCGCTTGCGCCGAAAATCTCAACCACTGAGAACACAGAATACCAACAGGATCCCCCTTCAAAAGCACTCGATGCTTAAAGGATCTGGCAGACTTCCTTCAGACGGTTCGCCAGCTCATACGCGAGTTTCCGGATCTCCCAGAGGTCCGCGTTCGGATCGTTTCGAAATTTCTCGATCTTCGCGGTCGGCAGATCGCACATCGGGACCAGCTCGCAGGCTTCCAGAAGATTAGCGGCGACTTCGCAGGCGTCAAGGAGCTTTTTCTTGTCGCTGCGGCGATAGTCAAAAGCGTCCGACGTGTACTCTTTCAGCGCCTCCTCGATCAGCGCGATGGCGCGGTCCGCTTTTCCTTCACGATTCGGATTCGGCGGAACGACGGACTCTCCCCGGTTGCGGAAACAGCCGAACATCGCCGCGATCGTCCCCGCATCACGGATGGTGCCGTCTTCATAGAAAATACCATGCTCGTCAATGCAGCGTCCATGGATCATCAGCTCGAACAGGACCCAGCCCATCTGGTACTCATGGCAGTACTGAAGGACCATTTCGTACGGGTTGGCACGCGCGAGACACCCCATTTCCGTATTGATGACAGGCTTTCCGAGCTTTTCGCCCCATTCCACCGCCTTGTCGAAATTGGCGCGGATGCGTTCCCGGCGGTCACTGTAGTCATGGAAGGAAATGACGTCCAGCATCTTCGCCGTCGATTCCTCGATCTCAAACGCCGTCGTATATCCAACCGTCAAAAGCGCGTCCGGCGCAAGTTTCGCGACCAGCTCGATCTCCCGGCGCAGGAACGCCCACGTCTCGGCTTTCCGGGCTTCACGCACTTCTTTCGGAGCCTCGCTGATGTACTTATTGCAAAGCGGTTCGTTCATCACATCAAACATCAGAAGTCCCGGTTCGTCCTTCAGCGCATTCACAAACGCCGTCGCGAAAGCATCAGCGGCCGCGTACGCTTCCGGTTTGATCGTTGCGGGATCCAGCATATTGCCGTTGAAAAGGATCGGCATCGATTTGTACCCGCACGCATGGCACGTCCGAACAAATTCAACGATCCGCTGAACATACGCATCGCCGTCCTTTTCATACGCCCCGCGGCTGAGCCAAAATCGGACCGTATTCAGCCCAACACGCGTTCCGTAGGCCAACTCCTTCTTCGCCTGCTCCGTCGGACGCCAATTGTAGCAGACTCCGCGGATCTTCGAACAGTCGATCTGCGGTTTTTCGGCAAAAACAGCAGACGTTATTCCCAAACAGACCAGCAAAAGCACGGCCGTAAACAGACGGCAGGACAAAAATTTTCTTCCAGACATAAAATTCCCTTTCCGGATCCTGAAAAGGCTGGAGGATCCAAATAAACATTTTCTTTAAAATAAATGCGTCCTCACTCTTGAACCGGACGCGGACAGTCTGCTTTGATTATACTGGACGCATCCTGAATTTCAAGGGTGAAGACGCTGAAAATTTGGAAAATTCCGGAATTTATCCGGTCCGCGGTGCTCAGTCTTCCAGCATCGCGCGGATATTTTCTTCCGTGACGGGAGAAATGACGCCTTTTTCGGTGATGATCCCGGCAATATATTTCGCGGGAGTCACGTCAAACGCCGGATTGTAGACGTCCACGTCTTCCGGTGCCGTCTGTTTGCCGAATCCGTGCGTCACTTCACGTGCACTGCGCTGCTCGATCGGGATCTGGTCGCCGGTTGAGAG
Source organism: Thermoguttaceae bacterium (assembly GCA_017403345.1). Classification (GTDB taxonomy): domain Bacteria; phylum Planctomycetota; class Planctomycetia; order Pirellulales; family Thermoguttaceae; genus RGIG3701. Next base: position 1,945 of record JAFQOH010000040.1, read on the forward strand.
CGTCAGGTCGAATGTGCTTTTCGGAGCCGCAACGTAGAACGGGATCCCGTGCAGATGCGCCAGACACGCAACGCTGTACGTCCCGATCTTGTTTGCCGTATCGCCGTTTGCCGTGATCCGGTCCGCCCCGACGACGACGGCCTGGATCTTCCCTTCACGCATGACTTGCGCCGCCATATTGTCGCAGATGAGCGTGACGGGGATCCCGTGCTGCTGGAGCTCCCACGCAGTCAAACGCGCTCCCTGAAGCAGCGGCCGAGTCTCATCCGCGTAAATGTGGAGTTTCTTCCCATGCTCCGACGCCCAGAAAAACGTCGCCAGAGCCGTTCCGTAATCCGCAGTCGCCAGCCCGCCCGCGTTGCAGTGCGTCAACACACCGGCACCGTCCGGCAGCAGTTCCGCACCGTGTTTTCCGATCGCACGGCAGATCTCGCGGTCTTCTTCATGAATGGCGCGCGCCTCCATCAAAAGACGGTTCGCAACTTCCAGCGGATGGAAGGTCTTCGTCGCATCCATGAGTTTCTTCACCGCAGCCGCGATCTCCTTCATCCGGTCCAGCGCCCAGAAAAGATTCACGGCAGTCGGACGGCTCGAGGCCAGGTACGCGGTCACTTCGTCAAACCGGGCAAAAAATTTCTCTTCGTCCATTTCGTCCAGCACGGTCTGAATGCCGATGCACACACCGTACGCCGCCGCAATACCGATCGCCGGCGCCCCGCGAACTCGCAGAGAATGGATCGCTTCCCAGACTTTTTCCACACAGCCTTTGGAATAGTCCAGCTGCCGATACTCCACAGGTAAAAGCGTTTGGTCGATCAAATACAGGGTGCCGTCCGCACCGCCTTCCCAATGAATGGTCTCAGGTTTACTCATATTTTTGTTTTCCGGTCCTTTCCGGAGTTTGAATGTTGAATGTTGTATGTTGAATGTTGAATGTTGAATGTTGTATGTTGTATGAAATCAATAGGAATGCACAGGCAACACATACGTCCGGTAATTCCACTGCGTAAGACGGTCCGCCGTCGGGATCAGCATGCAGTACGCATTCTGTCCGCTGCAGTCGATGATCGCCTGACGTGAATTCGGGAACTTAAATCCTTCCGGACAGGGTTCGTGCCCGCAGACGAGGATCTCCGCATGAAGCATCTGTGCAAAAAGATCCGCATTTGCCTGCCGATAATCTCTCCCCCACACCAGCCGGTAGACCGACCCGTCCCGGATCAGATCCGACCCAGGATCAAGAGCTCGGTAAAAAATCGTTTCGTCAAAGAAACGCTCTCTAGAGTCAAGCTGATCGGGAATGCTGTGCGAGAAAAAAACGTGATCCGAGATCTTCACTGCAAGCGGACAGGTCTCCAGATAGGAATACATCGCAAACCGGACCTCTTCCGCACGTATGCCGTAATCGCGGAACATTCCAAGCGCAAACGAAGTGTTTAGAAGCTGACGATTTTTCTGGATCGGATAACACGTCAATTCCGCCAGCTCATGATTGCTCATGATGTGGTGGACTCTCTGCGGATAGCGAGTCTTCATCTCCGCGACACGAGTCAGCATCCGATGCGACGCACACCCGCCTTCAGGATACTGCGGCCCGCCATGACAGACCTCCTGAAAAATAAGGTGACGCTCCGGATTCTTTTCCAGATCTGCTTTTTGAAGGATCCCCTCATAATTGGCTTCATGCCCGTGCAGATCCCCCGTCAACAGAACATCTTTCGCGTTCCGGACATCAAGCATTACGAGATTCCCATCCCGTACGGCTGTGGAATTATTTGCTTCTGCCGCAGTGCGGAAGATCTCGATCGCCTGATCGGCAGTAAAAGGAATTGGATTCATCGTTCTGGATATGCGTGAAGTCTCTGATTACAAAATACGCAGTCGTGCAAAACGGAAAACGACTTCTATTAGAGTACCAGAATATTTTCAGTTTGTCCAGACCTTTGACAAAAAATTTTCAAACTTTTCTTAAAAAATCCGCTCTTTCCCTGCTTTTATATTTTGGTTTTCCTACCCGTTTTGCCGGAATTGAATCAGACTTTAATCAAAGTTTCTGAAAATTTAAAAATTTTAAACTTTTTTTATTTTTTTCTCGGAAAACTACTTGCCAGGAATCGATTTCAATGTTAAAATACAAGTATCCATGAAGGATGACTTTTCTCTCCTCTTTTTCCTGAAATTCGACAATTCATACCACTGGGGATGGAAGGATACGGGAAGAAAGAGCGTCTTGAATTTGGGGAGCGGTGTCGAGGGAACGGTGCCGCGAAATTCGCTTTTCCTCCATAGATACCAAAGGGGGCAGCCGGATGTTTCGTCTTCCGGCTGCTTTTTTCTTTTCTTGAGAATAAAAATCGGGAAAAACTGCTGAAAAATACACAAAACGTCCCTGAAGAAAAGCCTCCAGGGACGCGTCATGAAGAAAACCGTTGGTTTTCAAGAGGGATCTGCATGGGAAATCCCAAGGCCGGGACCTCCCAAAATTCGGGGTTTCGTTCCTACATTCTGAAAGAATGACAATGGTATCTCAAACGGTGTTCCAATTCTGAACGAGGGAAATGGAACGGGGGATCCTTTCAGACTGTGCCCCAAAGTTTCCCGGTTTGGGGCGATCCTTTCCTTTGATTATCAGCCGCCGTTGTCGCCCGAGACGACGTTGCCGACGCGGTGAAGATGGTCCATATCGATGTTGATGACTTCCATCTTCTCTTCTTCCTTGACGGTATACGGTACCGGCCAGCCATTGCGGGTCACTTCCGTATAGTAGACCTTGCAGACCCAGTGCGAGTGGTGAAGCTGAGCAGGACCAACGAGCGGGAACTGACGGACCGGGTCTACGATGTCCTGTACTTTTTCCTTCACGATGATGATATCGTTGTGCTGAACTTCATAAAGTCCCGGCCAGTTGCCGCGCACATTATGGATCTCGTGGAACTTACGGATGATCTGGTCATCACTCGGGGCGTCTTCCGCTACGTGAGGACGACCCGCGGGGATCGGATCAAGCACTTTCATCTTCGAGTAACGTTCCGCCATCGCATTATCCTCTTCCTTATTCTGGAAGTAAGGAGAAACCGGGACCGGAACGGAAAGAAGACCAAGGTGCGGACCCATCGTGCAAAACGCACAGCCGCTGGCCGTGAACAAAACAGCCGCCATCGCGGTGAAAATCATTCCTTGCAAACTTGTTTTCAACATGACTCCCTCTCATATTTGAATATCTGACCGAACGAAAATAAGTACTCTTATTCCCGTCCTGATGGTAATCTTTCTCGGATACACTGATTGTATCGTCATGTTGCATGGTAAAACTTGCGGATTTTTTCATTTATAGCGATTTTTTCAGAAAAAAATTTCCAGTCAACAAAAATAGAGGAAATAAACAAAATAGAAAAAAGACCGCAAGTTAAAAATCACACAAAGTCCCGGAATCGGGCATCTCGCCAACTGCAGGGCGCGGCCCAATGGAGCTTTTCTTCCGAGGCGGCACCTGCCGGTCTCACACCTGCGGCAGCTCCGCAGCTTCCGGGACAAGTGATCTTTTCATCGAGCAGTCTCCGGCTGAGAGGACTTGGGACTGCTCTCCTGTTTTGAGGCGGGCGGCAGATCTTCGATTTTTTCTGCCGGTTTTTCTGCCGGTTTTTCTGCCGATCCGACCTCCGGTTTCAAAAAAGTTTCCAAATTTTCCCGCAGTTTCTTTTCAGAGGTCTGCTCACTGTCCAGTTCCAATCCGTTTTCGGACGGAAGCTCCTCTGGGATCACGGGTTTCCGCAGCTCGCGTTTTTCATTGGGCGGCGTTTCTCCATCATTTCCCTTTCGGAACAGTTCTTGGAACGTATGCTCCAATTCCTGTTCCAGCCGCTGTTCGATCCGCGGTTCTTCGGATCTTTTCTTTGGGATCGCATTTTCTTCTTCATTTTTCGGCACATTTTCTTCTTTCGGCGGTTTCGCGTCCCCATCCCCGTCGATCTCATCATAGTAGATCATCCCGCCGAGCGATGTACCGAACAGCCCGGTCGTGCTGGAAGAATAGTCGGTCCGGGAACGCGGAAATTCCGTCTGCGTCGGAGTGACGCGCTGCTGATCGTTGAAATACTGTGCGTAGAGCCAGATGACCCTCGCCAGCGGTTCACCGACATTCGTGAGATAGTACGCGTTTCCGTACCCGCCGAAACCGGGTATCTCAAGCGGCAGGCGTCCCCCGCCGTTTCCGCCGGCCAATCCGCCTGCATCACCGGGCGGAATGCCTGGGATCATTGGCTGAGCCGGGTCATCGGTGAGTTCTTCCCCCACATCTCCGACCGCGGTTTCGGAAATTTCCAGTGTCTCCGCCGGAGCCGTAAAATTCCGATCTGCAAAGTTCGTTCTTTCTCCCTCCAGCACCGTCCAGGAAGCGTCTGTAAGACGTGCCAAAGCGCGATCCGAGCCGTTCACGGACGGTTGGCCGGGGAGAATGGAGCCTGCTGCCGCATTTTCCAGAAGAGAAAGATCCTCTGAATGGAAAGAGCCCTCTCCCGGAATTGCCGGAGCGTAAACTGCGCTGGAGGAAACCAGATCCTCCGGAACCTTCGCACTACTCTCCATCGACGCAGCAGGCTGGAGAGGAGAGAGTGTGCTCATGACCATTCGCTCTTCCAGAGCCTCCGCAAACATCGGCCGAAACCGAAGATTCCGCGGTCGATTCGAGTGCCGGGGATGGCGTCTTTTCCACGAAACGCCCCGCTGACGATCACTGATCCTGAAAAAGGGAATGCTCATGTTCACCTCCTGTCCGTTTCATTATTGGAAAGGAGTCAAGTCCCCAACGCGCCGCCCTCTCAAAAACTCGCCGAAAAACTTCCAAGATCCGGCAAAATTTTCGTTTCATTCGAAGATCCTTCCGTTTTTTTCCGTTTTTATCAAAAAATGTACCGGGAAGACCTTGCCTCTTCCGAATTTTGGTATACCATAGAAAAAAATGGTTTAAACTGAAAATACAAAAATCAGAAAACTTTCGGAGGCACTCATGAATTTTAGGATGCTGAGCCGGCGTTCCGCGCTGTTTCTGATCCTTTGCGGCTGCGGACTGCCCTTCTGTCTCGCCAGTCTGTCGTTTTCTGCGGAAAATACGCCCCAGAAAAAGACCGCGAAAACGCGCTCGTACTGCATTCTCGTTCCCGGATGGCAGACTCAAGACCGAGACTATTCCGAAGAACTTCAAGAGATCCTGCGCTCTCTGGAAACGCACATGCCGGAACGGGAATTTCAGGGTGGCGTCCTGCCTTGGGAAAGCCGATTCACGGGCGAGATCACGACGTACGGCATCGCGGCTGGAAATACGGAAAAGGCAAGCGAAATGCTCAATAACCTGATCCTGACGCTCCCGTCCGACGCGCAAAAAAACCTCATCCTCATCGGACACTCGCTCGGCTGCCGAGTCATCGCAAAAAGCATGGAGCAGCTGAAAGCCCAGAATGTTCGCGTCATGCAGATCGTTTTCTTCGCAGCCGCCATTCCGGATGAAGCTCCCGCAGTAGACGCAGCCGCAGCCGCCTCGCAAATGCCGCTTTTGAATTTCGTCCACCCGCAGGATGGTGCGCTCATGGCCGCAGTCACGGCAGAAAGTCTCGCAGAAAAAGAGATCGACCTGATGGATCTCGACCGATGGAAAGAACTCGGCAACAGTTTTAAAGAAATGCACTACACCCCCATGCTGGGACTGGGAAGTGCAGAAGAACGGGAAAACTTTCAAAACGTGCTGATCGCAGAAAATGAATGGGACTTCCAGTTCCGTGACTCTTTTTCAACGCTCCGAGACATGATCCGGACGTATATTCCCAATCACGATTTCCAGAATTTCCGGCAAGCCTGGCAATTTTATCTTCAGGAAGGCTCCTCGCCTGCCGAAGACGTCCTCATCCCGCAGGATGCCCCCAATCTGAAAATGAAAGTCACGGACGGAAAGTTTTTCTGGGCGCCCCTGGAAACTCATGCAGGCTGGGAACTCCAGGAAAATAGGATCACGCACCACTGCCGCATTCTGGACCCCGAGGACTGCCGTGCCGCCTGGGGAAAAAAAGAACGGCTCACAAAATGTTTCGCACAGGTAAAGAAACAGCTCGAAGAAATGGAAGAGACAAACGATACGGAAACGCATTCTGAAAAATAGCTCTTTCGGAAAGTGCGTGCCGATACCGATCAGGTACCGATACCGATCAGATTTGATCTTACCACTGAGAGCACAGAAAAGGCGTAGAAACTCACTAAAAAGAAAAGGGGGAAAGAAGGCTGTGAACGTGCCCTGACACGAATTTCACGGAAAATACGAAAAAAGACGAAAGGTTTAAAATATTTTTGATCTCCTTTTGGGGTATTTCGCATTTTTTCGAGTTTTTCGTGTTTCCATTCGGTGTCTTTCGTGGTGAAACTGGTACGCAGTTCTCGGATGGACCTGAAAAACAGCACCGCCCTTAAAAATCAAAAAGGGACCTGCCCGAACAGGACAGATCCCTTGAATATCGTCTCGCACGACTCGGAAAAAGGGAAAGTCCCGTCCCCGAGTCTTCCGCAAAATTAGCGGGCCAGGAATTCGACGACGAGGTCGATCTCGATCGGCATGGAGAAATCGGCAGCCATCGGCATGGAGGTGACGGTGATGCTCAGGTTTTCAGCATCGACGACCATCCAAGCATTCGTGGCGGTGCCCATTTCTTCGAGAATCGCTTTGTACATTTCCTGCAGTTTTTCGTTCTTCTTCACCGTGATGACGTCGCCGGGACGGACGGAGAAGGAAGCACTGGTCGTCGGAACGCCGTTGACCAGGAAGTGACGGTGGGCGACGCCCTGACGAGCCTGCGGACGGGTCTTGGCCAAACCAGCGCAGCGGATGACATTGTCCAGACGGCGTTCGCAGAGGACCTTCAGGTTTTCACCGGTGTTGCCCTGCTGACGCTTGGCGATCGCGTACAGTTTACGAAGCTGACGTTCGCTGATGCCGTAGGCGTACTTGATCTTCTGTTTTTCGGCAAGAGACTGACCGTACACGGACTTGCGGCCGCGCGGACGAGCCATACCCGGAGCAAACGGACGTTTTTTGGTCGCACGGACGGCGCCGGCGCTCTCGAAAATACAAACGTAGGAAGCGCCTTCTTCACCGCTGGTTTTCGTTGCGAAACGACGGTTGATGCGAGCCTTGGGACCAACATAATGTGCCATGATTGAGTTCCTTTCGTAAACTGAAATTTTCTCTTTTTCTGCGTTCCCCCGCCAAACTGCGTCTGCGCGGAGTCGGCTGCCCCTTTACCGTGCCGTGGCAAAGGCGCAGAAACCACCAAAGTTTCCTTGAAATACCGGCAGCCCGAGTACAGAAAGACTGGATTTTACCACAAAACTGTTTTTTGTCAAGGGGGGGAGGCCGCGGCCGCCTTCCTTTTAGGAGCGTGATCCATCCTCAGCCGCTGCACGACACTCCCCGTAACACGACAGTCCCCCTTAAAAAGAACTCCATACATCATTTTCAACCGCCGCAGACCAACAGGGCTAGGAAAAGTCCCGCCCAAACCAGCCACCCCAAACGGTCGTTGATCGGCACAAGCGAACCAATGCTGTCGACTCCCGCTTCAGACGGTTCTGCTTCGTAGAGCACATTCATGCCGTCATCTACTTTGTAAAGATGGGCCCCCCAATGAAACCCCAGCCAAAAAAAACCGGCATATTTATAAACCAAGATATAATTACTGCCCAAATCAAGCACATTCGTACCCCATGTAAACATAAACTACCTCCTTAATTTTGGTTTTTGAAACTTTTTATATGATTTACATCGTGCCACTGGATCATTTCGGCAATCGATAAGAACGAGTTTAAAAAATCCTCACACTTCATTAAATCTCACTCCAGGCACACTCTAACGCCCAGTTTCATAGATCGAAAATCAGAAGAACAAATTTTTCCGCATTTTTCCTCTGATTTTCGCCCCCAACGCCCGCTAGAGGGCCGTTTTTTCGATCATTTCGACCCAATGATCCGCATTGGGAGCGGAAACAAAATTCGCGATAAGATCGAACACCGCGTCCGAGAACCCGCCGACGTTCGCGATATCCTCGCGGTCCAGCGTCTGCGTCGTTCCGTACGGCTGGATGTCGATGTTGACGAGCTTCGCAGACGGATTTTTGGCCTTCAGCTCATCCCACAGACGCATCGTTTCCGTCTGTCCCCAGCGACCGCCTTCGGAGTCCATCCACGATTGATTGTCCGACACAAAAATGACGGCATCCGGGCAAATATTAATGACGGCATCCGGGCAAATATTTTCGTCCATTTCGTGCCCCCAATAAAAAATTTCGTTAAGCCGCCGACCACAAATACCGACTGCAGCTTAACGAAATATTTTTTATCTTCCCTGTCGATCCGGCTCTTCAATATACCGATCACCACCCCGGAACAACAGACAGGCATTCCCTCGAAAAACACTCCCGACCGGCATTTATTTCGTTGCCGAAACGATTCCGGTCCGTTCAGTCTTCAATCGCCTGTTCATCCGCACCGAAAACGTGAATATTGCTCGGCACGATGTAGACGTCCTGCCCATTTTCAAGACTCAGCTCGGCAAGGCGGGCGTGGGACATTTCCGCTGTCATTGCGTCGCCGCTGTGCGTTTCCAGATCCACTCGGACTCGCGCGCCTGCGGAATGGATACGCGTAACGACCGCCCGAAGATTGAAACTGTTCGGCATTTTCGTGTGCGAGATCTGGAGTTCATGCGGCCGAACGAACAGTTTAGCCTCTTCTGTATTCTCCGGCACCTCCATGATGAACTGCTCGCCGAGACGCACCTTTCCATCTGCGACCTGGCCGCGGAATTTGTTGACGGAACCCAAGAAATTCATGACGAATTCCGTCGCAGGTTTGTGAAAAACTTCATTCGGCGTCGCAAACTGTTCGATCTTCCCGGCATTCATGACAGCAACGCGGTCCGCCAGTTCCAGAGCTTCGTCCTGATCGTGCGTGACGAAAACGCTCGTGAGATGGATCTCGTCATGCAGACGGCGGAGCCACTGACGCAGTTCGACGCGGACTTTCGCATCCAAAGCGCCGAACGGTTCATCCAGAAGCAGGACCTGCGGTTCGACAGCCAGTGCACGCGCCAAAGCGACACGCTGACGCTGCCCCCCGGAAAGCTGGTGCGGATACCGGTTCGCCTGCGTATCGAGCTGAACCAGGCGCAGGAGCTCCAGCACACGGCGTCGTATCTCTCCATTGTCAGGCCGAGTGGCTCTCGGACGGACACGCAGCCCGAACGCCACATTTTCGAAGACCGTCATGTGCCGAAAAAGCGCGTAGTGCTGAAAGACGAACCCGACGCCGCGGTCACCGATCTTCGAGTCTTTCATGTTCCGATTGTTGAAAAGGATCGGTCCGCTTCCCTCGTCGGCCTCTTCCAGCCCCGCGATGATGCGCAGAAGCGTCGTTTTTCCGGAGCCGGACGGTCCAAGGAGCGCGACGAGTTCCCCCGATTTAATGTAAAGGGAAACGTCATTGAGCGCAAGGAAATTTCCGAACGATTTCGTAATGTTTTGAACTTCGATACTCATTTTAGCAGGACTGGAGCGATTCCAGTTTTGATTTGGGTTGAAATTTCCATAAATAACCGGTCAGACCGGCTTGCCTTCCTTACTGGCGGTGCGCATCTCGATGCACGTTTTCAGCACCAGCGTCACGATCGCCATGAGCGCCAGAAGCGTCGAGACGGCAAACGCCGCAACAAGATCCGACTGGTACGTTTCGTAAATGAGGAGGGAGAGGGTGTTGTTTTTCCCGCCGTGGCTCACGACGTTCACCGCGCCGAACTCACCCATTGCCCGTGCATTACAGAGCACCACACCGTAAAGGAGTGCCCATTTGATATTCGGAAGCGTGACTCGGAAAAAGATCTGAAGCCCATTCGCCCCGAGTACCCGTGCCGCCAGCTCCTCTTCCGTTCCCTGGGCCTGCATGATGGGAAGAAGTTCCCGCGTGACGAACGGGAAAGTCACGAACATCGTGGCGAGGACCGTCGCGGTCGTCGAATGCAGGATCCGGATGCCGAATGTGCTCAGGAGCCAGTCTCCCAGCACACTGTGCATTCCGAAAAGGATGACGAACAGAAGCCCGGCGATGACCGGTGAAACCGCAAACGGAAGGTCGATGAGAGAAATGAGGAGACTTTTGCCCCAAAAATTGAATTTTCCGAGACACCATGCCGCCATGATGCCGAACAGGACGTTCATCGGCACAGCGATCCCGATAGTCAGCAGCGTCACTCCAATGGCGCGCAGTGTGCGTCGGTCGGTAAGCGCTTCCCAGTAGGTCGTGAGTCCTTCCTCAAACGCACAGTAAAAGACGAGCACGAGCGGTAAAAGCAGGAAAAGCGCCATGAACGTGATCGCGATGAGGATCAGGAGCCTGCGCACCCAAGCAGGTTCATCGGTATTTCCGCGGACGATAGACATGAAATTTCCTCCAATCTCAGTTCGTTTCCATGTATCGGCGATTCATCCAGAACTGCATGAAATTGATGCAGAACAGGATCAGGAACGACGCGATAAGCATCGTTGTCGCAATAGCCACAGCAACCATCATATCTTCCTGACTTCCCTGAAGGTTTTTCGCGATCTCGATCGAAACGATCGGCATCGCAGTCCCCGCAATGAAGACGACGGAGCCGTACTCGCCGAGCGCCCGGGCAAACGCCATTGCAAAACCAGTAAAGAGCGCCGGACGAAGCGACGGAAAAATGACCAGACGGAAGGTCTGCCACCGATTCGCGCCGAGGCTGGCGGAGACTTCCTCAAGCTCCTTCTCAATGTCCTCGATCGCCGGCTGGAGCGTCCGAACGACAAACGGAAGGCCAATGAATGTCAGCGCAAGAAGAAGGCCCCATTCCGTAAAGACGATCTTCACATCCAGCGCATTTCCGAGACGTTTGAAAAGCGCAAGGAGCGCGACGCCGGAAACTGCCGTCGGCATCGCAAAAGGAAGATCCACCATCGCATCCACGAGACGGCGGAACGGAAACCGGTAGCGGACAAGGACCCACGCGACGATGAAACCAAAGACGGCATTGATCATTGCTGCGCAAAATGCAGCGCCGAACGTGAGACGGAAAGATGCGAGGACGCGAGGAGACGTGACGCTCACCCAATACTCATCCCAGCTCATCCCGCCGACGGTCAGGATCAGACCGGCAAACGGGATCAGCACCAGCAGACTCAGGTAAACCAGCGTCAGGCCCATCGTGAGACGAAAACCCGGCAAAACTCGTTTTTGACGTCGAAACATTTCTCTGCCTGACCTTTTCTGAAAAAACGCTTTTTTCTGATTCGGCACGGACGATCTCGGTGTCCGTCACTCGCTCATCATCTGCTCAAAGAGACCGCCGCTGGAGAAATGCTCTTCCTGCACCGATTTCCAAGTACCGAAAACATCGCCGAACATGAAAAGCTCCAGATCTTTGAACACATCCCTTTTTTCGGCCAAAATTTCTGACCGGCAGGGACGATAGCAATGCTCCATGATGAGCTGCTGGATCTCCGGAGTATACATGTATTTCAGATACGCTTCCGCAATGTCGCGGGTCCCTTTCGTATCTACCGTCGTGTTGATGATCGCGACAGGCGGTTCCGCTACGATGGAGAGGCTCGGATAAACGATCTCAAAATCAGCGTTTTTACCGTCTCGGACCGCCACGAGCGCTTCGTTTTCCCACGCGATCAGAACATCGCCAACTCCGTCTCGCACGAAAATGTTCGTCGCGGCGCGCGCACCTTCCGGCATCGCTGTATTTTTGGCGTTCAGGTGGATCTTCTTCACGAATTCAAACGCATTCTTCTGTGCCTGCGCGACTTTCTCCGCATTGGCCGGGGCATTCAGAAACGCAGGATCCAGCGTTCCGAGATCCTGTTTCAGCTGCCACCCCCACGCGGCAAGATAATTCCAGCGCGCCCCGCCGGAAGTTCGCGGATTCGGCGTCACGACGGCAACGTCCTCTTTCGCAAGATCGCTCCAATCCTGAATATTCTTCGGATTCCCCTTCTTCACCAAAAACACGATCGTCGAAAAGTACGGGCAGCTGTTGTTCTCGAATTCCTGCGTCCAGTTTTCTTTCAGAGCACCGGGAATCTTCTCGCCGATCAGTTCCACATCATACCCAAGCGCCAGCGTCACCACATCCGCCTGAAGTCCGTCCGCCACCTTTTTCGCCTGCGAACCGGAACCGCCGTGTGCCGAATCGACCGCGATGATCTCTCCGTCATGTTCCGCAGCCCAGCGTTCGATAAACTTTTCATTGTACGCCTCATAAAATTCCCGAGTCGGATCGTACGAGACATTCATGATCTCGCGATCAGCCTTCGGTACGCAGCCGCAGGAAAACGCAAGCATGAAAATCAGACCATACAAGGAAAGAGACTGAAAAAAATGGAAATTCGTTTTCATAAAAAGGGACTCCAGGAAAAAACGGTTTCTATTCTGGGAATACGGTTTAAATCGTCTAACATTCCCTAAATCTTCATCCATTTTAACACAAAATATAATTTGCGCAACCCCCGCCGACGAATATCTTTCCGATCTTTCCCAACCCACACAAGACTATTTTTTGCGATTCCATTTCTGCACAGTCTATCCGTATACCGAAAACAGATAAAATCAATATACGTTTTTCAATTTCCAATAATTTGGGAGAATTGTCATGAGTTATAGGGGAACTGCAAACATAAAATTCAAACGGATCCATATCTGTCAGCATTGCGGCTCGCTGATCGAGTATGAAATCTCGAAAACTGCCACTTCCTCAGATTTCACAGAGGAATGGACCCGTCAGAAACTTGCCAAAGCGATCGAAAAAAAGTTAGACACTGCTTTACGGAGCGTTCCGTGCAAGAAATGCAAAATGTACCAGAATGTGATGATCTACCAACATGCGAAGTGGGGAGAGCTTATCCTCATTCCCATCTTCCTGATCGGAATAATATTCCCCTGCTGGAACACTGACTTCCAATGGATCCAGACGATCGTGACTCTGTATGCGGTCGGAGCGATCATCCTGCTCGAAATGTTCCTCCGCTACCACTACTTCATTCGCCCGAAGTTCCCCTATGACGCCAAGACGATCCGCACGCAAGAGGAACTTTCTGACGAAGCCGCCACAAGCTATCTGGAGACCCGCAGCTGGTACCGTTCCCTCTGGCGGATCCTTTGGCTGGCTCCGATCATCGTGCTCCCGATCGCAGGCCCGCTCGTGATTCTCGTTATGCGCCTGATTTTATCCATTCAGCTACACACGGCCCCTGAAAAAATCAAATCTTCCGGTCTCCCTATGGGAAATCAGGATCTTCGCATTCACTAGACCTTAATTCCAAACTACATGATCATTTGAAAGGAAAAACCTATGAAATCCCATTTTTACTATATTGGATGCCTTGCCAGGATCTGTGCGAATTCGCCGTCGGCCAAAAATAACTTTGATATTTCCCAAGTATCTCCGAAATCCAACACTCCGAAACCGCAGCAGTATCAGGATGCGCTGAACTATTTCGGCACGCTGAAAGACGCGCTGTCCGAAGAGGAAAGAAAACAGTTTGACGACGTTTACACACATGCCCTGATCCTTTCCATTCAGTTTCCCATGGAAAATTTCGTTGAGAATTTCCCGAAACTGACGCGGAGCTATTACCTGACAGAATTCAACAAAGGGTTCAAACCGGTACGGAAACCCTCTTTTTTGCTTTCCTCCGTGCTCGTTCTTATTCTGACAGTACTGGCGATTTGGGGAACGAACGCCCTTACGCACGATCTCACGGATCCATTCCGCAGTTTGATCGAAGCCGACCACACGATGATAGCTCACGGAGTTTACTGGCTGTCGCTGGATAAAGAAACGTGCATGGAGATCGCCTTGGAGTCCGATGATTTTAACGATCCTTGGCTTCTGAATTCGATGCTCCTGTGTTCCTCAAAACCAAAGAAGGATATTTTGCTGGAAAAACTCAATTCCGCAAAATTCCTCTCCATGGTCAGCAAATATCGCAAAGATTTTGATCTCGCCTGCGTGGATGAAGCTGGAAACACACTCCTGCATAAAGTCACGAACACGGAATGCGTTCCAATTCTGGCACAGTTCGCAGACATCAACCTCGCTAACAATGAGGGAAAAACTCCCTTGGAAGTAAGGAACGAGGACCGCGGCCTGACTCTTGCACTCATTCAAAATGGTGCGAAACTGCATCGTTCCGTAGTGGAACGTTGGGTAAACGACGAGGAGATCCTCACGGTAATGAAAGAGCATCGCGGGGAGTTTGACTTCGCTTATCAGGATGAAAACGGAAATACGCTGCTCCATAAAGTCACGAACACGGAATGTGTTCCGATCCTGGCACAGCTTGTAGACATCAACCTCGCTAACAATGAGGGAAAAACTCCCTTGGAAGTAAGGAACGAGGACCGCAGCATGACTCTTGCACTCATTCAAAATGGTGCGAAACTGCATCGTTCCGTAGTGGAACGTTGGGTAAGCGACGAGGAGATCCTCACGGTAATGAAAGAGCATCGCGGGGAGTTTGACTTCGCTTATCAGGATGAAAACGGAAATACACTGCTCCATAAAGCTACGAAAAAAGCTATTGTCGCAACATTGCTTGAGCTGGGGATCGATCCAATGCTTCAAAATAACGAGGAACTGACAGCATTGGAAGTTCAGCTGGAAAACGCTCCTGCGACAATTGAAAATTACAACAAATTTGAAGAAAAAAGAGCGATAAAAACTGCGGAATTGCAGAAACGTATGGAGGATCTGCAAAAACGCATTGATGAGTATAACCGCCAAGTCACCCAAGCCAATGGAAGCAACTTCGGAGGACTCCGAAATTTGGGAATCGAGCCCCCCATAGCTCTTACCCCCTTTAATTTCGAAACCGAAAGATCCGCCATCGAGCGGGAAGAGGCCGCGATCGAGGAAGATGCTAAACGTCTGAACGAGGAAGGTGCAGGATTGGTAGCCGAAATCGAGGAATATGCAGCGATCATCGACCTTTATGTTGATGCCGGCTGTGATGTCGCCTCGATCTTTCGAAAAGTGATCGCGGACCGTAAGGACAGCTTGATCGGTGTTTTCAGCATGAGCAAACTGGATCTGTCGGAACTCGACGGAGAAGGAAAGACTTTCCTGCAGACGCTTATTGAAAAAATGCAGGAAGAAGTCGCCGCCATGATGAGTGTGACGAATGCAAAACTTAGTGAAACAGCCTCCGAAGATGAGGCAGTAGAGATCCATCGTGAAGCTGTCCAAAAACGTACACAGATCGAGCAATACTATATCGTCGTTATTGCGAGACTCATTGAGAATGGAAACGATCCGAACATGAAAAATTCGGAAGGATCCACGCTTCTCCATATTTCGACCGAGAACTATCTCCCGCTTGTGACCAACATATTGGTCCTAATGAAGGCAGATGTCAACCTGCAGGATGTCGAAGGAAACACACCGCTTGCATATACGGCAAATAATACACTTTTCAGTGTGAATGAAAGAAAAACTATTTGGGACATCGAATCCATGCAGCTTCTTCTGGACAATGGCGCAGATCCGTGGATCGCGGATGAAAACGGCATTTTACCGCTCTTCAAAGCGTTCTCGGTCGGCGGTATGGAAACGTCCCAACTGCTGATGGAGCATATGAAAAAGACAAAGGATCTCGAGCTGAAAGAGTTGCAAGACCCGGATGGACGCAATGCCATGTTTTACGCAGGATCTGCGGAGATCGTGAAATATCTTGCAGAACAGGGGTTCTCCGCCGACATTACCGATGCAGACGGCAATTCACCTGCTCAGAGGACTGCGGGAATTCTGCTCATAAAACTGTTAATTATTCCTGACTATGAACGCGAAAAAGTACTTCGGGACACCAAAGCGCTGCTTGAAGCGTTCATTGAAGCGGGAGACAGTTCCGAAGATACCCGCAAGCTGGCGGAGGCCTGTACGGATCGCGAAACATTCCAGAATATGTACTCGTCCCTGTATGGCAGTGAGGAAACTGAAACGGAAGAAGAGGCTGAAGAAGAGGCTGAAGAAGAGGCTGAAGAAGAGGCTGAAGAAGAGGCTGAAGAAGAGGCTGAAGAAGAGGCTGAAGAAGAGGCTGAAGAAGAAGCTGAAGAAGAAGCTGAAGAAGAGGCTGAAGAAGAAGCGGAAACGGAAGCTGAAGAAACCGTAGAGGAATAATTTTTACGAAACGCTCATTTTTCATTTCGGAAACACGGGAAGGTGAAAACTTTTCCGTGTTTTTCTTTGCCCCCCCTGTTTGGGTTAGAGATCCTGCGTTTTTTTAAAATTTTATGGATTTCAGACCATTTTCAGCACGGCGGGGGGAGTGGACGAAATCGTGAAACCCGATATACTGAAAATATCCAGCAGCCGGCGTTTTACGTTGGATCCGGCTGCGTTTCCCAAACCTTTTGTTTTTTCAGAAAATCAGGATTTCCCATGACGAATTCCTCCAATATCCCCGCGTATCATCCCGTCAGCGCTCCCGATTATCTTCCCCAAAAACAGCTTCGCGAGCTTCAGTCGCAGAGACTTCAGCGCATGGTGAAGCGTGCCTACGAAAACGTAGAACTGTATCGGACGCGCATGACCGAAAAAGGCATCACGCCGGACGACATCCGCACGATCGACGACATCGTGAAACTCCCGTTCACCATGAAAAACGACCTGCGCGACACGTACCCCTATGGTCTGTTCGCCTCTCCGCTGAATGAAGTCGTTCGTCTTCATGCCTCCAGCGGTACGACGGGCAAACCGATCGTCGTGGGATACACGAAAGAAGACGTTGACGTCTGGGACGAAGTCGTCGCACGCTGTCTGGTCGGCTACGGCGTCACGGATGCGGACATCGTTCAGGTCGCTTACGGCTACGGTCTGTTCACGGGCGGTCTGGGACTTCACGGCGGCGCGTCGAAACTCGGATGCACGGTCGTTCCGATCTCCGGAGGCAACACGGAACGCCAGCTGATGCTCATGCGCGACTTCCACGTCACCTGTGTCGGCTGCACGCCGAGCTACTTCGTACACATCATCGACAAAGCGCTCCAGATGGGGATCGACATGCGCGAGTTCCCGATCAAATTCGGTGCATTCGGCGCAGAACCCTGGTCGGAAGAAGTGCGGCACTACATTGAAGAACAGGCCGGGATCAAGGCGTTCAACATTTACGGACTCTCCGAGATCTGCGGTCCGGGCGTCGGCGCGGAATGCTGTTTCCAGGACGGAATGCACATTTTCGAAGACCACTTCTACCCCGAGATCATCGACCCGGCGACCGGAGAAGCTCTGCCCGACGGTACGGAAGGCGAGTTGGTCCTCTCGACGCTCAGTAAGGACGCGATGCCGATGCTGCGTTACCGAACGCGCGACATCACCACGATCGACACCGAACCGTGTGCCTGCGGAAGAACGATCCGACGCATCCGTCCGATCCGCCGCCGCAGCGACGATATGCTCATCATTCGCGGCGTGAACGTCTTCCCGTCGCAGATCGAGACGGGTATTCTGCGTGTTGAGGGAGCTTCGCCGCACTTCCAGATCGTCCTAGACAAAGGCCCCGACGGACTGGACCGTATCGAAGTCCGCGTTGAAGCGACTCCGGACGCGGTAAGCGACACGGTGGCGTCGGTCGAGCAGTTCCAGAAGAAGATCCAGCACTCCATCTCGCAGATCATCGGTCTTTCGGTGAAAGTCACGCTCGTTCAGCCGTACACGCTCGGACGCAGCGAAGGCAAGATGAACCGCGTGGTCGACAACCGCAACAAGTAGTCCCGCATCGGACGCCCAAACGCACGAATGCACACAAGATCCGCCATTTGGTCTGTCCTGTGTGCATTCTTTCTTTTATCCCAACACCTTATTTGGGTGATTTGAGATTTCGTTTATGGACCGCCAACAGCCAATCGATCCTCTTCGCCAGGACCTCCACCCCAAGATGATGCAGGATCTCATGGCACCGATCTTTCGCCGTTTTTTTCTCACCAGGCTGCTGCTTGGTAAATTCCTCTTCTGTTGAACTCTCATCCAAAATCGTATCCAGAAGATAGTCTGCCAGCACATAAGGCACATGCAGTTTTTCAAGCATATCGTCCTTCTTTTCCCGCTGACGGATTTTTTCCTTCCAGTACCTATTCAGGAGGAGGATGGGAATAATACCAAAGATGATGATCCGCATCACGATCCACATGCCAAGTTGCGTTTCCTCTTTCTGTATTGCGTTAAAAAGGAAATTTTCCATCTTGTATGTGTAGATCATTGCACCCGCGATAAAAATCGCCAGAGGAACCAATGAAACCAAACCATTCCAGTACGGCAAAATCCATTTCCAAAGTCCATGAATAAGTCCAAATTCCGGAATATCCAGCTTCTGCGTGAGGTGGTCTTTGGAAAGTTTATACCCAAGCCGGCTTACCAAACGCTTGTCATGATAGTTTTTCTGCGTTTCAAGCCAAACCTTATCCAGCATCCGCACACGGTTTCTTATATCCCACGGTTCCGACTCATTTCTTCTCAGTGTGACCTCCACACCGTTCAGAGCCGTTCGCAGCCAAGTCACCGCATCGATCTGCTGGGAACGAAAACTGCCGGAAACATGCCGCCCACTTCCCATGATATTCCAGTAAAACTGCACTCGCAGACATTCTGTCAGCGTACGCAAACGGTAGTAATGGATATGGGGATTCTTCCAACGATACATAACAATACACCAAAGAGCAGCTATCATGCACAGACACAATAAGGCGAAGCACCATAGGAATAGGAATAGGAAAAGGATTATCCATTGTTCGTTTTTCTCGGCAGTATTTAGCAAATTCACGCTTATTATAATGAGCCAGATCAATACACCTACCACCGACACTGCCACAAGGCAAGGCAACCGCCTCTCTATCATCCATTGGAATAGTTCTTTTAACCCTTTATATATTGTTTTTAGCAATTGCCCAATATACCTATAGAGCCCCCATAATCCCCCAACAATAGCACACAAGATGCCAAGCCACAGCACGCAACTTATCACAAAGTGTACCGGCGGCCCAACAAGAGACGGACGAGGACCTGATTCATTCCAGGCACTGAAGGGATCCAAAATTTCAATAAACGATGCGTTGCTATGGGACTCTGCCGAATTTCTGGCGCCTTCCTGATTTTTATTTCCAGGTGCACCTCCGGAGGTTTCCTGATTTTTATTTCCAGGTGCACCTCCGGAGGTTTCCTGATTTTTATTTCCAGGTGCACCTCCGGAGGTTTCCTGATTTTCATGTCCAGCTACATCTCCGGAGCCTTCCTGATTTTCATGTCCAGCTGCATCTCCGGAGCCTTCCTGATTTTCATGTCCAGCTACATCTCCGGAGCCTTTTATTTTGTTAAATAACTCCGACCACGGTATCTTGCTATTAATTATATCAGGGGCATTCGTAGCCCTGAAAAACCCCTCATGAGTAATAATAAGCAGACAACTGAAAACGATCACCGCGCACATACTCCAATAGAACCAATTAAGCAGTCCCTTCATTTTCTTGCTGAAATGGACCGCAAGTTCATCGATGACCTGCAAGTGAGTGAAGATCTGGCGATTCTTTTTTCTCGGATAGGGAATGTAGGGTTTGTTGTCCACTTCCATAGGAGAGTCACACATCGAATACATACTTTCGATATACTCTTCATAGGTCTCCTTCTTCAGAAAACCGGAATCTGGATTTAGCGGGAATTTCTTTTGAATAATATTATTTACCGCCCCAAGTGTATTGATGCACTCTTCCATGTCGCGCTGTGTGGCAGCATTGGACCACCAGCCCGGTTCGACTTCCGGAAAACTCGAGAGCGCGAGCTGACGCTTTCCATTTTCATCTTCATAGGAAATCCGGGCATCATCAGGATAATAACGGGCTGGGAATCGGTCCGGCTGCTCATCGGAGAGCCATTTCCATGGTTTCCACCATGTCGTTTTGCGTTCATGCATCCGGTTAAGATGTTTCGTGACCGCTTCCCAATGGGTACGAATATGCAGGATCGGACCGTTCGCCGGCTGGGTCAGCTCATCCATATCGGTTTGCTTCTCACCGCCCGCATATCCTTCCAGCTTGAAACGCACAGCCCATTCCATGCTGTTTTGGTAGCTGTCGTGGTCCGCGCCGACCGAAGAACCATCCCAAAGCACGATCGCTAAATGCGAGTGCTTCATCGCAAATTCATTATAGGTATGCCATATATTCTTATCACCTTTCTTGATGTCATAGGGATAAACAAAAAGTCGGGGATGTATTTCGTTTATCTCCGTCTCCTCGACATCTTCGACAACCACAAAATCCCTGCTATCCTCGTCATCCTCGTAATCCTCCTCAGCCGCCTCAGCCGCCTCATTTTTATAATAGGCATACCTATCACTATACACATACAGTTTCGCTTCGGAATAATTACGCCACAGCCGATAGATGCGTTCCAGAAGCTCTGCCACTTTCAGTTCCCGGATCGCCATGTTAAACAGCTTATCGAGTTCTCGCTCCGGAAGGAGGTTTTCCAAAGCATGTTTGTTATCGGAGTTATACAATTCCGGAACAAATTGCGCCAAAATATCCTCTTCCTTTTTACGGTATTTCTCCTTCTGCCGCCTCGAAGAAGAAGGAGTATCTGAGCTGGCTATTACTTCTATGTATTCCCCCAGATTCGATGGTACGGATTCCACAAAGAACTTCTTCTCGACATAATATTCCAATGTCTTGCTGTCTTTGGGAAATTTTTCGCCTTTTGGGAGGAGAAACTTCCTCATCTCGTCTTTTCGCTCTTGCCGCAAATTCCGTACTTCTGCCGTATCTTCGTCGGAAGGTTTGGAACTGAAGAGTGATTTTAGAACCATGGCGAGGATGTTGATCTGGACGTTGCGGTCTTTAACACTCCCCAATACAAGCAACAGCTCTCGGGAAATATTGCACGCCTCGATCCCTTCATCCCCTTTATACGCTTTGATCCTGGGCCGAGGTCTTCCTTGGAGTACACTGCCGCTCCAAGCCTCCGTTTTTACCTTCAGCAGATCCCATGGTTCTTCTGCAAGATACACCAATTGTTCGAGGGGAAGCACGGGCCGAGTTCCTGGCGTATACTCCAGCTTCTGTATATTATCCAGCTCTTCGTTATACTTATCTACCTTTTTTTCCTGCTCAATGAGCCACGCGGCCATAATATCCCAGCAAATTTCCACATATTCCTTCAGCTCTGGCTTCTCGAGCTTTGCCAGCAAACGAGTATAGGCCTCGATACGAAGATCCAGAGAAGCATCATCTTCCAGTTCCAGGCGGATCCCTGATCGGTCAGATTTTTCCGCTTTTCCCTCAGAAGGAAGGGGCAATTTACATTGAGCCTCACAAATAGGTAAGCAGACCTTCATTTGAGATGTCAATTCATCTTGGACAGCATCGGAAAACGATGAAAAGCGATAAGATCCATCCTTAGACCTGACTTTATTGATCAATTTCCCCCAAATATCCGACCTCGAATGAGCGCAATCTGCCTCTTTTTCCGGCATCAATCTATAGATCTCCAATGCAAGACGCTCCCAGCGCTTACGACGAATCAGATTTTTCAGTTTCAGCTTCAGTTTGCGTTTCAAAGTCTTTTTCGAATCATCTTTCGAATCATCTTTCGGATCATCTTTCGGATCATCTTTCGGATCATCTTTCGGATCATCTTTCGGATCATCTTTCGGATCATCTTTCGGATCATCTTTC
>JAFQOH010000041.1:0-14772 GCA_017403345.1 Thermoguttaceae bacterium
CCGAGACTGCGAGAAACTCCGAGACTGCGAGAAACTCCGAGACTGCGAGAAACTCCGAGACTGCGAGAAACTCCGAGACTGCACCGACGCAGAATGCTCAGCCGCAGAGTGAGTCCATGGTACTGCTTTCTGTTCTGGAACGCGATCTTTTCCAGGTACCGTCAGGCTGGGAAGGTCCTGCGGGGATCCTGACGGTAAACGGAACAGAGGTCGGACGCAGATTTCTGGAGAAATTTCATCCGCAGTTTGCCGAGTATGCGGAACTGCGCAGCCGCTGGCACGCGGAAATGGCGCGCGTACTGGGATCCGCCGGTCAAGAACTCCCCGGTCAAAGGATCCCGGAAACACTCCCCGAAGATTTTCCGATCCTGGATCTGAAACCGGGCGAGACCTTCCGTCTTCCCGTCTCTTCGGGGCTTTTCTTTTCCAATTTTGCCGTCAGAAGTGCCTCGATTCCCGTTCCTCAAAGCGTCGAGATCCAGAACGAGACCTTCTTCCGTCTCTGGGTCCAAACTCCCGGCGCGTACCGGCTTTCAGCAAAAGTTTTGGCTCCGGATCCCAAGCATGATTCCCTCCAGGTCACGTACTGGACGCACAAGACTCCGCAGGGGATCCACTTTCCGTGCTGGGCGCTGGACTCTTCCCCGAACTGGCGGAAAGTCGAATTTCGCGTCCCGGACCAACGTGCACCTGCCGTTGAACTTGAACTTCCCCGCGGCCCGGTCCTTCTGAAACTCGCTCCGCGGGAGTTTGACGTTCAGCTTCAGGAACTGGAGTTCCGCCGCGTTCAGTAAACGTCCCGTTTTGTTTTTCCGGCGCAGCTCCTTCCGAAATGAAAGTTTCCCCTTCCCTCCAACCGAATGGAAAAAATCATGAACCTCAAAAAATTCGCATTTCCATGCCGATTTTGTTTCCCCCTGACACTGACCGTTTTTCTTGGTCTCCTTTCCTGCACAGTTCCCGTTTTTTCGCTGGAAAAGATCGACCGGCAGTCCGTCGTGAGCCGCCATTTCATTCAGAGTCTTGATCCCAATCTTGAGATCCCGCTCGGAAACGGTGAATTCTGTTTCAACGTGGACTTCACGGGCCTCCAGACGACGCGAGGAAACACGATGGCGCACTGGGGCTGGCATTCCAATCCGCTTCCGGAGGGATTCACCAAAGCAGATGTTCCGGAAACGGGGACGCTCCAGCAAGGACGCAATACTTTCAAAGGCGACCACTCTTTTCCGCCTGAAAAACAGGCACTTCGGCAGTGGCTCCGCGACAATCCGCATCGTGCCGACCTTGCGCGTATTCGCCTGTTCCGGCCGGACGGCAACGCAGTCACACCGCAGGAGATCCGTCCGATCTCACGTAAAATGGATCTCTGGACCGGCCTGCACACTGCGGAATTCGAGCTGGACGGCGAGACGGTCCGCGTCGAGACCTTCGTTTCGATGGATGCAGACCTGCTCGCGTCACGTGTGAAGTCTAGTCTGCTCGCGGAAGGCAAACTGCTCGTGAGTGTCGAGTTTCCGTACCCAACGATCCAAATGACCCGCTGGTCGGGCGAGTTTGGCCCCAATTCACGGCATGAGACGCGCGTTCTGCCGGGAAATTCCACCCGAAACGCACAGATCCTGCGCAAGGTCGATGATTTCGAGTACCTCGTTTCTCTCCAGTGCGGCGAGAATTCGGCCTTCCAGATCGATCCGGACAGCCACGCGCTGACGATTTCAACGGACGGGGAACTCTGCGAGTTTTTCTGTGCCTTCCACGACGGCTGGCCCAAGATCGAGGCACGAAAACAGGTCTTCGAAACACTTCGCGCGGAAACGGCCCGAAAATGGGAAACGTACTGGCTTTCCGGTGCGGCAGTAGATCTTTCTCTGAGCAAAGACCCGCGCTGGAAGGAACTTGAACGCCGGATCGTCCTCTCGCAGTACCTCATGCGCACGAATTCCGCAGGAAGCTATCCGCCGCCGGAAACGGGACTTTTAGGGACCGACAATTGGCGCGGACGGTACCATGGCGAAATGATCTACTGGCATCTCGCGCACTACTCACTCTGGGACCGTCAGGAACTTTCCGACCGTGCGCTGGACTGCTACCGCAAAAACCTCCCTGTCGCACGAAAACTGGCGGCTCAGCTCGGATACGCGGGTGCACAGTGGCCCAAGTGCACAGGACCGGAAGGACGGACGGCTCCGTGGGTCGGAAATCAGGTCCTGCTCTGGAAACAGCCGCACCCCATGATTTTTGCCGAGCTGGAGTACCGAAACCGTCCGACGGCCGCGACGCTCGAAAAGTGGGCGGAGATTTTGGACGAGACCGCGAAATTCATGGCATCGTATCCGGAAAAGGACGCGGAAGGGGTCTGGCATCTGGCTCCGGTCATGCCGCCGAGCGAGACCGGGATCGTGAAAGACTCCGTTTTCGATCTGGCGTACTGGCGTTTCGGTCTGCGCCTGGCGAACACGTGGCGGGAACGCATGGGAAAAGAGCGGGTCGCGGAATGGGATGAGATCGCAGACCATCTGGCTCCGCTTCCGACGCATCCAGGCCTTCCGGAAAACGAGACCGTCTGGCTCCACTCTCCGGACTGGATCAACTCGTACGAGAAATTCAACTGGGAGCATCCGAATCCGGTCGGCGTTTACGGCATGATCCCGCCGACGGAAGGGGTCGATCCGGAGATCGCGCGCCGTACGCTTCGGAAAGTCTACGAAACGTGGCGTTGGGACCGTGTCTGGGGCTGGGATTTCCCGTGGACCGCCATGTGTGCAGCACGAGTGGGCGAGCCGGAGATCGCGGTGGACATTCTGCTGCATGAAAGTCCGCGAAACGTCCATGATCTGCGCGGCGTCAACGCGAACAATCCGTGCCCATACCTTCCCGGAAACGGCGGTCTGCTCTACGCGATCGGCATGATGGCTGGCGGATGGGACGGAGCACCGGAAGTCGATCGCGAAAAAGGTGAAGCTCCCGGTTTTCCGCGGAACGGCCAGTGGTTCATCAAGGCGGAGGGATTCAAACCCGCGCCCTGACCGAACTTTCCACTGCCGAAAGTCTCGAATGAAAAGAGGGCCGTACATTTTAGTTCCCGGTCCTCTTTTCGTTTCTGCCAGTCTCTCCCGATCTTCTCTCTCACTCTTTCAGTCCCCCATTGACTCTCGTGCATAATGAAATGGAGGGCGTTTTTTTAAGAGTTCCGTCTTCCGTTTCCTTCATTACCCGTTTCCCGGCATAGAGGTTCCTGAATGTTCCGCAGGCTTTCATTTTCCCGTCCCTCCGCAGTTGGATCCCAAAAGAAACTGAGGGAAAGCCGTTTCCTTCCGCGGGATCCGCATCGGCTCTTTCTCGCACTTTTTTTCATTCTCTGCGTACTCTTTCCTGCCTGCACGCTTGAAATTCCCCAACCGCTGGCGGGATCTGATCCTGCAGACGCACAGAAACTGGCAGACGCACAGAAACTGGCAGACGCACAGAAACTGGCAGACGCACAGAAACTGGCAGACGCGCAGAAACTGGCAGACGCACAGAAACTGGCAGACGCACAGAAACTGGCAGACGCACAGAAACTGGCAGACGCACAGAATCTAGCAGACGCGCAGAAACTCCGGTTCCCGTGTGTGCAGCTTTGCAAAGTCGAGGCTGCTCATTCGGGAGAAACGCAAAAATTCCCAGCTTCAGTACGTGAGGAACGGACGCTCCATCTGTCCTTCCGCGTTCCTGGTCAAATCCAAGAGCTCCACGCAGAAATCGGACAAATGGTGCGTAAAGGAGAGGTTTTGGCACGCTTAGATCCGCGAGATTTTCAGAATGCCAAAGCGGCTGCTGAAGCGGATCTGGAGGAAGTCCAAGCGGGTCTGAATGCTCGGATCGCCAATCGGGACCGTTCCGTCGAAATACTCCGAAAAAAACGCGACGCGGCAGAGCTTTTCTTTCAGACGGCAGAGAAGAATCTGGAAAAATTCACGCAGCTTGCGCAGGAGGGAGCGATCCCGGAGATCCGGCTTGACGAGATGCGGACGCAGCACGAGCAGGCTCTCGCAGGCAAAGTTGCGGCAGAAAAGGAACTGGAAAATGCCGAAATGGGCCTGAATGAAGAGATCCGCAGTCTCGAAGCAAAGAAAAAAGGACTGCTTACGCAGAAAAAGCAGGCCGAGGACGCGCTTTCAGACACGATACTCCGCGCCCCGTGCACGGGATCCGTTTCGAGAAAATTCTCCGAATGCGGTGAGATCACGGCTCCAGGAGTCCCGATCCTCGCATTTACGGAAACCTCGCGGCTTCGCGTCCGGACGGTCCTCCCTGAAGCTCTCCGGATCAGGCAAAATGAGATCGCGGCGTTTCGCTGCGAATTCGAAACGTACCCGAACGTCTCCTTTCCAGCCGACCTGGTTTTCCTTGCACAGACACCGCAAAACGGGACCCACGGCTACCCGCTGGAGGTGCGTGTTTCCAACCTTCAGGGGAAGGTGCTCTTCCCAGGAATGGCAGCCTCCGTGGAAGTAGAATTTGCGCCGTCACGCAATGAATTCTGCGTCCCGCTTTCTTCGTTAAGCGCAGCTCCTTGGCGAGAAACTCAAGCGCAAATGCCTGCAGAATACGATGGAAAATGCCGCGAAACGGTCCTCTGGCGGATCACTTCGGATGACCGTGCCGTTCCCTGCCGAGTCGAGATCGTGCGCTTTGTGAGCCCCGGTTGGGTGATCGTGTCGGGAGAACTTCAGGCGGGGGAAGTCATCGCAGCCTCCGGTACACGTTTTTTGCGGGAAGGGCAGTGTGTCCGCCCGCTTCCGGAGTAGAACCGTCCCGCAAGCCCCCTAGCTCTCACGTAAATTCCTAAAGCTCCCATAAAATCCAGTTTCCTCCGCCCCCAAAAGGAGTGCCGTCCGCATGCTTTCAGAATTCGCAGTTCATCACCGGCTGAGTGTGGGATTTCTTGCACTGACGCTCTGTCTGGCCGGACTATTCAGCGGCATGACCATCGGGCGCCTAGAAGATCCGGAATTCACGATCAAGACCGGTATCGTCCTAACGTTTTGTCCCGGAGCCAGTGCACGTGAAATGGAGCAGAACGTGACGGTGCACGTGGAGCGTGCGTGCCGACGGCTTCAGGAGATCGAGCATCTGCGCTCGTATTCGGAGCCGGGGCTCTCACTCATCTATGCAGACCTAAAACAGAGCATCCCAAGCTCCGCACTTCCCGCAGTCTGGACCGACTTGCGAAACAAACTCGCGGAGATCCAAAGAGAACTTCCGCCGGAAGCCCTTCCCCCCATCGTTCAGGACGATTTTGGGCAGGTCTACGGCATCGTTCTAGCACTTTCCGGAGAGGGATTCTCTCCAGAAGACCGACTGAAGCGTGCACGGGAACTCCAAAAGGAATTCAGTCTCCTGAAGGAAGCTGGACGCGTGGAGCTCTGGGGGATCCCGGAAGAGCAGATCGAGATCCGGATCTCGCAGGCCAGGCTGGCACAGCTTTCCATTTCACCGGCATGGATCCTCGCTGCACTTTCCGCCCAGGATCTCACGCTGGATTCCGGAAGCCTAAAACTCGGCGGCGAAGAGCTTCGGCTCCGACCATCCGGCCAATTCTCCAGCATTCAGGAGATCGAAGACCTCCTCCTTTCCGCAGATCCGGCACACCGTGAACTCCAAAGCCTCGCGGATCCCGGCGTTTTACCATCCATCTCCGGTCCAAACTCCCCTGCCCCATTTTCCAAAGCGCTTTCCCATGCCGGCGGGATCGCTCAAGGCACGCTGCATCAGCAAAAACTTCGCGCTGCCGACGGATCCATCTCCGGAATGGTCCCGCAATTGAGACTGCGCGACATTGCCGCAGTCGAACGCGTTCTGAAAGATCCTCCATCCAAGATCTTTCGATTTAACGGACAGGATGCCATTGCGATCGCCATTTCACCCCGTACAAACGGAAACGTCGTACAGCTCGGAAAAGACGTAAAACGCTGCGCAGAACGCACACTCGCAGCCTTCCCGACCGGGTACTCGCTCCATGAAGTCAGCTTTCAGCCGGATGACGTGCAGAAGGCGGTGGGGCTTTTTCTCAAAAATCTGCGTGAAGCGGTCCTCATCGTGACGTTCGTGGTCATGCTGTCGATGGGGTGGCGCAGCGGTCTGCTCATCGCCAGCAGTCTGCTTCTGGTCATCCTCACGACGATGTGCTTTCTGGAACCGCTTGGGATCGTCCTTCAGCGGATCTCGCTCGGCGCGTTCATCATTGCGCTTGGGATACTCGTCGACGATGCCGTCGTGGTAGGAGACCTCATCATCGTACGGATGCAGCGCGGAATGGAACGAAACCAGGCCTGCATCGAAGGCGCACAACGAGCCTCACACCAGCTTCTGGGAGCCACCATCGTCGGAGCGCTCGCATTTCTCCCGATCTACCTCACCCCCACGAACGTTGGAGAGTACTGCGCCTCGCTCTTTCTCGTCGTCGCAGTCTCTCTCGGGATCAGCTGGTTCGTCGCCATGCTTCAAACGCCGCTGGTCTACTCCATTTTTGTGAAGTTTCCGCCGCAAAGTTCCGTAACAGACCCCCACTCCGGCCCCATTTACCGTGCCTACCGAAACGCTCTCGCCTGGACCCTGCGGAACAGGTACGCCGTTCTCCTGTGCACGCTCTGCGCCTGCGCTCTAGCAGCCTGGGGATTCCAAAAGATCGACCAAAATTTCTTCCCGAGAGCACAGCGAGATCAATTCTGGATCGATTTTCGTTTTCCTGCGGGAACCTCCATCGAAACCGTATCCAACGAAATGAAGAAAGCCGAGACTTTCCTCCTGAATGGAAACCTCGATGCCTCACTCCAAAATGCCCCAAACGCAGACCCAAACGCAGACCCAAACGCAGACCCAAACGCAGACCCAAACACAGACCCAAACGCAGCCGCCCTGCACCTCCCGGCTCAGATCGTCTCGGCAGCTTCGTTCATCGGAGCAGGTCCGCCGCGTTTCTATCTTCCCTACCAGCCTGAGTTTCCACACTCGAATTACGGGCACATCGTGGTAAATGTCACGCAAGCCAAAGACGTAGACCGACTGCTCTCGCCTGTTCGCGCCTGGATGAAGGAAAACTTTCCGCAGGCACAGGTCCGCGTACAGCGTTACGCCATGGGAATGCCGACTCCGCACGAGATCGAGATCCGATTTCGCGGCCCGGATCACATGAAACTCCAGCACCTCGGCCTGGAAGCAGAAAAGCTCCTGCGCAGCTCGCCGAATGCACTGGACATCCAGAACAATTGGCGCGAAAAACAGCTGACGCTCTCCCCCAAGTACTCCGCGCTAAAGGGACAGAATGCCGGAAAATCACGTTCCGCCCTCCTTTACTCACTCCTCACACGGACTCGCGGGATCGAGATCGGCAACTACTCGGAAAAGGAGCAAAATCTCCCCATTCTCCTGCGCGGCAGTGTCCCGGAACAAAACGATGCGGTCAACCTCTCCGGAACTCAGATCTGGGGAGCACTTCCGGGCGGCACGTCACTGGGAGAGCTGACCTCCGGAATGGAATTTCTCTGGGAAGACTCCTCCATCTATCGATACGATGGTCTCCCCGCTCTCGTCGTCGGTGCGGATGCATACGGTATTTCCTGGATGGAACTCCTGCGGGAGATCCGGCCAAAGATCGAATCGATCCCGCTTCCGGACGGCTTCACGATGGAATGGGGCGGGCAGTTCCATGAATCTCAGGAAGCTGCACATGACGTACTCTCCCACCTTCCAGCAGCCGCAGTCCTGATGCTTTTGGTCGTCGTCTTCCTCTTCAACGACCTGCGCCAGCCCCTGATCATCGTCCTAACGGTCCCCCTCGCGATGATCGGGATCTCGGCTGGTCTCCTCCTCATGCAGAAACCGTTTGGATTCATGGCTCTGCTCGGCGTCATGTCGCTTCTGGGAATGATCGTCCGAAACGGCGTCGTGCTGATGGACCAGATCGACGAAGAACTCCAAAAGGAAGGACCGCCGTTTCTGGCTCTCTTAAATGCATCCGTAGAAAGAATGCGTCCCGTCACCGTCGCGGCTGCTACTGTCATCGTCGGCATGATCCCCCTTTTGAAAGACCCTATGTTCGACGCAATGGCTGCCGCGATGATGTTCGGACTGATGTTTTCAACCCTCCTGACGCTTTTCATCGTCCCGGTCCTCTACTCTCTCTTTTTTAGGATCCGGATCCCAAAAGTGAAAGACCCCGCGGAAACGAAATGAAACGCACCTCCAGTTTGGCGGGATCTCCAACCGGTTTTTGACTCAGAATCGGTAAAATCATTCCAGGTATTCCTTAAAAAAAGTTTCCAAATTTTGAGAAAAGACTTTCCGATAAAAAGAGGACCGTAAACTTGCCAAAATCACCAGTTCAGCCATTCCTGAAAGGCGATCCCGCGGCAGACGGCTGCGGCACTGCAAAAATCGCATTTTCAGAAAAAATAGGATCGGGGAATCAAGATCCGAAACCGGCATCCTGCCAAGATCCCGTCACGTTTGGCTGCCGTCACGTTTGGCTGCCGTCACGTTTGGTTGACGCCTCTGGATCGATCGGCAGGGAATCGTTGATTTTTTTAGGGGGAAAAATGAAAAATCAAATCCACTGGCTGGGAAGCCGATTGCTCTGTACAGGGGGCCTTGGTACGCTTTTACTTGGAACTCTCATCCCGCTGGACACTCTGAATGCTGAACGATTTGTCGGACGCAGGCCTGTCAGAGAACGGATCGCACAGAGAAACGCACGAGGATACGATTCCGTAAATTCTGGTCTCTACCACCCATCGTACACTCCCATCCCCTCACAAACTCCGGAAACAGTGCAAACTCCGGAAACAGTGCAAACTCCAGAAGCAGCACAAATCACAGAAGCAGTACAAATTCCAGAAACAGCACAAATCACAAAAGCAGTGCAAATTCCAGAAACAGCACAAACTCCAAAAGCAGTGCAAATTCCAGAAGCAGGACAAACTCAACCGGCGTACAAACTGGACACGACTCTTGATCTTCCGCTCCCTCTCCAGAACACGCAGGACGCAGTTTCCGAAAATTCCGGCTCCGCCTCAATGCAAGAGCTGACGGATCGAAAAACGGATCCTGAAAAAGAGGAAACGGCCTCCCAGACGAAGGTTACGCATAAAAAGTCCAAAGGGAAAAAAGCCTCGAATGCCTCCGACGTGAAGGGAACTGACGCGACTGGTTCCGAAGAGCAGGCAAAGTCTGCCCCTAAAACGAAGTCTGCCCCTAAAACGAAGTCCGGCACCAAGGCGAAGTCCGGCACCAAGGCGAAATCTCGCCCCAAGGCGGAAACGGCCTCCAAACCGACCTCGCGATCCGTTCCGGCCGCTGTCTCCTCCGCGGATACCGTCCCCAGCACTCCCGCAGTGCCGGCACCATTGGAAATTGCATACTCCGACACAAAGTCAGCCGTTCCTCAAACGTCGGCAGGCCCCGCGGCTGGGGATCAGCCCCAAGATCCCGATCTGCTCACACTTTGCTGGTGGTTCACCAACTGGGAGGCAGCGCGCAATGCGAGCATTCAGACTCAGCGTCCGATCCTAGTCCATTTCTCGAGTCCGTACTGCGGGCCATGCCGAAAAATGGAAAAAGAGGTCTTTTCTCAAGAAAGCATTCAGTCGCTTGCCGGCAAATATTTCGTCTTGGTGAAGGTCGACGGTTACGCAAAACCGCAGATCTGCCAGGCTTTCCGAATCACGGGATTCCCGACCGATCTGATCCTTGACCCGGCAGGCAATGAGCTTGCGCGTTTCAAGGGATTCCAAACGCAGTCCCAATACGCGGCATTCCTCTCTGGTGTGATCTCGCAGACCAAGATCCCGCCAATGATCCGGCCATTTACTTCGGAATGGGAACAGAATTGGGAGAAAATGCAGCTGGAAAAGGAGACTGCCGCACAAATTGCCTCTGCTTCTCCGTCCGCTCCATCTCCTGCCCATGACGCCGTTTCCAGCCAGCACTCCTCCATGGAACGCCAAACGGCAGGAAATGACGTGACTGAAAGCGCGCTGGATCCCGGATCCGAGGAAGATTCGCTCCTTCTTGCAGCTCCGACGCTGGATGACGGCCTAGACGGCAGTCTGGAAGAAGACCTTGAAGGGGAACGAAAACTCGTTTCCGGAAGTTCCCTTCACAGCACACCGGAAACCAAACCGCTTTTGTCTGAACCACATACTGACGCACCCGCTCAGGCACAGGCTTCGCCGCAGATACAGAAACGCGATCTGCTCTCGATGGATCCTCTGGAAAACGGCCAAGAGCGAGCTCCCGCAACTGCGGTTTCCGTGCGCACTGCACCTTCCGTGGAGCTTTTGGAGCTGGATCCGCTGAATTCCGACGATCCGGGAGAAAATGAAAATGCACTCATGCCGATGACGCAAAAGACGCAAAGCGGATTTTCTCCCGTCTCGGAACAGAGTCAGACTCCTGCGGCTAGTC
This sequence comes from Thermoguttaceae bacterium, assembly GCA_017403345.1. GTDB lineage: Bacteria > Planctomycetota > Planctomycetia > Pirellulales > Thermoguttaceae > RGIG3701. The sequence continues at coordinate 10,450 of JAFQOH010000041.1, forward strand.
CTGCAGCAGGCCAAACTGCTTCGGCGGGTCAAACTTCAGCGGGTCAAACTTCGGCGGGTCAGAGCACAAAAGCGGCAGAAGAGATGCCGATGCTTGACGGTTTCTGTCCGGTCGCACTGGTCGAACGAAACATTTGGGTACGCGGAAATGCAGGTTTTTCCCTTAGACATGATGGGCAGACGTACTTTTTCCAGAGTCAAGAGGCAATGCTGAAATTCCAGAATGCCCCTGAATTTTACGCGCTGGTCTTCAATGGAATGGACATCGTCCTGATGGCGGATCAGAACAAAACGGAACCAGGTTCCCGAAAATTTGGTCTGCGCTACAAAGACAGAAATTACGTCTTCAAATCGCAAGAAAACCGGGAGGCTTTCAAGAACAATCCGGACTATTTCATCAGTCAGCTCAAACAGAATGTCGCCGCAAGCCGTCAAACGCACATTCACTGACGTCCTTCACTGCCGAAAGATCCGCATTCACAACAGTTTCGAACGCATCTTCAAACAAAAAGCGGGCGCACCACTGACAGAGAGGCCCGCTTTTCACATTTCGGCACGCATAACGTTCAGTTTTCCGCGGAGTAGACCGCTGAATTCCGCGACGTTTCCCAAACTCGGACCTGAACGACGCGGAGACCCATTTCACCCCCTTTCTGGAAGATGAACTGCGCGATATTTTCCGCGGTGGGGATCGTCTCCATGACCACGACTTTCTGCCCAGCCTCTTTCAAAAGCGGAACGAGCGGATCTCCGTGAAAGAGAAGCGTGTGATGGTCCAGCTCCTCGTCGATCCATTTTTCGATGCCGGAGCGGATCTCTCCAAAATCGAGGACCATTCCGTTGGGATCAAGTTTTTCGGACGCGATCGTAATCTCGACCCGTCCATTGTGTCCGTGCAGAAAACGGCATTTTCCGCCATGATCCGGCAATCGGTGTCCGTAGCAAAATTCGATCTCGCGTGAAACCAGGTACGCCATAAAAAATCCTCAGGAAAAATCCAAAAAATCTAAAAAAATTCAACTATTTTCCGGCCCTCCTCTCCGACACAGCCAAGCGACACAGCCGACCGACGCCGGACATGCTCAATGCGTCCGATTCAGACGAAACTGGATCTGATTCAGGATGCTCTGCTCAAGCACATAGTCGCGTTTCTGCGGGATCCACCCCTCATGACTGTCCTGAACGCCGATCGGATCTTCACGATCCTCGATCTTCGTATCGAGACGAAACGTCGCGGAGGGGAGCCGCATATGCTGCGGTTTCTGAAGGTCCTCGAGTTCCTTCTTGATGCTCACGTGGATAATGTACCGGCCGTCTGCGAATCGAACTCGCACTTTAGCGATCCTGCGCACAGTCTGTACGGTCGCATACTGGCGCTCATCGGCCGTCACGGAATCACGGCGCCACGGTTCAAGACAGGTCGAACCGATCTGCGGATGCGTTTCAAGAAGCCCTTCCATCACATTATTTCCGCGCCGCTGACACGGATACTCGTACGCAATGCGGTCAAAATAAAGACGCACGACATCCACGACGGTCTCCCAGACCTGAAATGGATCCAGATCACCGCGAACTTCAAGCGGATTCTGCGCATTTCCGCCGACAGGACCTCCCCCGTCGTAGGTGGAGTACGACGCACGTTTCAGACGCATCGTACGACAGCCGCTCCCCAAAACACTCAGCGCAGTCAGACCGAAAAGTTGGAAAAGAAAGCACCGCCGGCTTTCAAATTCTCCGGTGAAAGACACACCTGCCCCCAGTTTCGGAATTTCCGCACGGGAACGGACTCCGAAAAAACGGAAAAAAAATTTCTGATCGGAAACGGGGGCGTGTTTCATAAAATGGGAACGAACGGACTGCCTTAAAAACGGGGAATGATGCCGCGAAACCGGATCAGGACCAACCGAAACGGGGAAGAAAACCGGTTCATTTTCTACATCTTACACAAAATCCGGATACGGCGCAAGAGGAATCTGTAAACTTCTGCAAACTTCTGCAAATTTCTCCAAAAGAAATCCGGCTCTTCCGGTAAATGTGTACCGATCCGAGCCGTAATTTCACCAAATTTCCCATAGAGACCACTGAAAACTCACGGAGAAACACGGATCTTAACACAAAAAGCACTAAAAAACAGACTGTTCGAACAAATTTTTTGAATTTTTAAAAATTCATTTGTGTCTTTTTGTGTTTTCCGTGAAATTCGTGTCAGGAAATTCTCCCTTCCTTTTCATCTTTCCCTTTCAGCGGTAAATTTCACGGCCCGGACCAGCAGAAATCCTTCATTCCATCCGTTTTTTGACCGAAAAATAGAATAATAGAATAAACGGATCGATACACGAAACACAAAATGGACGAAGTGCACTTGATTGCCAAAGTCCCGAAGCAGACAGGAGTTTCCCGTCATGAGATCTATTCGACGATTTGCATTTTTGGCCCCTGGATTTTTACTCGGTTCATCTTTCGCGCTCATTTTCATGGGAGGGGAATGGACTGATATTGCCGTTCATGGTGCCGAAACCGGCGGAATTTCCATTTCCAGACCGAAGAATGATCCGAACCAGACTCGGGAAACCAGCGTTCTCTGGGACGAAACTCCCGTCCGAAAAGCCGTTGCCGACCTGGAGCAGCAGTCCGGGTGGACGATCTGGCTCGATCGCCGCATCGATCCGGCGTTCCCGATCTCTGGAGCTTTTCAAGACGCGCCGGCAGACCTGATCCTGCAGGAAACGTTCTTTTCCGACGATCGCCGAGTCTCTCGCCTGCCGGACGATCTCCTTTTCGCCGCGCCGAAGAGCACCGTCTTTCTGATCCGTACTCTGCTGACAGTAAAACGTCAAGAGCTTCGCGAAGCACTTTCCGCCGCCGACCAAAAAAAGTGGCTGACGGTGCGCTCGGTCGCGTGGGAGCATTTAACGGAACCCAAGGCCATCCTCGAAAAGGTCGCGGACTCCATGAAGCTCGAGATCCGCGATCTCTCCAAGCTCCCGCACGATCTCTGGCCCGAACGTGCGCCGATGGACATTTCCGGGCTGGATGCCGTCCTGCTGATCCTCGTTCAGTTCGACCTCACGCTGGAATTTACGTCTTCCGGTGCCCAGATCGTCCCTCTGGATCCGAAGTCCATCCTCATTTCGCGCACCTACTCTGCCTCTGACATTTCGGAGGACCAGCTCGCAGAAGTCCAAAAACTCCCAGGCACGCGCACCGTACGGAAAGGCTCGAAGCTCTTGGTACGCGGAACGCTGGAAGCTCACGAAGCGCTCGCCGGCGGCTCTGCGTCCGGGACCTCACGGAAAAGCGGAACGGCAAAACAGTCTCGCACCCCGCAAAACACTGCCCGTTCCTACGGTCTGAAACCCGGTGAGACCGTTTCCGGGACCGTGAAAGGACCGTTCCTTCCCTACATCAAAGCGCTCTGCTCTCAGTACGGGCTCACGCTCTCGGCAGATGAAAGCGAACTCCGTTCGGCCGGCATCGATCCATCAAAACACGTGGAAGTCACCGCCGACAAAGCCACGCTCGAGGAGCTTTTCTCCATGATGGCCGCGGAAGCATCATGCGATGCCGAACTCGACGGCCCAACGCTCACCATCCGGCCCAAACGTTAGATTTCAGCACTTCCGGAAGTTGCTCCTCTTCCGGAAGTCTGTTTCTCTTTCCGAAAACGATTTGTCCCAAAGGCAGGCTATCTTCCCTCCCCAAAATCCACAAAATCCTCCTCAAACGAAAAAACAACAGCATTCTGAAAAAATTTTCCCCCAAAAAAAAACACAAAATTACAAAAAAAAAGATGGACTTTTTGCGGTCTCCGTGTATACTATTTTCTGTATTTAAGTTTTTGATTGGTCTATGTACCATTTCATTACCCCAAAACAGGAGCCATTTAGAAAAAAAATGAAAAAGACGACCGCAATTTTACTGGCAGCCTGCTTCAGTGCTCCGCTGCTTTCGCATACCGTTTCGCAGAACGTTTCCGCACAGACGGCAGGCGGCCTCTCTGCGTGGTGGGTCGCGGAAGACTACACAAACACGAACAAAGAAACATCCGCGACGTGGACGGACCGTGTTGGCGGACTTGTCGCGACGGGTGTCGCGGGCAATGGCGTCTATCCGTACCTCAACGCGAACGGTGACGGCATCACGTTCGAGCGTTCCGGAGACGCAGCAAACTCGAAAAATGCCTACTTCAGCGTCGCGGGCAATCCGATCGCCGGGCTGACCGACTTCACGATCCTCGTTGACTTCACCCCCAGCAGATCCGGCATCAACGGAGGAAATAGATACTACGACGAATCGGGATTTATCGGTGCGGAACAGGGCGGAG
>JAFQOH010000042.1:0-10230 GCA_017403345.1 Thermoguttaceae bacterium
AGTTTTTTTTAGTTTTTCGACGCTTTGAAACGTTCGCCCGAAACTCTTTCCGCAGAGATCGCGTCCGCAATGGTCTGAGCGGCTGAATCGAGCGCAATGTTCTGGCAGTCGGCTTCCCAGCGCCATTTCAGTTCCACTTCGTTATTCGCGAGGCCCTTCGGACCGATCACGACGCGGAGCGGGAAACCGATCAGGTCGATGTCGTTGAATTTCACGCCCGGGCGCGCGTCACGGTCATCGATCAAGACGTCGATCCCCGCAGCCTGAAGGTCGGCGTACAGTTTGTTCGCGGCAGCCATCGTCGCTTCGTCATTCACGCGCATCGGGACGATACAGACTTCGTACGGAGCGATGGAGACCGGCCAGATGATCCCTTTTTCGTCGTAGCTGTTTTCAATGCAGCCTGCGAGAATACGCGCGACGCCGATCCCGTAGCAGCCCATGATGATGGTCTTGAGAACCTGTCCGTCCGCATCGAGGAACTTCGCGCCGAGAGCTTCGGAGTACTTCGTGCCGAGCTTGAAGACGTGTCCGACTTCCATACCGCGCTTGATGATGAATTTTCCGTTCGCGCAGTTGGGGCAAGAGTCGCCCGCGACGGCGTTTCGGACGTCGGCGTACTGGGTCGGTTCAAAGTCGCGGCCTGGGTTCACTCCGGTAATGTGCGCTTCTTCGCCAGCAGCGTTCGCACCCGTAACGGCATTGACGACGTACTTCACCGCGATGTCAGCGTAGACCGGGACGTCTTCTTTCAGACCGACCGGGCCGGCGAAACCGACCGGGGCACCCGTAACGCGCATGATGGTTTCCGGCGAGGCAAGTTCAAGGGACTTGGCACCGAGCATACGCTTCACTTTGATCTCGTTCACATCATGATCGCCGCGGACGACGATGACGACGGGCTTTCCATCCGCTTCGAAAATCATCGTCTTGAGCATTTTGTCGGCCGTGCATTTCAGGAATTTGCAGACAGCTTCGATGCTGCTTGCGCCGGGAGTCTGGACTTTCTGGATCTCGGCGAGCGGTTCGTCCGATTTCGTGTAGGTGTTCTCACCGATCTCGGCTTTTTCCGTGTTTGCGGCGTATTTGCAGTCGGGGCAGACGACCACGTTGTCTTCGCCGTTTTCACCGAGGACCATGAACTCTTTACTCGCATTTCCGCCGATCGCTCCGCTGTCCGCGTCGACCGGGAGGAAGGTCAGTCCTGCACGCTCGAAGATGCGGTGGTACGCGTCGTACATTTTGTTAAAGGAGGCATCGAGACCTTCCAGCGACGTGTCGAAACTGTACGCGTCCTTCATGATGAATTCGCTCGTGCGCATGACGCCGGAACGGGGACGCTCTTCATTGCGGAATTTCGTCTGGATCTGGTACAGGGTGATGGGGAGCTGACGGTAGCTCGAAATGTAGCGGGAGACGATGTCGGTGATCGGCTCCTCATGCGTCGGACAGAGCGCAACGGGGGTGCTTGTTCCGGCACGGTTCAGATTAAATTTCATCAGGACGTTTCCGAACGCCTCCACGCGATTGGTCTGTTCCCAGAGAGACTGCGGAGTCAGCGCGCTCATGAGCAGCTCGACGGCACCGGCGCGGTTCATTTCTTCACGCACGATGTTTTCCGCCTTCCGGAGCGATTTCAGACCGAGCGGCAGGTAGGCATACACGCCCGCCATGGCCTGCGAGATGAGACCGGCGCGAAGCATCAGAATGTGACTGGGGATCTTTGCTCCATCCGGAGCTTCTTTCTGGGTCGTAATGAGCGTCTGTGTCCAGCGCATGATGGATTCCTCAAAAAAATGAAAAAAATGAAAGCGGGAAAGTTTCCCGAAAAATACGATCTTCTACTCTATATTTTAAACTTCACGCGACTTCCTGCAAGGGGGGGCGGAGCGATTTTTCACGATTTCCCGCCACAATTTTCAGGCAAAGGCTCTCCAGCTCGCAAAAAATTTACTATTTTGCAAAAAATTTCCTAAAAAACCTGTCGAAATACTTGAAATTTTAAAACTCCCGGATAGAATAAACATAGGAGACTGAGTTTACTGTTTTTAGTTTATTTATCCGTGCACACCCTGGGAGTGTTTTTATGGAAAATTTCATGGAAAACCTTTTCGAAATGTCCCAAAACCTGTCCTTTACCGGAAATCTGCTTTTTTGGGCGGTCCTGACGGTAGTTTTCATCATCGCAGAAGCTGCGACTGCGGCACTGATCGCGATCTGGTTCGTTCTCGGTGCACTTGCAGCATTCGCATCCGTCTTTTTCGGAGTTCCGTTCATTTATCAGCTCGTGATCTTCGCTGCGACCGCCACTCTCACGATCTTCCTGGTCCGTCCCGCCGCGAAATCGTGTCTCGGGATCCATGAGACCGCAACGAACGTGGATTCCCTCATCGGAATGAAAGGCGTCGTCCTAGAATCGGTCGACAATCTGCGCGAGACAGGCCGAGTGAAGGTCAACGGACTTACCTGGACCGCAAGATCGGTGGACGGAAAAGGGATCGACGCTGACCGTATCATTGAAGTACAGCGCGTGGAAGGGGTCACCCTGTTCGTTTCGGAATCGGCAGACAATGCTTGACCCTTCCGGTGCCGTTTTTCAGGACTCCGTTTTTCAGGACTCCGTTTTTCAGGACTCCGTTTTTCAGGACTCCGTTTTTCAGGACTCCGTTTTTCAGATTTCCGACTTTTTGCTATTGAAATTTTTTTGATCTTCATCATGTCCTTCGGCATGAAAGATCGTAAATGTTTTTGATCCCCAGAAAGGAACTTAATATGCCTGGTCAAATTGCGATTTTTGTCATCGTACTGTTCATCATCGCGCTGATCATTCTCCTCTCGTACTGTGTGCGCATCGTCCCTCAGACGCAAGTTTACGTCGTGGAACGTCTCGGGAGTTACCGTACTTCGCTCGCCGCCGGTCTTCACATCCTGATGCCGTTCATCGATTCCGTCGTGAATAAAGTCTCGCTCAAAGAGCACGTTCTGGATTACGATCCGCAGCCGGTCATCACGAAAGATAACGTGACCATTCAGGTCGACTCGGTCGTCTTTTATCAGGTGACGGATGCGAAACTCTTCACGTACGGCGCGAATCAGCCGATCCTCGCGATCAAACAGCTGACGGCGACCACGCTGCGAAACATCATCGGCGAGATGGATCTTGACGGCACGCTGACCTCCCGCGATAATATCAACTCCAAGATCACGCGCATTTTGGATGAAGCCTCGGATAAATGGGGCATCAAGGTGAATCGCGTAGAACTGAAGAACATCCTGCCGCCGCCGGCCATTCAGGATGCCATGGAAAAGCAGATGAAGGCGGAACGTGAACGCCGCGAAGCGATCCTTCAGGCCGAGGGCCGCAAGAAGAGCGAGATCCTCATCGCCGAAGGAGAAAAGCAGGCTCAGATCCTCCGAGCGGAAGCGGAAAAAGAGCAGGCGATCCTGAAAGCGCAGGCAGAGAAAGAAAAGCAGGTCCTGGAAGCCGCCGGTCAGGCTGACGCCATTCTGCTGGTCCAGAAAGCGCTCGCAGACGGCATCCGGATGCTCAATGAAGCAAATCCGACCGAGCAGGTCCTGACGCTCAAGTCCCTCGAGGCGTTCGCCAAAGCCGCCGACGGCAAAGCGACCAAGCTCATCATTCCGAGCCAGATCCAGGGGATCGCCGGTCTCGCCTCCGCACTGAAAGACGTCATGAAAGACTAAAAAGACTGAAACTGTGCTTTTCCCGTAACTGCCGGGGTTTGCAGCAAACGCAATTTCCAAACCCCGGTCTCCTTTCAGGCAGTACCCGCAAATGCGAAACGAAACTGCCTGGAGCCAGGCCGAAGTCCGGATGCGCTTTGGTCGGTTTTCTGCCCGTTTTTTGACTTTCCGGAAAGTGCGTACCGATCCTGTCGCGATCTTTACCACTAAAAACACAGAGAAGGTTCAGAAACACACAGAAAAGAAAAAAAGTGAGAAAAGAAGCGAAAAAAGAAGGAAAAATTTCCTGGCGCGAATTTCTCGAAAAACACGAAAATACTCAAAATGCTTTTAAAATATTTTTTAATTGCTATTTTGTGAAATTCTCATTTTTTCGTGCTTTTCGTGTTCCCATTCAGTGAGACTCTGTGAGTTTCCTGTGTCTTCAGCGGTGAAACTGGGACACAGCTTCCGGATGGGTCATTTTTTAAAATTTTAAAAATCCCTCAAATCCATTTTTACTAAAATTTTCCATTTTTACTAAAGGAGCCTGCCCATGAAACGACGTCAGTTTCTTGAAAATACGTTAGCTTCAACTGTCGCAGCGGGAATGCTTTCCTCTGTCCGTTCCCTTTATGGGGCGATGCCGTTTTCCGCAGACCCGGTCGCAGAATTCCAGCTCACTCCGCAGGTCAAGGCGACCCGCATCGGTCTGGGAACGGGAGTCCGCGGCGGCGGTCGTCAGTGCAATCTGACGCGCATGGACAAAGCGAAAGCTCTCGATCTGATCTGCTACTGCTACGACCAGGGGATTCGTTTCTTCGATTGCGCCGACATGTACGGCTCGCACCAGATCGTGGCGGAAGCACTTGCCGGAAAACCGCGTGATTCGTACGTTTTGAGTACCAAGATCTGGGCACAGCCAGGCGGAGTTCCGGAAAAAGAACGACCGACTGCCGACATTCTGCTTCCGCGTTTTCTGAAGGAACTGCGTACGGACTACATCGACATCGTGCAGCTCCACTGCATCCACAATACGGAGTGGGTGAACGTCATGGGATTCCAGTTCGAGCCGCTTGAAAAGCTGAAGCAGCAGGGCGTCATCCGCGCACATGGTGTTTCGTGCCACTCTCTCGCAGCCGCACACATGGCGGCAGAAATGCCGTGGGTCGACGTCATGCACGTGCGTCTGAACCCGGAAAACAAAAAAATGGACGGAAACTGGGAAGAAAATCTGCGTCTCGTCGAAAAAGCGAAGAAGAACGGGAAAGGCCTGATCGCGATGAAGATCATCGGCGAAGGAACGATCCGAACTCCGGAAGGCCGCCGTGCGTCGACCGCCGCCGTGACGCGTCTGCCGGGCATCGACACCATGATCGTGGGATTCGAGGAACGCCAGCACGTGGATGAATTCCTCACGAACGTCCGCGAAACGCTTGCGGAAATGGCCAAAGAACAGAGTATCTGAAAGAACGGCTCAGAGACACACTGAATTTTAAACACGGAAAACGCGGAAAAAACGAATTTCACAAAATGGTTTTAGAAGATTTGAAGATCCATTTCGTATCTTTCGCGATTTTTCGTACTTTTCGTGTTTCCTTCAGTGTGTCTCTGCGGGTTTTTCTGCGTTCTCTGCGGTAAAAAAACGTCTGGCCCCGTACACACTTGCCGGAAGAACCTTTTTAAAACCAGTCTCTCCCCGTTTATTCCGCGGATCTCTCTGTTTCGAAATTCAGTGCCGGAGGCAAATGTCGCAAAAAATGGCCAGAGTGTAGAATGCGTTCAAAAGAATATTCAGCGTGAGGATCTGACTCATGGCGGCGATACGGGACTCAAGAACGAGCGGATCTGCAAACAATGCGCGAAGGATCGGCCACGCAGAAAGAAACAAAAACGGCAAAATGATCCAGCCGGAAGAAAAGTAAAGGAGCGTAAGGACCAAAATACTTCCGAGCCAAAGCAAAACGGTCAGACGGTAGACTTTCCCCGCAGCCTCTCTTCCCAAAAGAGCAGACACGGTGTGCCGGTGAGCGTCACGGTCCTTTTCAATGTCGCACGTATTGTTCGTAAACATGATGAGGCCGATGCCGAGGATCAGCGGAACGGCCAAAAGAAGCGGTTCCCACGAAAACTGAAGCGTCAGGACCTGCACACAGGCCAGAGGGATCAGACCTCCCATGACGAAACCGCTGGTGAGTTCGCCAAGCGGAAGATACGAGATCGGAAGTTTCCCTCCGCTGTAGAGGTAGATGACGACTGCGCCGATGCTGCCGATAGCCAAAGGGATCCACCCTGCGTGAAGGATGACAAAACAGCCAAGCGCAAACGCGGTGAGCATCAGGAACGCAAAGAAAACGAGAACGGAAAACGGCCGGATCCGGTTAAAAACGAGGACAGCATCGGTCGGATCGACCTGATTCTCACACGTGTCCGCCCCTTTCACGAAATCGAAATAGTCGTTCAGCGTGTTGACCGCCGACTGCATCAGGACCGTGATGGCAAGGAGAACGAAAAGAAGAAGCGGATCGACACACTGTGTTCGATGGATCACGAGCGCCGCGGAAAAAAGGACTGGAAACACTGACGCCGGCCAAGTATGCGGAGCCGTGAGCTGAAGCATCAGCCGTGGTGTGAGGGCCGAATAGGACCCAGTTTCCGATTTCATGTTTTTCTCCTGCCGTGAAGGAAAGTCTCTCAAAAGCCCGAAGGCTGCATCAAATGCCCGAAGGCTGCATCAAATGCCCGAAGGCTGATCCTGGTAAAGGTTCCGGTAAAATCCGCATCGCTCCATGAGTTCGGCATGCGTTCCCTGGTCGAGGATCTGTCCGTTTTCCATCACGACGATCTCGTCGGCAAGCGAGAGGATCCCGAGACGGTGCGTCACGATGATGACCGTGCGGTTTTTGTGGAAGATGGAGAGGGATTCCTGAATGGAGCGCTCGCTTTCCAAGTCGATCTGGCTGGTGGCTTCATCTAGAAGCAGGATCTTCGGATCACGGAGGATCACGCGGGCCAATGCAAGTCTCTGACGCTGCCCCCCGGAGAGAAGATTGCCGAGCGGTCCGATCGGAGTCTCGTATCCCTGCGGAAGGGTATTCGTGATGAATTCATGCGCATTTGCGAGTTTCGCCGCGGCAATGACCTCCTCTTCCGTTGCGTCGAACCGGCCGAACCGAATGTTTTCGTAAACGGTGTCGTCAAAGAGGATCGCGTCCTGCGAGACGAGCCCGAGCTGGGAGTGAAGGTCTTTCTGCGTCACGTCCCGAAGCGAAACGCCGCCGAGCAGCACTTCTCCGGAAGTTGGGTCGGCAAGACGCGGGATGAGATTCAGAAGCGTACTCTTTCCGCAGCCGTTCGCGCCGACGATAGCGACAGTCTTTCCGAAGGGGATCGTCAGATCCACGTTACGCAGTACCGGCCGGTCCGGCGTGTAATCGAAATGGACTTTTCGGAATTCAAGCTCCATGGAATTTCCGTCAAGGGAGACCGGCTTTTCTGGATCGGCGACCTTCACGGGTGCGTCGAGCAGTTCGTAAACACGGTCCGCAACAGCGACGGCGTTCTGGAGGGACGTGAAAATATCGCTGAGTTTGCGTGCCGGGTCTGCGGCTCCAAGCAGTGCGACGTAGAACATGACGAGCCATTCGATCGAAAGGGGACGCTCCGACATCGGGAACCCGAAGAGCGTCGTGTTTCCGGTCAAGACCAGCCACGCACCGACCAGAAGTGCGATGGAAACGAGAAGGATCCCGGAACACTCGACCAGCCCCTTTGCCAATGCGTCGAGGAAAGAGACTTTCAGCGATTTTCCGTAAAGAATGTGTCCCTGCGTGAAAAAGCGTTCCCGAACGTGCTCCTCAAGCGTAAAACACTTCACGATCTTGATCCCGAAAAACGTTTCCTGAAGCGTTTCAAAGAGCTTCGCGACTTCCTTCATGATCTGACGGCTCGTCTGTCGGATCTTTTTCGCGAGTTTCCGGATCGCCCACGCAATGAGCGGAAGGATCAGGATCGTCACGACGAAAAGCTGCCAGTTGATCCAGATCGCGATCCCCATGCAGACGAACATTTTGAGCGGCTCACGGATCATTTTTCCGTAGACGTCCGCCAAACCGCCGCCGATACCGCCGACATCATTCGTGATCCGGCTCATCAGAACCGCACTGCCGTCCTGACTGTACCGCGCAAACTCAAGGGCGAGGCATTTGTCGAAAAGACGGTTTCGGACGTCCAGGATCGTCAAGTTCGCGATCCGAGCGACGAGGACAGAGTTGGCGATCAGGAACGCGGTCTTCAGGAGCGTCATGGCCAAAAGCGCCGCCAAAAGAAGCACGATCGTCGAAAACGGCGTCGTCGGAAGCCAGGCGTCAATGACCTCTTTCAGTCGGACGTATCCGCTGTGTGTCGCCTGCTCGACCTGAAGTTTATGCTCTACGAGCGCAACATCCGTCAGTGCCAGAATGTCTTCCGGAAGTTCCTGCAGTTCCGCGCCGATCGGTGTTCTTTCCTGCGTCGGCGTTTCTTCTGCGTCCATCAGGAGCATCGCACGGCGAGTCTCAAGCGCTTGGATCTGGATCTCACTCTCCTTCACGCAGTCCTCTGCCCATTCCTGCATCGTCTGCCCCTTGAATGTGATCTGCATGAAGGGGAAAACGGCACTCAAGTTCGTCCCCCACAGCACGCCGACTCCGAGAGCCGTAACGATGCAGAAAAAAATGTTCCAGCGGTACTGAAAGGAGGATCTGACGATTTTCCAGAAGTTCATGATATTTTTGACCGGGCTCTCACCGGAGTTTGGGACGTTCTTTCCATGACGCACTGACGGTATTTTGCGTACTGGAAGGGAGTTTAACCGAAAATCGAAAAAGATTCAAGACGGATATTCAGGAAAAATCCGAAATTTGGGAAACTCTGTTTTCATTCCCTCCATTCGGCTTCTTTTCCCTCCAATTCTACAGCTAAAGGCACAGACAACACTCAAAGGAGCTCAAAGTCTGCGCAGTTCCGCACCGTTTTTTATAGACTTTTGCCCAGAAAAAATTTTCCGGTCCCAATGCCGCCTTCTCTCTGCAGATCGACCGGCCGATTAGACCAGAAAAAAACCGTACGCAGAGGCACACCCTCCGCCTACGGTCAACGAACCAAAGAAAATCTTATCAGCCATCCAGAAAAGATCCAAGCATCTTCTGGAGCGCCACTTCCATTTTTTCAGGCGTTTCGTACGTTCCTGCCGCGATCTCGGCACGAATGCGATTCACGAGATCTGTACGGATCCCATCGACCTTCATCCCTGAAAACGTCACGTCGCTCGAAGCCGCAGTCTGCGCCGTCGAAATGTCGACCACATCCTGTTTCGGCTGAACGTCCTGCTTCTGGGAAATCTGCGCGTTTCCTTCGTTGGTCTTCGCCTGCTGAACCGAATTCACGCGACTGATCCCTGAAACATTCGACAGTTTATTTATTTCCATTTTATTTCCCGTAAGTTTATCCCCGACCTCCCATCCACTGCGTTCTGTGCGTCCGATCCAAGCACAATACAACGGCAGTTTCCGGAAAATCGGTCTATTTTTTCAGTCCGGTCTGTCCAAACTAACTCTTCAAACCGTACTATACCAAAAATCCTACTCCATGTAAATAGTAAATTTTATCTTTTTGGGAAAATTTTTGAGAATTTTCTAAAGTTTTGAAAAACTCTACAAAAACCCCCGGCACCACAGTTCCTGACTGACTGTGATCCTGTCAAATCACCATCTATTTGAAGTATACCATACGAAACGGATCTTGGCTCCCTGAAAAAATAAAAAACTGAATTTTTTATTTAAAAGAACGTGACGCATTTTGCGTAAACGTTCTTTGTTTCCTCTTTTTCTTATTTTCATCTATCGTAAAATCTTCACAATCTTCTCCAGCTTATTTTCAAATTTTTCTCAAAAAAAGTTTTTTCGATGCAATGGAAACCACTGTGAATGCGTTTAAACCTCAGAAAACGTGAGTTTTGAAACGTTACTCTTTCCGATTCCTCCAAAATTTTCGGAAAAGAGTGTCCATTTTTTATCAAAAGGAGATTTCCCATGAAAATTTACCGTTTGGCACTTTCCATCCTCGCCATGCTCTGTGTTTCGGCTGGTTTCGTTCTGGCTCAGGATACCGCTCCGGCAAAAGATGCGGCTCCGGCGGATCCGGCTGCACCCGCGGTGGAAGCTCCGGCAAAAACTCCGGAAGCCGCTCCCGCACCTGCGGCTGCGGCAGAAGTAAAGAAATGCGAAAAAGCCAAGGCGCAAAAAGCTAAAAAAGCCAAGGCTCTGAAAGCTAAAAAAGCTCAAGCGCAGAAAGCCAAAAAAGCCAAGGCTCTGAAAGCCAAAAAAGCCAAGGCTCTGAAAGCTAAAAAAGCTCAAGCGCAGAAAGCTAAAAAAGCTCAAGCGCAGAATGCTAAAAAAGCCAAGAACGTGAAGAAAAACGCAAATGCGAAAAACGCGAAAAAGGCGAAGAACCAGAATGCTAAAAAAGCCAAGAACGTGAAGAAAAACGCAAATGCGAAAAACGCGA
>JAFQOH010000043.1:0-12360 GCA_017403345.1 Thermoguttaceae bacterium
ACTCTTGAAATGCGTATTGCCCGCAGAGACACGGATCTCGGTCAGTTGATCGCACCCGGTAAATGGACCGTATCCAATGCTCGTCACGCTGTCGGGGATCGTCACAGATTTGAGGAGCCTGCAGCGGAAGAACGCTTCATTTCCAATGCTCGTCACGCTGTCGGGGATCGTCACCGACGTGAGGCTCTCGCACCAGCTGAACGCTTTATTTCCAATGCTCGTCACGCTGTCGGGGATCGTCACCGACGTGAGGCGGTAGCAGTCGCGGAACGCGCCCTCTCCAATGCTCGTCACGCCGTCGGGGATGGTGACGTCGGTGGCGGAGCGGGTGTATTTGGTGATGGTGACGGAACCGTCGGCGGTGAGCTCGTATTCAAATTTGCCGTCAAGCTGTTTTTTCAGTTCTTCGTCGATCGTTGGACTTGGGGCGGATGCCGTTTCTTCCTGCTGCTGTATGGCGGCGGTTTCGGATGCCGTTTCGGCCGCGGGTTTGCAGCCGCACAAAAAAAGTGCCGGAAGAAGGAACGCAAGAAGAAGGTGTTTGTGCTTTTTCATAAAAATGTCCTCAGGGGTAAAATGTTTGAAAGCAACTTCTAAAAATCTCATTCTCGAACAAAGCTGCCTTACGTGAAACTGTATTGTAACATAGAGAAAATGTGTTGTCAAGGGGAAATGCGGGGGTAGTTTCTTGGATTTTTTCTAAATTTTTTTCGTAAGATCCGGATCTTTTGGAAATTTACGGATTTTTTCGGATTTTTTCGGATTTTTTCGGATTTTAGTTTCCGAGGCTGATTGCATTTTTGCGCGATAGCATGTACAATAAGGAGAAAAATCCGTCCTCCAGATCTGGGGGACGTGCCAGCCTTTTTTCCTGAAATTCCATGAAAGGATCCTTTTGTGAAAAAGATTTTGTCTTTTGCGGTTTTTGTGTGTGGTGTATTTTTGAGTTTCGCGGCTCTTTCAGCACAGGAGATCTACGAGCTTTGGCCGGGGACGGCTCCTGGTGAAACGGTACGTGAGGCGGAGGTCGGAAAACGGCATGAAGATGGTCTTTACCGGGTCAGTCAGGTCACGATGCCGACGCTTCGGCTTTACCGTCCTGCGAAAAAGTCGACGGATGCGCTGATGCTCATTTTTCCGGGAGGCGGATACTCTCGTCTTGCTGCGGAGCATGAGGGAACACAGGTGGCGGAGTATCTGAACTCGAAAGGCGTGACGGCTGCCGTCGTGCATTACCGGGTGCCTCGGCGTCAGGGACATGAAAAGCACTGGGCGGCGTGGATGGACGCGCAGCGGGCGGTACGTCTTGCGCGCGCCAATGCGGAGAAATTCGGCATCGATCCGGAAAAGATCGGGTGCATGGGATTCTCTGCCGGCGGACATCTGACGCTCATGACGGCGGTGAACAGTCAGACTCGCGCTTACGAGCCGGTCGATGAACTGGACGAGGTGCCGTGCCGCGTGAATTTTGCCGTGCCGGTCTATCCTGCGTACGTTCTTGAAGACGGAAAAGACGGAGCGAATCGTCAGAAAGGTCACGATTCTCCGATAGTCGCGGACTTCGCCTTCGATTCCCAAACGCCGCCGATGTGCTTCATTCACGGCGACAGTGACGGCATCTCGGCCATGGGATCTGCCGCGGTCTATCACAAACTCCGCACGATGAATATTCCGGCAGAAATGCACATTTACGCGAAAGTCGGCCACGGTTTCGGCATGAAACCCTCCGGGGAGCACGTCGGGGCCTGGATGGACTGCGTTTACGAGTGGATGAAAGTCATGGGATTTTGACGAAACATCAGATTTTGACGAAACGCCCGAAATGTGAAAAGCTGCCAGAAATAGGAAACGGCTCGGAATGTGAAATGCGGACCTTGGCCGTTTCTCCTGCCTTAAGACCTGCCGAAGGAGTTTTCAATGAAAAAAGTTTTTCTTTTTGTTTGCGTGATCTTGCTTTCTGCCGGTGCGTATTCTGCCGATACGTGTTTTGCGGAAGGAAAGCGTCCGTACGAGATGGATTGGGCTGGACGGTTTGAAGATGACGTCCCGCCGCTTGCCGATTTTGAGTCTGAAACGTGGAAAGTCGAAACGTCGGGAACGATCGCGAGTTTTGAGATCACCGACGAGCAGAAAATTTGGGGAAGATCGGTCGGGAAACTGACGTACCGAATGGATCCCAGTGCAGAGGGGGCGGGAAAAGCGGATCCGTCACTCACGCTTCGTCCGCCGCAGCCATTGGCGCTTGACAGTGCGTTCGATGCGGTCTCTGTCTGGATCTACGGCAACAATTGGGCGTGGGAGAACGATCAGACGACTCCGCGTGTCAGTGTTCAGGCACTTTTTACGGACGCAAACGGTCAGGAACTCGGCGTTACGTTTGGGCAGGTCAACTGGCGGGAATGGTTTCTGATGTTTCGCCGTCTTTCGGAAAATGCGATGGAACGCCTTCACGCACCGGACGCACGGTTTACCGGTTTTCGGATCACAAACTGTCGGAATGTGGAAGACCGGGTCCTCTTTTTCGACAATTTTGCGATCCGAAAAGAAGTTTTTAAAGAGTTGACATTTAAAGCACGTCCCAAACGTGGTGTCGTGCTTCCGCAGCAAGATCCGGGACTCAATACCGGTGCGGGAATGCTTCCGTTCCCGAATCGTCCGGAAACGATCCTGCCGGAGAATAAAGCGAAGGATCACCGAAACACTCTCGTGAAATTTTCTGCCGGTGAAAACGAGCCGGAACAGTACGCTTTGACGTATACGGGCCCCGACGGACGGCTTGAGTACCGGATCCCGGTCGTGAAGTCAAGCGAAACGACGCCGTGGGACGGGATCTCCGTTTCGTGGAATGGCTCCATTTTTTTCCGTCCGCTCGCAAATGGCGGAGTAACGCATCTTGCCGACCCGCAGAAACCTCTTTCCAACGGCTGGAACGTGACCCGGCATGAACTCGTTTCTGTGCGTCTTTTAGGGAAGGGAACTCCGACGCCCAAACTGGAGACGGTCTGGAACGTGACGGCGAAAGATCCCCAAACGGCTGCGCGGCCCGATGCGGAGAGACCGGCAGTCTCGGCCAGCGTCAAGTACACGTTCTCGATCATGGGCAAAACGCTCATTCTTGAAACCGAAAGCGCGGATCTCACCGTTGCGAACGTAGCGTACGGCCATTTTTCGATGGACGGCATTCGGGATCCGAAAGTCTTTACGATCCCGTACTATTCCTACGCCTACTCCGGCCCGAATCGCCCGGCAGCGGTCTGTTTCCGTGCAGAGCAGAACGCCGTTTCAGAGCAGAACGCCGTTTCAGAGCAGAACGCAGCAGCGCAGAATGAAACGAACGCACTTTCCGTTCCGCTTTTCCTCATGGGGAACACGGATTGGTATCTGCACAATGGAAGCCAGATCTACGGCAGTTTCGGTCTCGAAAAAATGGGGACGGTGCCGAAACTTGCACGATTCAACGGCGGAGTACGCTACCGTCCGAAGACCGACGGAAAACGCAATCCGTGCTACGAGCGTTTCCTGCTGACGGTCAGTCCGGATTTCGAGGAGATCCTGCCGACACTTCCGAATCCGCAGTCTCCGTGGAAACACATTACGGGCAAACGGCATTGGTACGCGCATTTTGCGGGTGATCGTGACGCGGAACGTAAAAAGTGGTTCAACGTTCATCGGCACGGCATGACGGAAGTCGTGGTGAATGACCATGAAGTCTGCTTCCGCGACGGCGGCGAGAGTTTCACGTTCCGCACAAAAGCGGCTCCCGGAAAAGGGGGCGATGCCGGAATGCGCGAACGCTCCGACTTCATGAACGAAGAACTTGGTTTCGTCTATGGGCCATACAATAATTTCACGGATTTCGCGCCGGTGAACGAATTCTGGAGCACGGACATGCCGGCGCGGACTTCCGAGAATCAGTTTCAGGGGGCGTGGGCGCGCTGCTATGCGCCGAAACCTGCGTGGGCGGTGGAGTACTGCGAGAAACTCTCGCCGATCAATCAGGAAAAATTTCATTTCCGCACGGCATACTGCGACGTACACACTGCGGTCTCGTCGTCCGAGCGCGTTGATTACGATTACCGCGTCCCCGGTGCAGGCACGCAGGCCGCGACTTACTATGCGTTCGGAGAGATCATGCTCCTGCAGAAACGCGCGTGGAATGGTCCCGTCTATTCCGAAGGAAACTACCATTTCCCGTACTGCGGACTGACTGACGGCAACTACGCGCAGGATCAGGGGTACCGGCCGGCTGAAAATCCGTGGCTGGTAAATCTGGATCTGCGCAAGATGCACGACCTGTGCTGCAATTTCGGCATGGGAAATCCCGGAATGTTCTATCCGGGCAATTCCGCACCGAAAGGTGACTCGCCGGAGACGTGCGACATCGCGTCCGACCGGTTCATTTGCGCGACTGCCGCTTTTGGGCATCCGGGGTTCCTCTTGCTCGATCACGGGATCAGGATCGCGATGCGCGGCTACTTCACGACTCAGCAGCTTCAGAGCCGATACACTCAGGCCAGTGCGAAAGAGATCCTCTACTGCGGTCCCGACGGCCAGCTCGTTGAGGTCTCCGAAGCGATCGCATCCGGGATCCTGAAACGTTCCCAAGTCGTTGTGAAGTACTCTGATGGAACGGTCGTCTGCGCGAACGGGAGCATGAGCGAAACGATGGAAACGCGATTCGACGGACGCTCGGTCACGCTTCCGCCGAACGGATACACCGGATGGACCGCCGACGGGCAGATCTTCATGTTCTCCGGTCTGAAAGAGGGAAAACGGTGCGATTATGCCGAATCGCCGGCTTACATTTACCTCGACGGACGCGGTTCTCTCCAGCGCTTTGACCGTGCGTGCGGAAGCGGGTACGGTGTCTGCCGGAAAATGGACGACTCGCACTGGGAGATCATCATCCCGGAAAATGGAGACGTTGGTTTCCGGATCCCCGCAATTTCCGCGAAGGCTCTGGCTTACGATCGAAAAGAACTGGGACCGGCGGAACTCTTTACCTCCAATGGATTCACTTACGTGAAGCCGGTGGAAGGTGCGTTCTCCTACGTCGTGACGCTCGACGATCCATCCGACGCTTTGGAAAGTATGCCGAAACACCGTCAGGAAACGCTTCGCTCGGACCGTTGGGAGGTCTGTGCAGGTGAAACGGTTTCTGTCGAAACTCCGGATGGACCGCGGAATTTCACGATCCCCGCGGACGCGAGACCGCATGAACGCATCTGGTTCACGCACGGTCAGGAACGGCTCGATTTCTGCGTTCGTCCTCTCGTTTCCTTCCGGGCGTCCTGCACTCCGGGAGAACTGACGCTTGACGTTCATCCGACGCGGAAAGCTCACTCGAAAGTGACGGTCCAGCTTAAAACTGCCGAAAAGATCCTCGAAAAAATTCCTGAAAACGGCCGGGTGACCTTCCCGTTGGAATTACCAACTGGAAAAGCCTCGCCGGAGTCGCCGATCGTGCAGGAATTCACGGTGACGTTCACGGCAGACGGACTCTCGCAGACGGAAACGGTCCGGA
The DNA here is from genome assembly GCA_017403345.1 of Thermoguttaceae bacterium. GTDB lineage: Bacteria > Planctomycetota > Planctomycetia > Pirellulales > Thermoguttaceae > RGIG3701. The sequence goes on from JAFQOH010000043.1 coordinate 5,525, forward strand.
CGCATTTCTTTCATGACTTCGAGTCGTTTGATTTCCCCAAAGAAGAGGGAACTCCTTGGCTTTTGATCTCCGGAAAGGAACAGAAAATCTTTGCCGGGAGTGCGCTCGGAGCAAACTGGCACTGGGAGAAAGCGAACTCCTGCGGCGGTGTGAAAAAAACTGGCTTTGCCGCACATCCGCCGTACCTAGACGGTCCAGGAAGTATCATGACGGAATGGTATCTGGATCTCTCGAAGATCAGCTCCAAACCGATCCGTTTGGAGGTCAGTGTTGGAAAGAGAGACGGAAGCGATCCGGGAGACGGAATCCTCTACCAGATCGTTGGCTGCGAGGCGGCCGGAAAAGAGGAGGTCCTTTTGGGGGAAATGCACGTTCAAAAGCACGAGTGGCTCTCGCTCTCAGCGGACCTCTCGCCGTGGCAGGGAAAAGGCATGATCCTGCGGCTGAAGACGCTCCCAAGTCCAGACGGCGGCCTCAACACGGCTGGCGACTGGGGCGTTTGGGCGGATCTGCGTTTCTGCACGAAGGAAGAAGTGCCCATCAGGAAGATTCTGCCGTAGTTTACATTTCCTGACGCAGTTTAGGCGATGGGGACCGCTGACGCACAAAAAGACGCTGCGGTCCATCTTTTCCTTTCCCTTCATCCTGCTGTTTTTTTCGAGGATCTTACCGATGCTTCCCGCAAGAACATCGGATCCGCACTTGAAAGATCCATTTCATTTTTTTCGTTTGTGCCTTTGCACGGCCTTTTTCTGGCTGACGGCTTTTGGAGGTTTCTCCGGCCTCATGCCGTCCTTGCCGTCCTTGCCATCCTTGCCGTTTCCTTTTGCCGAGAGTCCTTTGAATGCTTCAGAGGTTTCCGGGAGAGAAAAATGTCCTGAAAATGGAGAAAGTACAGAGCTGGCGGACTTCCAGTGGCGCAGTCACCAATGAGCCGCTCTGACGCAGTTTCGGAACATTGCTGAATAGTTTCCGCGCCGCGTGTACGTTTCGGAATGTGCGCAAATTAATCGGAATGTGCGCAAATTAAAATGTGCGCAAATTAAAATGTGCGCAAACGCGGCAGACGGCAAAAATTTTTAGATCGATCCAAATTTTAATTTTATTCAAATTTTCAGGAGTCAAATATGAAATCGACTTTTTTAAACGTGACGCTTCGTGCGTTTCTGGTTCTGTTTTCTGTGGGCAGCGCATGCGCGGAGGGCTTTGATTACTACGTGAACTTTCATCGCGGCGGCGGTGTGGAACGGCCCGAAAATACGCTGGAGACGTTTCTCTGGGCGTGGAACATGAACGTGATCCCGGAAGGAGACGTCCAGTACACGAAAGACGGCGTCGCCGTCATGTTTCATGATGCGAACGTGAACCGGATGGTCTGGGAGCTGCCGGAAGAGCTGAAAGGAAAGAAGATCCGCGACTTGACGTGGGAGGAAATTCGAAAATTTGACGTAGGGACACACGCAGGGAAGGAATTTGCGCTCCAGCGCATTCCGACGATGGAGTCCGTTTTCTGCGCAATGGCGAATTTTCCGGAACGGATGTTTTACCTCGACGAAAAAGGGCTGACGGAGGAGAATCTGCGCCAGATCGCCGAGCGCGTTCGGCATTACGGGATCCAGAAGCAGATGTTTTTCACGTCGGGAAATTACGACAAAATGCTGAAATGGAACGAGATCTGCCCGGAAGGCGTCGGGATGCTCTGGCTGGGGTACGTCTGGACGAAAGACCGGACGGCGAACATGGAGGGATTGAATGCGGTCCTGGAGCGTTTGCGTGAAAACGATTTCCGCGGCGTCGATCATATTGTGCTCCACATTCAGGCCGACTTGAGCAAAGAAGATCCGTTTGAGCCGAAAAGCGATTTTATCCGCGAATTTGCGAAGGAAATGAAAGAACGCGGCATTCCGATGGAGACTATCACGTGGTCCAATGGGAAAGATCCGGAAGTTTACCGTCGGCTGCTGGATCTTGGCGTCACGGGGATCGCGACGGACTTTCCGAGTGCCGTGATGCCGATCATCGAAGAAGCCAGACAGAAAAACGCCGTGAAAAAATGACGTTTCGGTGCGTTAAAGAAAAACGCCGGGAACTCGGATCCCCGGCGTACGGATTCAAAATCCTTCCCGCTCTCCATTCCTTCCGGAAGGCGGGAATTTTTATTTCCAGCTCCGTTCAGGACCCGGTTCCAGCGTGTTCACGCCGCGTTTTCATGCGGGTTCACTCTGCACACTTCAGCTGAATGAAGACCGGCATCAAAGGCGGAAGTTCCGCGCTGAGCACATTGCCGCGGACAGAGATGCCTGTCTCTTTCAGCTCCTCCTGATTCAGGATCGAAAGCGTCTTTCCTTCCGAAGAACAGAACGTGCATTTCTGCGTCTCTTCCGTCGTGTTCACGAGCAAAAGCCACGTTTTTCCCTCGAAAGCATAGAGACGGTGCGCGACCGCTTTTGAGGAGTTTTCCTCCGGCAGGATCTCCATCGGTTTTTCGATCGAAAGAAGGATCGGAACGCGGCGTTCTACTTCACGCATGACTTTCACGACTTCCGCCCAATGTTTTTCCCGTTCCTGTTTGTTTTCCTCCGCAGAACGCACAGGATACGGCGGATCCCGGTGCACGATGTCGAAGAAACTGTAGCCGACGATGCCGTTTCCGCCCCCGGCGATGCACATCCAGACCATCGCGCGCATTTCATCGAAAGTCGGACGGCGGAACGTTTCCGGCGGAATATCCAGTTTATTGTAGATGCCCCAGTTGAAAAGCTGCGGGACCTGCCAAAGTGCGCGAGTGCCCCAGACGGCCTCGTGCGTCGCTTTTGTCCATTCGTATGCCTGTCCCGGCTTAAGCGTCAGATCCCACGGGCGCGTGATCGGGTACGGGTCGGTCCCAATCACGTCGTAGCTCGGCAAAAGTCCACGGATCTGCTGCGGCTGGTCCGTCACGGCGATCGTTGGGCGGGATGGATCGGCATTTCGGACGGCCTCCTGATGCCTTTTCAGATTCGGAAGGAACGAGAGCGGCGCCTCATCGAAAACGTACCAGGCGAGGATCCCCGGATGGTCTTTCAGGGATCCGATCCGCTTCACGGCCCCCGCGATCCCTTCATCCGGACGTTCTCTCCAAAAACGGGTCGAGTAAATCGTCCGGATCCCGTTTGCGTGCATTTTGTCCATCGTTTCCCGCGAGAGCTGATGGTAGGAAATGACGCAGTTGAACGGCGAGTCCGCCAGACGCGCAATGTCTTCATCCGTCAGGTCCAGCGTGTAAAGCCCCATGGGGAAAAACGGCTTTCCGTCGAGGATAAGACGCTGATGTGCGTCGATCCACGCTTTGTGCTCCGGCATTTTTTCGAATCGGGTCAGCGGGAGCGTCTCAACGTCCGGCTCGTCGGAATCGGTACGCGGAACGGTGATTTTCAGCGTGTACTCCCCAGGCTTGAGCGGCATCGTGTCGACGTCAAAGACGAGCGTTTCCGGTACGTCTTCCGTCCACACTGCGTCAGAAGCCGACACGATGAGTTTTCCAGAGGCATCCAAGACCTCCAGGCGGCTCTGCGTCCGGATCGATTCCGGGAAATCCCCATTTTTGAGGCCGACGTAAACTTTCAGGGGACCGCCGGCCGTCTGATTTCTGTAGCAGTCTGTCGTGACGGCTTCGATGCGGGAAAGCCGGACCCGCTCGATCTGAATGTCGTCGAACCAGACTGTCCCGGTCGCTCCGGAGGAACCAAAGCAGCAGATCGTAGCTTTTGCGCAATTTTCCGGAACCTCGCAGAGGATAGCGACCCGGTGCCAGTCTGATGTGCCGGACGCTCCGGAAAAATAGTCGCCGGAAAGGTACTTTTCGTCAGCGTCCCAGTACTCCACGCAGAACGCGCCGCCGTTTCCCGTCACGTCCTGCGTTTTGATGTTCACGGAAACTCGCGCACCGGAACCGGCAGGCATCCCGGAAAGTGCCGCTTTGGAAAGCGCGTAGAAATTCTCGTCGGTATTCTGCCACCGAAGCGAACGTTTACCGGAACTGGAGACCGACTCATCGACCGAGTAGACTTTTTGGGAATAAAACGTCCACTCCGCAGCCGTTCCGTCCGCGTTCACGTTCTCGAAAGACGCATTCGGCACGCCCGGCATCTCCTCAAGCGTTCCGGAAACTTCTACAGATGCCGATCCGGAAACACTTGCGGAAACCTGCGATACTCCCAGCCCGACGGAGAGTCCCATCGCCGCTGAAAGACACAAAAAGAAGGAAGAAAATCTGCTCATGGAAACCTCCTTGAATAAAAATCAGAGTTTGGCGGGCAATCAAAATGACGGTCCATCCGGGAACTGTGTACCGAATGAACCAGAATGAAATGACCGGGAATCGGCACCATTCCGGTTCCCGGTAAAGTCGAGCAAATGCCGATTTACGGCAGATTCCCGGAGAAACGGACCTCGATCTCCTGCGGACCGTCGGTGACGGGAACCTTCACGGCGAGACGGCGGATCCCGCTGTTCGGGTTCTCATCCGGTCCCTGAGTCGTGGCGAGATCCTCGAAACGGGCGTCCGTTGCCGTGCATTTTTCCAGCGAAACGCAAAGTTTCTTCTCTTCTTTTCCGGCATTCTGCGTCAGGACGGCCGTCTTTCCGTCCGGGGAGATCTCGATCTTCGCACGCGTGTGGAACTGCCAGACGAGCGGTTTCCCGATGGTGCTTTCCGTGCCGGGGCCGATCTCGTCGCGGAGAGTCACGCACGATTTTTCGCGGTCAAGGCAGACCTTTCGGCGAGCGTAGGCCAACTGTCCCGCGTACGCTTGCGTAAGATCCGTCCACGCGCTTCCCGCAGCGGGCGTTGAGGTGAAGTCCTCGATCCTGCAGGCAGCTTTCGTGTTTTGATTCATTCCGTCGATGCAGAGCGTATTCTGTCCGCGGGTCGCGAGCCGATAGTAAGTCCAGCGCTTTTTCCCGAAATACCCAGGCAGATTGTAGTTGTCTGCCCCAAGATCGACGGCCCAGCGTACGGAATCGTGATTCAGAATGAATGCCCCAAGCTCAAGATGACTGTGGTTGACGGCATTTCCGCCTGCCTTGAAACCAACGAACCACGCGTTCGGGTCCGTCCAGGAGCTTCGGAACGTCGCGATTTCCGCGTCCCGGAACGAGAAATCGAGCGGAACTTTCGTCATGTCCGCTTTTGCCGGGCGGTAGTACCAAACCGCCGTCGGGTAAATGTCTTTTCGGTAATTCAGGTAAAACTGCGTCCATTCGGGCCGTCCGTACCGATTCGCGAACCACATGAGCTGGGAGTGCGCGATGATCCCGGAGCCTGCATCGGCGAAATTGAAGGAACGTCCCTGCGGGTCCGCCAGCGCGATGAGCGAGTCGCCCGTTTTGTCGAAACCTTCAAAGTCGGCGACTCCAAAGTCGGAACCGAGCGCGGATTCCAGCGCCTCAATGTAGAAAAGCGTGTAGAGCGTCGTGTAGCACCAGTAGGCCGGTCCTTCCGCCCACGCGCCGTCCGGCGCGAAAGACTTCATGGCGATCCCGACCGACTTTACGCCGTCTTGGACTGTTTTTTCGATGACTTCTTTCTTTTTCGGGTCCGTCACAGCATCCGCGATGGCGAGCGCGCCCATCGTGAGGCCCCCATTGCAGACCTGATTCCAATTATACTCAGACTGTTTCCACCAACGTTTTCCAGTGCGGCCGGGCACGAGTCCCTTTTCGTAAATCGCGTCTTCGATCATTTTCCGCTCATCCTGCGTCAGATCCGCGTAGAACCAGTCGTATGCGATAGCAAAAGCCGCAGCCATCTCGGCAGTATCGAGGAAATGCGAGGGATTCCAGTCCGGGAAAGCGGCAGCCGCACGAATTTCCGCCATCGCGCGTTCCCGGCACGCGGTCCGTTTCTCGGCATCTTCCGAGAGACGGTAGACTGTTCCCAGCGCGAGGACACGGCGCAGGCAGTTTCGGCTCTGCGTCAAAAGGCGCGGTCCGACGATGATGTAGCCGACCGTTTCAGGATTTTTCAGGTACCTTTCCGCCTCCTTTTCCACGGAAGCGTAGAGTGCCTGAAGGTTCTCGTCGGTCTTCAGAAGCGCCGCGGTCTCCGCGCACTGTGCGTCTGTCATGAAAACGCGCGGATGTTTCGGATTCAGGTTTGAAAGCGACGGGATCTCTTCGGCAGAGACCGGAGAGATCAGCGGCATCTGCGAAATAGCCAGAAACGCCAAAACCGCGAAAAACGCGAAAAACGCGAAACCGGCGGACAATGTGGATCTTAGCTTCATTTTTTTCTCCTTTAAGGCGGGAAAAGGGTGGGAAAATCAAAATCTTACGCTGAACGAAATTCGGTTCAGCCCCAAAACAGAACGCGCCCGACGCCGCGGAAAACGAAATGAAGGAAGCCTCGCGGTTCCGTTTGGGCGGTTCACGCTCTCCGCTTTTCGGTTCGCGATTCCGTTTGGGGGCGGTTCACGCTCTCCGCTTTTTGGTTCGCGATTCCGTTTGGGGGCGGTTCACGCTCTCCGCTTTTTGGTTCGCGATTCCGTTTGGGGGCGGTTCACGCTCTCCGCTTTTCGGCTCGCGATTCCGTTTGAGGGCGGTTCACGCTCTCTATTTTTCGGCTCGCGATTCCGTTTGGGCGGTTCACGCTCCCAGTTTTTCGGCTCGCGAGTCCGTTTGGGCGGTTCACGCTCTCCATTTTTCGGCTCGCGGTTCCGTTTGGGCGATTCACGCTCTCCATTTTTCGGCTCGCGGTTCCGTTTGGGCAGTTCACGCTCCCAGTTTTTCGGTTCGCGATTCCGTTTGGGCGGTTCACGCTCTCCATTTTTCGGTTCGCGATTCCGTTTGGGCGGTTC
>JAFQOH010000044.1:0-2222 GCA_017403345.1 Thermoguttaceae bacterium
AGGCGCAGTCTCAGGCGCAGGCGCAGTCTCAGGCGCAGGCGCAGTCTCAGGCGCAGGCGCAGTCTCAGGCGCAGTCTCAGAAACAGGCGCAGTCTCAGAAACAGGCGCAGTCTCAGGCGCAGGCGCAGTCTCAGAAACAGGCGCAGTCTCAGAAACAGGCGCAGTCTCAAACGCAGGCGCAGTCTCAAACGCAGGCGCAGTCTCAGAAACAGGCGCAGTCTCAGAAACAGGCGCAGTCTCAGAAACAGGCGCAGGTTCAGGTGCAGGCACAGACGCAGGGGGGCCAGCGTGAGAAAGAGGTCGATCCAGAACCGGTCCACAACGGCGGTTGGCTGATCCAGTAGGAAATTTCGGTAAGGCTCTGGCAGTAAAAGTCGGAGCCTTTCTGAAAAACAGGAGAAAACATAATGAAAAAGAGAATAGCATCGTGCCTTTTTTGTGCAGCCCTTTCTGTTGCGTCTTTTTGTGACGGCAAAGAGATGCGGCTCGACTGGCAGACGGGTGACCGATGGACGGTGGAGACGGTGCCTCAAATGTCAGTCACCTCCGACGCTTCATCTTCCGCAGGCAAGGGCATCCGGTGGTCGTTTGAAGTGACAGGCACAGACAAAATCCATGACCGTAACTGTTGGCGGGCGTCGATCCGCTGTGCAGAACCGGGAGTTCGCAGTCCAGAAGTAGAGATCTGGGTCGATCAGAAAAGCGGCATGCTCATTCGTACGACTTCCCGAGTGAAGCGCGGCGAACGGACTGCAGAGTTCACAGAGACGTACCTTACCTCGGACGGTCAGCCGACTCCGGTCCTCGGCATGCTTTCGTCTCTTCCGCTCGATATGCCGATCTTCAACAGTCTGGCCGGAAGAACGAAGAGCCTCGAGCCGCAGATCTACGAAACAGTCATCGGAAACGGAAAAACAAAATCTCTGGAGGATCTGGGATTTGCGAGTATCGTGTCGCAGAACATCAAGTCCGTGCCTGCCGCACAGGTAAAATCCCTGAATGTGCCGGCCGTGAGTTCCTCCGAAAACATCAACGTCGAGATCCGTTCCGGCAATCGGACCGTCCGTCAGATCTGGGCACCGGGAAAACCGTGGCCGATCTTCAGCGACAACGGGGTGACGCATTCCCGTCTTTTGGAGTACATTCCGGCCAATAGCGAAGGAGATGAATAGAATGTATCGCAGGATCTCATACCTTCTTTTGTTCATTTTTGTCATTCAGGCGTCCCTCTCTTCAGAGACGGCTTGGAGCTACGAAGAACACGCACGTTCCAAAAAAACGGTCTGGTCGGGGTACTGGTGGCCCATGCGACGCGGGGAGATCGTTGGGCCGCTTGGGAAATATGACCAAGAGTACGACAAAAATTCGGCAGAATGGGAGAAAAAGAACAATCCCTCCGGCCCAAATGTTCCCGGATGGTTCGGTTACTGCCATGCCTGGTCTGCGTCGGCGGTCTTGGAAGAGGAACCCAAAACGGGGATCCAATCTGGAAATCAGCAGCTTAGCGTCGGAGATCAGAAAGGTCTTTTGACGATCAGCCACACCGCAGACGTCGCGAACTTTTTCGGGACCCGGTTTGCCGAAGGCGGCGACCCCGCTGATATTGAGCCGACGGAATTCTGGAAAGCCCTCAAACTGCACATCAAAGAACAGGGTGTTCCGATCGTTGCGGACATCGAACCGGGACTTCCTGTCTGGAATTACCCGATCTACGAATACCGCGTCAAAATGACCCCGCAGGGCGAACGCGGTGTCGGGTCGATCGAGATCTGGTTCGCGGACGATGCCGTCGGAAAAGATTTCGTCGGTCTGAAATCGCTCTACAAAAAGTACACATTCGAACTGAAACTGCATAACGGTGTGCCCGTCATGGGGTCCGGGAAATGGACGGGAAGCAGCGTGAAAGACCATCCCGATTTTCTATGGTACCCTTACGTCGTTCAGGCGGAAAATCCGGAGATCGACTATGCGCTGGTCCAGAAAATGGTAAAACCTGAATCGGAAGCTGAAACGGAAGCTGAAACGGAAGCTGAAACGGAAACTGAAACGGAAGCTGAAACGGAAACGGAAACGGAAACTGAAACGGAAACTGAATCGGAAGCTGAAACGGAAACTGAATCGGAAGCTGAAACGGAAACTGAATCGGAAGCTGAAACGGAAGCTGAAACGGAAGCTGAAACGGAAGCTGAAACGGAAGCTGAAACGGAAGCTGAAACGGAAGC
>JAFQOH010000045.1:0-6119 GCA_017403345.1 Thermoguttaceae bacterium
ACTTCCCAGCTTGAATGCTGAACCAAGCAAAAAGGTAAATTTTTAAAATAATTAAAATTTTGACAATTTACCCCCTTGACTTGAATACAGAAACTCCTAAACTGGCTGCCCGTCATGTCGCCGCGGCCGTGAGGAAGGAACATCTTGAAAGTTGTTCCTCCCTCAGACTCCCTCTTCAAAAACTTTTTAAACTGTTTTTGTGCTTTTTTGTTTTTTTTCGTGCTTTTCGTGGTTAAAATTTGGCTAAAGGGCCCACGCACGATCTTACCCTTCGGGAAAGATCTGGCTGCCCGTGAAGAGACGGCGGCCGTGAGAGGGAAACATTTTGAAAATGGTTTCCCTCTCCGGCGCACTCCTTTCAAGAATTTTTTAAGATCCTTTTACTTTTCGATCCTTGAAGTCTTTGCTTTCAGCACGAAACCGTCTTTCATCGTGAAATCGAGTTCCCCAAAATTCACCGTCACGCGCACTCCGTTCGCGAATTGCGTCTGCTGGACCGTCCTGTTTTTTGAGAGGATGCGGAAATCCGTCATTTCGTGCCAACCCGTGATTTCTGAGACCGGCTGCGCGATCGGATAGCTCGCGGCGATCTGGTCTTTGAACCGCTCGTAGTTTCCTTGCGTGAAGAGGTACATCGGCGGGACGCCGTAGAGCGCGTTGAACAGGTCGCGTTTTTTCCAGAGTTCCGGCAGTTTATTATTGTAGTCGCCCCAGTACCAGTACGAGACCGTACAGTCATGGTAGACCAGTTCCCAAAGCGGGAGCCGATACGCTTCGCCGACCTGGTATTTTTGGACTTTTTCGGGGGCTTCGTCCCAGATCTCCGCGATATTCCGTCCAGAATCCGGCACACGGTAGGGACCGAGGCTCATCATTCCTTCATAGAAATCGCAGAACGGCACCGAGGCTTCATGGCCGGTCTCCGAGCCGGTCACGAGGTCAAATTCGCGTCCGAGAACGGCAAGGAGTTCCATTTTTGCCTTTTTGCTTTCTGTCCGCGTGCACGGATGCTTGGGATGCCAGCATTCACGCCACGGTGAAGCGGTCGTCGTATCGATGAAACGCGCCCGGTACTCTTTCGTCTGGAGTTCCTTTCCGACGCGTTCTCTTTCGTACGGAACGGCACACATATCGCAGAGGACGCCGCAGGGGATGCGCGGTTTCGTTTTGTCTTTCTGACTCACGCCCCAGCCGCGGATCCAGTCACCGTTTGCGTCGGTCATCAGCTCGTCACGTTCCCACGCTTCACTAGTCCAGTCGCTGTGTTTGCCGTTGAGGAGCGGGAAATTGGCGGGGTCCATGGAATCCTGGTAAATGTCGTATCGGCTCGTGAGGACTCCGGGCATGGCGTTCATCTCGCGGATCTCCTCCGCGCTTCCGCCCGCACTGGCGAGGATCTTCTTCACGCCCATCGACTGAAGTTCACGATAGACACGGAGTTTATTTCCGCCAAGATACCAGATGTTCGCAGCTCCGATGAGGCGTTCCATTCCCTCTTTCAGTTTCGGATTTCTCCGGATCTTTTCCGTGAACGGCACGACCAGACCGATGGAGTCTGCGTACTGGCGGTAGCGTTTCGCCAATTCCGTCACGCCGGCTTTTTCAAAGAAAACGTAGCGCACCGTACGTGCGTGACCGAGTTTCTTCATCTGTGCGTCCCACGAAAGCTGCACGCACAGCGGAGTGTTTTCGGAAACGCTCACGCGGGCATCGTCGCTCGTTTCGATGACGGCAAGGTACCCGCTCTTTCCGATGAACCGTCCGGCCTGATTTGCCGCATCAGGATCGGAACCAGCATCCGCAGCAAACGTTTCCTCAAACTGCCCCCAGAATGCCATGCACAGACCGTGCCCGCCGTAGGTGATCATGGAGTGTGTCCCCGGTGCTTTTTCCGTTACGGGGAAAGAGATCCCTTCGTTGATCGGGAGGATGATCCGGTCATTTTCTTCGCTTTGGAATGCGGGAGGGTACGGAAGCGCGGAGGGAAGTTCCTGCTGCGGGTCTCCGGAGACCGTGACGCACAATTCCGGTTTTTCGGGGTCCAGCGTGAGTTTTCCGGAAAATTCCTTGACCGTTTGGGCATTCAGAGCCGTGAATTCGAGCGAGTTTGTATCGGTCTTCACGTCCTGCACATAAAATGTCTGGGCTGTGTCCGCAGGAATCCAGGATCTCCCGGATCTTTTATCCAGAACGCGAAACGTACCGCCGACGTTTTCGAACGCGACTTTCAGCGTCTCGTTTTCCAAAACGGTCTCTTCTGCGGTTTCCGGGATGGTGATCTCACCCACTTTGCGCAGCGTGTAGTTCCTGAAGCAGACGGCATACTCCCCGCTGTAGGCAGCCCCGACGACTCGCGGAGTCATGGCGGTCCGTCCCGGCGGAATGATGAACCGGGTCGTCAGCGTGCGGAATTTCCCGTTCGTTTCGTTGAGGATCTCTTTTGCTCCGTACGTCCAGTTCGTGGTTTCCTTGCCGTTTTCGAGAACGACGCTGATCCCGGCATTTCCTTTTCCGGCAGTCTTCATTTCGCACGTCATTTCGTAGATCTCTCCCGAATGAACGTCCCATTTCCGGCTGCTGTGTGAGCAGAAATCGGCGGATCCCTTAAAATGAAGGAGCTGCGTGTCCGTTTCTCCCTCGACCGACGTCAGCGAGATCTCTCCGCTGCGCGCCCAGCAGCGAGAAAATTCAAGTTTCTCCGCACTTTCCCATTCTTCCGCACCCGCAAATACGGCCCCCGAAAAGAAAACAGCAAACTGGAAAACCCAAAAGAAGGCGAGCGTTTTTTTCATGAAATGTTCTCCTCATTTTGATCCTGTCGGGTCGGTTTTGCTTTTCTTCTTTCTTTCCGGTTTCGGACGCCATCGATTATGGATCCACCAGTACTGTTCCGGAGTGCGCCGGATCAGACGCTCAAAGACGTCATTGTACCACTGTGCCATCGCGCGCGGCAGGGTCAATTCTGGGCGCAGTTCCGGTTCAAGGAACTCTTCAACACGAATGCAGAATCGGAAAAACTCCTCATTCTGCCGGATCGGTGCGGAAAGCACGACGGGGGCGTTGAATGTGCTGGAAAGGATCGGGACCACTTTGTACGTCGAGACGTCTCGGCCGAAAGATTTGACCCAGAGTCCTTTTTCGCCGGCGTACTGGTCGGTGAGGATGACGACGGAGCGTCCCTGCGTCATCGCGGCTTCGAGCATCGGCGCGGCATTCTTCTTCGGAATGAGAAGCTGGCCGGTCGTGCGCCGGAAACGGCCAAGGTAGTCATTCAGGTACGGATTGTCGAGCGTTCGTGCCACACAGTACGACGGGATGCCGATCAGCCCCATAATGTAGCCGGCAAACTCAAAATTCCCGAGGTGCCCAGTCGCGTAGATCAGCGGACGGCGTTCGTAAAGTGTCCGGAGTGCGTCTGCTTCATTTTCGAGCGTGACATACTTTTTCCAGTTGGAGAGATGGATCTTTCGCTCTGCCAGCGCCGCCTCGATGAGCATCAGGAAGAGATGCCTCCAGACTCTGCGTTCCAGTCCGCGGATCTCGTTTGGCTGCATTTCGGGAAAGGCGTGCGTCAGGTTTTCCATCAAAAGCCGGCCGCGCACGTGCAGTACATCCGCGCACAGCCAAGCCATGAACTCCGCGAAACCGCGAGCCTGCTCAAGTGAAAGCGCCTGAAGTACCGCGACGATCAGACGCACCAGAATGTAAACGATGAAATCTTTCATTTCATTCCTTTATGGATGGCAAATTTATTTTGCCTGGATCAAGTCTTCGATTTGTTCCGGATCTGTGCAGAAACACACAGTCCCGTCGTCGAACATTTTCTGAATACGCAGACAGAGTTCCTTCTTTTCGGGATCTTCCGTCTGTTTTGCGGCTTCTCCGTAGAATTGGGCCAGGCCTGTTTGGAATGCTGTGATGTACTTCCTGAAAAGTTCGTCTGCCATGGCATCGGAAAATGCCGCGTCTTTTGCTTTTCGATGGTTGACCGCGTGCTCGAAAGACGCAACGGTGGAGGCAGTGTCAAAGTAAATGACCTGCTGGGTCGATTCATTGATGAAGTAATCCACAAAGAGCTTTCTTGGCGCGTCCGGCGGTGCAAGATTTTCGTCTTTTGCGGTGAACCCTATCGTTTCCATCTTCGTTTGGTAAGCCTGTTTCCGTTTGAAAGCGCTGACCATGCTTAGATCTTGAGGAAGTGTGATCACGAATTTTGTGAAAGTCGGTTTCTTGTCCAATTCGCTCAATGCTTTCAGCAGAAAGTCGGAATAGCCTCTTACGAGCGTGTTCGGCAGGACGTTTTTCTCAAAATCGGTCAATTCGGTCTGAAGTTCCAGTGCTTGGAAAGTGGATCGGTATGCCTGGAATGCCGTTCCGCCAAGAATGACGACCAGAATGAAGATGAGACCGCCGGCGTAGCGCAGAAAACGGATCGCTCTACGCTGTTTTTGCCAGATTTTCATTTCCCGGCTGTACACATCGTTCAGAGCGTCGAGTACCTGCTGTTTCTCCTGAAGGAAAGCGGCATTTTCGGCATTCGCATTTCCAAGTGTCCGCTCATTCCATTCTTCCAGCGCTTTTTCCGTACGATCCAGCTGCTCGCGTGCGATCTTGAAGTCTTTCCCATCCAGAGCGCTGCGGATGAAGTTTTCTCTTGCGCTGAATTCCAGCGGGCAGACTTCCCAGAACATTTGGAGATTTTCGGTACTTTCCGCTTCTCCAAAGGAGCGCCGAAGCCGTTTGAATTCATCGATGAACGCGATCCAGTCCAATTTGTACTGATTCTGACCTTGGAATTCCTTCAGAAAACGTTCAAAACGTTCCTCGGTCTCGTGGAAACTTTGGATCAGTGAACGCAAACTGAGAAATTGTTTCAGCGCGTTCGCAAATTCTTCCGCGTTGGCGTAACGGTCTGCCGGGTCTTTCGCCATGGCTTTCTGCTGGATCTGGATCAGGAGTTTTGGGACCGTCTGATCCAGGTAGGGACTGAATTCCGGCACGGGCGTAAAGTCGCATTTCTGTGCGGCCTGCTTCGCCAGAAGTTCAGTTTTGCGGTAGGCGTCCTCATACGGAGCTTTTCCGGTCAGAAGTTCATACAGGATCGCGCCAAGACAGAAAACGTCGGCGGTCGGTCCTAAAAATTCCCAGTTTTCATTCGCAATTTCCGGAGGCTGATAGACCAAAGTACCGCGTCCGTGCGGGACGTCCGTCTTCGAGAGCGGCAAGTTCAGCGCCATTCCCCAATCCAGAATGTACGTTTCGCCGAATCTGCTGTCGATCGCCATATTTTCGGGCTTCAGATCCAAATGCACGACGTTGTTCTGGTGTGCAAAGGCGATGACCTGCGCCATTCGCAGGAGATAGTTTAAATTTTGCGAAAGTGTGTATTTGGACGGATCCCAGGCACTTCCCGTAATGAGTTGTTCCACAAACGCCGAGGACTCTTCCGTTTTGTAAAGCGAAAACACTACCGGGACACTTTGGTGACGCAGGCTGGACTGAATGTGCACTTCCCGGTTCATTGCGTTTCTGCATTCTTCAAATCCGGACAGTTCCGGCTTCAGTTCCTTTAGAGCGAGTTGCTGGCCGGTGCTGGATTGCTCCACGATGTAAACGTCTTTCTGTCCTCCCCCGGCCAAATATTTACCGCGTTCGTAGTGTTCCGTGACATCGACGCTCGGAGCATCGTGAAACTTGAATTTGTCCGGATACTGCGCGTGCAGCTGATGAGCAAATTCCTCACCGGCGATCTCCATGACGGAAACAAAACTCCGTTTCTTCGGGTTATTGCGGATCTCACACTCGATCAACTGCTTCTGAAGGGACGCGGTGTTCAGAGTGATCCTCAGTTTGGAAAGCGCATTTTCATATTTTTTCAAAAATGTTTCAAGACATTCGAAATGATAGTATCTTTCCTGCGGGGAAAGGGACAGTAAATAAAGGTAGTACTTTTCATAAATTGCCGCGATGGCCTCTTCCGCAAGGCGAACACGCTCGGCAGGATCTTCCGTTTCCTGAAGCAGAAGCTCTGCCAGCAGCTGCGGGGAACGATAATTTTCTGATTCCAGGATCTTCGCAAGAAATGACGACATAAAACCTCCTTATGATCCAATCGTGTA
>JAFQOH010000009.1:0-27096 GCA_017403345.1 Thermoguttaceae bacterium
CGAAGAAATAAAACTCGCTGAATTTTAAGGATTTACCTCGTTGCAGGGCGGGCAGACCGTGCTTCGGCACACTGTCCGTCCTGTTTCTTTATCGAAAAAGTAAACTTTTCTGAAATGTTAATTTGCGGGGGGGGGGGGAGATTGATGACATAGGTAAATTTTTTCATAATGTCCCCAAAAATTCTCGATTTTATCCTCAGTACCGGTGTATTCCGTTTTACTATTTTGATTGGTGAAACGAAAACAAGTCAGACATCCGGGATCTTCAAATGTTTCATTAAAAGAGGTAAAAACATGAAAACAAACACAACCAAACTCCGCCGTGCCCTCACCGCGTTCGCCATGACCGGTGCGATACTCGCGTTTTCCGAGCTTTCCGCGCAGAGTCTTCAGGTCGTGGAAAACTACGAGCGTATCGCAACAGAAGACCGCAAAGATCTGAATATCAGCGGAAAAGACGCCGGTGCCTGGCAGACGATCACACCTGCGACAGCGGAGAATGAACGGCATTTTTCAGATACGATTTTCAGAAACAACACGTTATCGACACCCGGTTACGACTGGCACGGCGGCGGAGTTTTGGGGATTCTGAATCAGACGGACACTCCGATCGTGACTTCTTTCAAAAACACGGAATTTTCCGGCAACAAAGCGGTCATGACGGAGGTCGTTTCCAATGAGGGCGCGGACTTTGGCGGCGGCGCGATCTTTGCGTTTGGTGATTCTGAAATTTCCCTGACGGATACGACTTTTACGAATAACTCGGCAATTGCTCCTTACGATATTCCGTGGGGAGACAGCGGAGGAGGCGCGATCCTGCTTGCGACGGAAAACCATACAGCAAGCCTCACCCTGGATGGTACGAACAAATTCTCCGGCAACAGCTACAAGAGCGGTGCCATCCGTTCCAACAACATGGGAAACGGCGGCGGCGCGATCGGTATCTTTACGTCAGCTGGGGAGTGCTATTCCCAACTGGAACTTAAAGCGGGCAGTACAAACACGTTTGACGGCAACTTCATCGAAATCGGTACTGCAAGCCGTCGCTATGACGGTGCAAGCGGCGGGGGGGCGATCTACGGCTCCAGTCTTGTCGGGATCCGTATTGACGGAACGAACCGGTTTTCCAACAACAAAGTCACCTACACGCCGAGTCCTGTTGAGGAGGGACGTTATCCGGTCCAGGTCGGCGGCGGCGCGATCTGCAATGTGAATTGGCTTGAGGACTACAGAGAGTACTATGATTATGGTGAAGAATGCCTTGGTGAACTCGTCATTCGCGGCGACAACACGTTTACCGGCAACTCAGTGACCGCGACCGACGGCAGTGACGTTTATGGCGGCGCGATCATGGGATACCGGATCCTCTTTGACGGTGACGGATCCAAGGCGGTCTTTTCCAACAATACGATCAACGGCGTGAAAAACGACGTCCACGCGACGCTTGACGGGGCGGTCATGTTCAATGGTGCCGGCAAATACACGTTTGACGGCGGCATTACGACAGACGCCAACGGTACGATGTCCATCACCGGCTCGGACGTGACGCTTCAGGAAGGCTCCGTTTCCAAAATCGCCGACACGCTGACGCTCGAAAACGCGAAACTGACGATCGAAACGAACGGCACGACGCCGCTTTATGTCGGTTCCATCGTCGACAACGGCGGCAATCTCATCCATATCGATTACCGTACAAATCAAAACAGCTGGGTCATTCTCGGCGACGTTTCCGACCTGGATCAGGAACCGTCCGTGAAGTATTCGGCACTTCAGGAAGGCGAAACAGGCCGTATCCGCCAGATGGATGAAGAGGGGCTTTACATTCAGATCTATAAAAATACCGGTACGTACGTGCATTTTTATGCCGACGGCAGTCCGAACGTCTACGGCGACTACCTTGACGTTCTGGGAGAGGTGCGGGAAAATGACGAGATCCTCGTTCTCAAGAACCCGGAGAACCCGACGCCTGGTCTGACTGCGAACGGTACGCTCACCTTCACGGCAGACAACTCGGAAGCCTACAAGATCAAGGCGGATGGCGATTCTACGCTCGTGTCCAACGCTTCGGAACTGACGCTCGACAACGTAACGCTTGCGTCGGATTCCCAAACTGCTCCGATCATTCAGGGAACCAACGTGGACCTCACGGGAAAAGGAACTGCCGGGATTATTGGTCCGTCAGCTATTGACGCGGTAAACGTGACCCTCAGCGGTAAACTCACTGTAGACGGCAAGATCACGGGGCACACGACACTCCTTGAAAATGCGGAAGTCTCCATTACGCAGAATACCGACATTTTCAGCGGCGGTCTGACTGTGAAAGACGGAGTGACGCTCACCCTCGACAGCCTCGGAATGGAACGTACACCGGTCCTCGGCGATGATGGAAAACCGGTCGCTTCCGGCGAGACGAAGCTCGTGTTCGACTCGATCGACGTGGAAAATTCGATCGAATTCGCGAACGGAACCACTGTGGAACTCGTTTTTGACGAAACGTTTAATCTCGACGGCCGTAACTCGTACACGCTCATGACGCACGCTAAGGGGGTGACGGACCTCAGCGGTGTTGAATTTGTCTTCGTGGATCTTGTGGAAGAGATCGAGGGGATCAAAATGTTCAACATCCGCGCGGTCGACGGTGCTATCATTCTCGATGTCACGGGTTACGGTACAGTCCCGGAACCCTCCACCTGGGCACTGCTGGTCCTCGGCGGACTGGGAATCTTCGGAATCGCGCGCAAAAACCGCAAAGCGAAGAAATAAACGTCACTGATTTCTGAATATTACCTCGGCAGGGCGGGCAGACCGTGCTTCGGCACACTGTCCGTCCTGTTTTTTTATCGAAAAAGTAAACTTTTCCGCCATGTTAATTTGCGGGGGGTGGGGGGGAGATTGATGACATGGGTAATTTTTTTCATAATATCCCCAAAAATTCTCGATTTTATCGTCAGTACCGGTGTATTCCGTTTTACCATTTTGATTGGTGAAACGAAAACAAGTCAGACATCCGGGATCTTCAAATGTTTCATTAAATGAGGTAAAACCATGAAAACAAACACGAACACACTTCGCCGTGCATTGGAAACATTCGCCAAAACCGGCAAGATCACCCTCACAGCCTCCGCACTGATGGCGTTGGCTCTTACGGCCCAAGTGAATGCCCAGAGTACGAAAGATCTCGTTCTGACTCGCGAAACCGAAGTGTTTGAGTCCGATACATTTTCCGGTTTTGATCCTCTTCAGGCCGACGACGTCATCAGTGTGAATGCCAACGTGACCGAGACGAAACAGTTGGCTCTTCCGAATGGCAAGCTGACGATCCGCTCGAATACGGCCGACATTCGTACGATCACAGCCGGCAGCGGCGTGCTTTTCTGTAACGGAGCGGGGGAGACCATCACCCTGAATGCCGAAAACGTTAAATTTACGGGCGCAAATACCGATTGGGGCGGACTGTTCCAGGCGGAAGGGTCGGTCACCATCAATGGTGCCAATGCCTCTTTCGTCGGAAATCACGTCAGTGACTTGGGCAGTGTCATGGCGGCTGAGGTCGTGAAGATCTTCGGAACGGCCTTCGAAGACAATTCCTCCAATTATGGCGGTGCCATTTTCGCCAACACATCGGCGGACCTCTCCAAATGCACGTTTACTGGGAACCACGCGGGCCAATACGGTGGCGTGATCTGCTCCAACGGCTCGATCGCGATCTCCGACAGTACCGTCTCCGGCAACTACGCCGGTCAGTATGGCGGTGCGCTCTTTACCGGAACCACGATCGACGTTTCCGGAACCACGTTTACCGGGAACCATGCCGTGAAAACTGGCGGCGCGATCTATGCCGGAACGTCGGTGACGATTTCCGACTCGGTCTTCAAAAACAATATGGCAGGCAATAGCGGCGGCGCGGTGTACGCTCCTGAAGTAAACCTGGTCAATACGTATTTTGAGGGCAATTCTGCCGGTGATCTGAAGACTGACGGCAGCATGACAAGTTACCGTTACGGCGGCGCGCTATGGATCGGTCAAAAGGGCGGGTCGATCTCCGGGACGAATACATTTATTGGAAACGGTTCCGAAGCAGGCGGCGGTGCGATCTGCGTTGCCAACAAGTACGACAGTTACTCTGACACCAAAACGGTCCTGACGATCTCCGGAACGAACTCATTCCTGAACAACAAGGGCGGCGCGGAAGACTACAATGGAACGAATGCCGGCGCGATCCTGATGAAAGGAAGCGTGGAGCTGAATTTTGAAGGCGAGGATTCCGCCGCGATCTTTAAGGGAAACTATTGCGGCGGTTCCCGGAAACCGAATGATATTTTTGGGGCCAATTTTGGAAACGTGACGATCAAAGACGGCGGCGAATACTATTTCGGCGGCGGCATCGATTTCGCCCCGCAGCGGAAGAACAGTGTCTACACCGACGGAAAACTCACTATCGGCCAGGAAAACCAGAATGGCGCGCCGACGGTCACGTTCGGATACGATTCCTGGAATCGATTCACGGATCTCTGTGTCGGTAACGATTCGGCCGTTACGTTCCAGAACGGTACGTCCGTTACGTTCTGGAGAGATGCCGCGTTTACCGATGCGGACGTAACTTTCGACGGAAATGTCGATATGCTCCCCAAAGGAAGTGAAGCCGTCTTCACGGTAAAGGATTCGACGATCCATTTTCTCTCCAATCCGAACGGGCATGGTTTCACGACGATCGCTCCGGATTCACTTACCGAAACGACGATCACGGCCCGTCTGAACGGTTTCACGGTCGGTACACTTGATGCTGAAAATACCGTGACCCTCGTTAACGGCGTGAATGCAGGCCCGGTGAACCTCGGGAATCCCGGTCTCATGACCGACGCCAGCGAGGACGGTAAAACGGCCGTGAAGTTCAACACCGCGGACGACAACAGCTACGGTTCCGCGAAACTTCAGGATAGCAAGCTGGTCGGGATCGATTTCGGTGACGCGAAGTCGATGGAAGTCAAGGATTTCAGCCTCATCGTTGACGGAAAAGACATCGATTTGAACGCGTTCGCGACTTGGCTCGAAGGTGAAACGAAACTGGAAACCGTTGTTGGAACCGGCTACGTTAGCGTGAAACTTGACAGCCCGTTCGAGATCATGGCGTCCGACTCCTTCATCTGGGACTTCTCCGGCTTCCAGAATGGCACGGCGTCCCTCCAGTTCGTGACGGCCAACATCATGGACAACACGGTTCCGGAACCGACGACCTGGGCACTTCTGGTCCTCGGCGGACTCGGCATCTTCGGTGTCGCGCGCAAGAACCGCAAAGCGAAGAAATAAAACTCGCTGAATTTTAAGGATTTACCTCGTTGCAGGGCGGGCAGACCGTGCTTCGGCACACTGTCCGTCCTGTTTTTGTGAAAAACTTCCGAAAATCCCATCCCGCCCCCTTCCAATTCTCCGGAAATAAAATATAATGGACAGAAAGTGAATAAGTACCACTCTCAAATGGAGGAATCGGTCCATGACCCCGCATATCGCTCAACTGAAACAGTATCTTCTCGACCAGAAACATTTCCAGTTCCGCCGCGAAGTGGACTGGGAGGCCATCCTTCCGCACTGGAGCATCGACCGCGACAATCAGGCGGCCGTCATCCTGAAAACGGTGCTTGCCGAAGAAGCGAAAAATCCGGTTTTCCTGCCGAATGAACGGATCGTTTTCACGCGCACCTGTGCGAATCTTCCGGAACGGTACCCGGACGACGTGATGGAACGTCTGCGCAAGGAAGCGTACTTTCACGAAAAAGGGGTCGTGTTCAATCTGAGTCCGAATTACGAAGACGTCCTTTCCGCGGGTCTTGACGCCAAACGTGCCGAGGCGGTCGAACGGCGTGAACGTGCGCTGGCGGAGAAGGATTACGGAGCAGTCGAATTTCTCGATGCCGTCATCAGCGGGATCGATGCGGTCCTCCAGCTCGTAGATGCCTACGCTGCGGAAGCGATGAAGCAGGGAAGGATCGAGATCGTCTCCATGCTCTCCAACATTCCGCGAAAACCGGCCCGGAATTTCCACGAGGCGCTCCAGTTCCTGCGGATCCTTCACTTCACGCTCTGGTGCGAAGGCGCGTACCATAATGGACTTGGGCGATTCGACCAGTACATGTACCCGTACCTGATCGCGGACCTGCACAAAGGGATCCTTACGCGCGAAACGGCACTGGATCTGCTCGAGGAATTCTTCCTCACGTTCAACCGCGACAGTGACCTTTACGTCGGCGTCCAGCAGGGCGACAACGGACAGAGCATGATGCTCGGCGGGTGTGACCGCGAGGGAAACGATGCCGTGAACGTCCTGACGGCTCTCTGTCTGGAAGCATCGTGCGACCTGAAGCTCATCGACCCGAAAATCAACCTCCGCGTCTCAAAAAATACGTCGATGCTGCTTCTCGAAAAGGCGGCAGAACTCACGAAACAGGGGATCGGCTTCCCGCAGTACGCGAACGACGACGTCGTTATTCCGGGACTCGTTCGGCTCGGTTACTCTCTGGAAGATGCGCGCGATTACGCCGTCGCAGCGTGCTGGGAGTTCATCATTCCCGGCATCGCGATGGACATTCCGAACCTTGCGGCAGTCTCATTCCCCAGCGTCGTCAACACGGCCATGCGCAGCGATGCGGGGCGCGCGTCCAACTCGTTTGAGGCCTTCATGACGGCAGTCCGCGAGGAACTTTTCGCACAAGCAGACATGCTCGCCGCAGCGGCGGACCGGGTCGATATGCTCCCCTGTCCCTTCCTCTCCATGCTCTGCCGCGGACGGATCGAAAAGGGTCTCGACATCTGCTGGGGCGCGAAGTACAACAACTTCGGCATCCACGGGACCGGACTCGCACCGGCGGTCGATTCGCTCGAGTCGATCAGACGGCTCGTTTTCGAAGAAAAAACGTACACGCTGGACCAGCTGACGGCGATCGTGGATAAAGATTTCGAGGGCGAAGAGTCCCTTCTTGCGAAAGTGCGTCACGAATTCCCGAAATTCGGAAACGACGTGGACGAAGTAGACGAGATCGCCGTCCGTCTGCTGAACGATTTCGCCGACTCCTGGGAAAATCGGATCAACTGCCGGGGCGGGATCTACCGCGCGGGGACTGGCTCCGCGATGTACTATCTCTGGCACGCGGATGAACTCCCCGCCACCCCGGACGGACGGCTCGCCAAAACACCGTTCCCGGCGAATTACGCTCCGAGTCTGGATGTTCAGATCGCCGGTCCGGTCTCGGTGATCAAGTCATTCACGAAACCGGATCTTTCGCGCGTGATCAACGGCGGTCCGCTCACGATCGAGCTACACGACAGCGTCTTCCGGCACGAGGACGGGATCCAGAAAGCCGCTCAGCTCGTGAAGCTCTTCATTGACCGCGGCGGGCATCAGCTCCAGATCAACACGATCAACCGGGAACAGCTTCTTGACGCACAGGCAAACCCGGAGCAGTACCGTCAGCTCATCGTCCGCGTGTGGGGCTGGAGCGGGTACTTCGTGGAACTTGACCGACCGTACCAGGACCAGATCATCCGCCGTGCCGAAATGACGCTTTGAGAATGAATACACGGTTCCCAACATATGAAAGGACATAAAAATGAAAATCACCGACATCCTAAAAAAACTGCAGGAACTGGCTGCGAACACAGCCGACAAGGGCGCGCTTTTTGAACATTTTGTCATGTAGTACCTTCGCGCAACGCGAATTTGCGGCAAATTCAAAGAGATTTGGCGATGGAGCGACTGGCCGCTGAATCAAGAACAGCACGACACGGGCATCGACCTCGTTGCCCTCACGGAATCCGGAGAGTACTGGGCGTTTCAGTGTAAATTCTTTGATCCAGCCTCTAAAGTCAGCAAACACGATATTGACTCCTTCCTCTCGGCCTTGGCGGTCAATTTCACGGACGAGGAGGGAAAAACGCGCACGTTTTCCGCACGGTACGTCGTCGCGACCTGCGAGATCGGTCAAAATGCGTACCAGACTATGAACGCACAGACGATCCCCGCAAATTTCATTTCCGCCAAGCAGTTCGACCTCAGCGGGATCAACTGGGACATTTTCTGGGATCAGTTCACCGAACAGGTTTCCGGTAGTGCGGAGGATGCCCGAATCGCGCCGAAGGAACTTCGTCCGCACCAGCAGAACGCTTTCAATGACGTACTGAACGGCTTTGAGACCTGCGAACGCGGAAAGCTCATCATGGCCTGCGGCACGGGAAAAACCTTCACTTCGCTCCGAATTGCCGAGGGCATCGTTCCGGACGGCGGCGTCATGCTCTACCTCGTCCCGTCGCTCTCACTTTTGGGCCAAACGCTCTGCGCGTGGAGCATCGACGCGAAACGCACGATCCGTCCTGTTCTCGTCTGCTCCGACACCGCGATCAATGAACAGGACGCACGAAGAAAAAAAGCCCTCAAGAATGCGGAAGACCACTCCGACCTTTCCGTCTCCGACCTGGCGCAGCCGGCCTCGACTGATCCGGACGCGATCATGAAGCGTTGGGAGCGTCTCCGAGCGAAAAAAGAAGGGTTCACCGTCGTTTTCTCAACCTACCAGTCCATTCAGGCGGTTTCCGACGCGCAGAAAAAGGGATTCCCCGAATTTGACCTGATCATCTGCGACGAAGCACACCGAACCACAGGCGCGGCTTTGGCGGAAACGGACGACGTCTCGGCCTTCATGCGTGTCCATAACAACGCGAACGTCGCGGGGAAAAAGCGCCTCTACATGACGGCGACACCGCGCGTTTACGGAGAAAAAGCCCAAAAATCCGCGAAAGACCAGACAGACGGCGCGGTCGTCATCGCGTCGATGGATGACGAGAGCATTTACGGACCGGTTTTCCATATGCTCAAGTTTGGCGATGCTGTGAACCAGGGGCTGCTTGCCGACTACAAAGTCGTCATTCTCACGGTCCGCGAGTCGCTTGCGAATGAATACCGCAAGCAGATCACCGACGAAACGCGCACGACCTACCGGAAAACTTACCCGAAATTGAAAAAAGCCGACGATGACGAGATCGACGAGGTGATCCTTTCCGACTTCGCGAAAGTCATCGGCTGCTGGCAGGGGCTGGCGAAACAGGCGGGTTCGATCGATGCGCAGGGAAAGACTTCCTTTGATTTCAGCGCGGATCCGGCTCCCATGCGCCGAGCGGTCGCGTTCGCGCAGTCGATCAACATTTCCAAAAACATCGTGACCGACCTTTTCCGCTCCGTGTCCGAATTCGTGGAGGAACTCCAGAACAAAAAGCGCGCGGTGGATCCCTCTTTCTCCGAACCCCGTCTCCAAATGAACCTGGAGCACGTGGACGGCACTAACACAGCAAACGAAAGAAAGAAGAAACTCGACTGGCTCGCTGCGGAACCGGAAGAAGAGACCTGCCGCATCCTCACGAACGTGCGCTGTCTTTCCGAGGGCGTGGACGTTCCGGCACTGGATGCTGTTCTGTTTCTTTCGCCAAGAAACTCCAAAGTGGACATCATACAGTCCGTCGGACGCGTCATGCGCAATGCGCCAGGAAAGAATTTCGGCTACATTATCCTTCCGATCGCCATCCCGGAATACGCGGACCCGGAAACGATCCTGAACAAAAACGAGAGATTCAAGGTCGTGTGGGAGGTACTTCAGGCACTGCGCTCTCACGACGAACGGCTCAAGATCGAGATCAATAAGATCCGCTTCAACGACATGAACTCCGGAGACACTTACGATCCGAACGATCCCTCGAAAGGCACCGTCGGAACGGGAAGCGCGCCGGACTCCAACGCCTTCTCCTTCCCGCAAAACGTCATCGGAGAAGACGATGTGGAACACGTCGAGAACGACAAGCGCATCATCCGGCAGAGAAGACAAACCATTCAGGTCATCCTCGGAAATCCCCCCTACTCCGTCGGACAGGGTTCCGCGAACGACAATAACCAGAATCAGAAATACCCGATTCTCGATGCACGAGTTGCAAATACGTATGCTGCACAAACGACGGCGACGAACAAAAACAGTCTCTACAATTCCTACATCAAGGCCTTCCGATGGGCTTCCGACCGTATCGGTGAAAGCGGCGTCATCGGGTTCGTCACCAACGGCGGTTGGCTCGACGGCAACTCCCAGGATGGCCTACGGAAATGCTTCGCGAATGAGTTCACGAACGTTTACGTTTTTAATCTGCGGGGAAACGCCCATCTCTCCGATGAGCTCCGACGCAAAGAAGCAGACAACGTTTTTAAGGATGGTACCCGTGATCCAATTGCCGTCACGATTCTGGTCAAGAATCCCCGCAATACCGGAAAACCGTGTGGCATCTTCTATCATGACATTGGCGACTACCTGAAACGTGAGGATAAACTCCGCATCATCCGCGAATTCCGCGATATTTCCGGTATCTCCTTCCAGACCATCACCCCCAACGCCGAAGGCGACTGGCTCGACCAGAGAAGCACGGAATTCGAGTCCTTTATTGAATTAGGGAACAAGGAAGGAAGATTCTCGCACAATATTCGAACCTATTTATTCGAGAGGATTTGAAACAGGCCGTGATGCGTGGGTCTACAATTTTTCCCCAAAACACCTTCTTGAAAATATGAATAGGATGGTCAGCTTCTACAATGAACAGGTAGATGAATACCAAAAAGCCACAGCTGCCAAACAAGAGATGAAACTATGTGATGATTCGACTAAAATCAGCTGGTCCAGCAGTCTCGAAAGCTATCTTAAACGATTCATAAAAGCCCAATATGAACCAGATAAAGTCGCAGTCTTACTCTATCGGCCATTTAGCAAAGAGTTTTTGTATCACGGAGATCGGATGATTCATCGTCCTGGCCAAAACTTTAAGCACTTCCCCACGCCGGAGCATAAGAATTTGGTGATTTGTGTGGAGGCCCCCGGGGCTAGAAAAGATTTTTCATGTCTAATTACGAATACAATACCAGATCTCCACTTAATGGAATCTTCCCAATGTTTCCCTCTTTACTGGTACGAAAAATCCTCATCCGAGCAGGCGAATATGTTCTCCGAGTCGGAGGGCGGGTACATTCGTCATGACGGCGTGACGGATGGTATTTTGGAGCGATTCCGCGCGCACTGCATGGATCCGGGTATCGGGAAAGAGGACATTTTCTACTTTGTCTACGGCTACCTTCACGACTCGAATTACCGGACGAAGTTCGCGGCGGACCTGAAAAAGATGCTTCCGCGTCTCCCGCTTGTCGGGCGGAGTGAATTCTGGGCGTATTCCAAAGCCGGCCGTCAGCTTGCCGACCTTCATCTCAATTACGAGACGCAGGCCCCGCTTTCGGAAATTTTCGTGGACATCCGGGGCGATAATTTCCGTGTCGAGAAAATGTTCTTCCTGAATAAAGAGCTGAAAGACACGATCATCGTCAATCCGCACATTGCCGTCCGCAACATTCCGCAAATCGCGTACGAATACGTCGTCAACGGCAAATCGGCGATCGAGTGGGTCATGGACCGCTACCGAGTCGTCAAGGACAAGGACAGCGGCATCCTCAACGACCCGAACGAGTACAGCGCGGACCCGCAGTACATTCTGAAACTTCTCCTCTCGGTCATTACCGTGAGCGTGAAGACCGTCCAGATCCTCCGCTCCGCCCCTTATGTCCGGGAAGAGTAAATAGAAATGGAATGAATGGTTCCAGACATGAATTTCACGAAAGAAAACTTCAAAATTTCGTGAAATTCGTGTTTTTTTGTGGAATCTCATGTTCTCATTCTGAGTTTTTTGTGGTAAAATCTCCGTTGATCAGGATCCAGGCTTTCACGAAACTGTCCAATCCTTAACGGAGAAAAACATGGAAAATCAGCCAATCATAGAATCAGCACTGGAGTTTGCGCGGGAGTCGTTTCAGAATGATTTCAGCGGGCACGATTTTGCGCATACGTACCGCGTTTTTCAGCTCGCGCAGACGATCGGAAAGGCGGAAAATGCCGACCTGCGGACCGTGCAGCTCGCGGCTCTTTTGCACGATGTCGATGATCCCAAACTCTTCGGAGGTTCGTTCGGTCAGTTTGAGCGCGCGGAACGGTTTCTGCGCGAAAACGGACTCGGCGAAGATGAGATCCAAACGATCTGCCGCATCATTTCCGAAATTTCCTTCAAAGGGACCGACACGCAGACGCCCTCGACGCTCGAAGGGCAGGTCGTGCAGGATGCCGATCGGCTCGACGCGGTGGGTGCGATCGGGATAGGACGCGCTTTTGCTTTCGGAGGCTCAAGAAACCGCCCCATGTACGACCCGGCAGAGCCTCCCAAAATCGGAATGGATGCCGAGCAGTACGCAAAAAATCAGGGGTCCACGATCAATCATTTCTACGAAAAACTTCTCCTTCTCCGTGAAATGATGAACACACCGACCGCCCGGCGCCTCGCCAAACACCGCCACCGCTTCATGGAGCAGTTCCTCGACGAATTCTTCGCCGAATGGGATGGTCAACGCTAAATACTGCGCCGGGGACAGTCAGCTGCGTTATGAATTTACCGAGTTACCGGATCTTACCATCAGAAGGCAAAGAGACCGTACTCAATGAAATCGTAACTCTGCCCCGCAGGCTGAACGGCGGGAGCACGATGGAAACTTCCCGGCCACGCACTTCCGCGGTGCGGTCCGACATGGTGGGGACCAAAGAGGTTTTTCGGCGTGCCGTAGATCCGGAACGTCACGGTCGCGATTCCTTTGGCGGGCCGCAGGGAGCTGAACCACCGGCTTAGCTCGAAGGCATTTTGGAGTGCCTGCGTCAGATCGACTGACTCGCCATGGCAGGCGATCGTGCCGACCTGTTTTCCCTGGACAAGAACCGCTGCGACGGCTCCGTTCCACGTCTCGCGGAGGCCCGGAAGGACGGCGTGGATCGGCTGGTCTTTCGCGAAATCTGACTCCGAAACGGTAAACGAGTAATCCACTGCGCCGGAGTAGAACGGCCACCCCTGCGCGGCCCAGCCGAATTGCTGTTCCATCTGTCCCATACCATTGACGGCGTAAACCGCACGGCGGTCGTGACTTTGGAAGACCAGCTCACTCGAAGCCTGAACGCTCGGCGCGGCAATCGGAACGAGTTTCCCGGACGCGTCTTTCGTCAGGAATTCGATCTCAGCCAGCCCGACGAACCCATTGTCGATCTCAGGTTTCGTGCTTTTCGGGAAATCGTTCGGAAGCGGGTACGTGAGTCCGTTCCAGTTGGAGTTTACGCATAGTTCCAAAGCCTGCTCTGCCGCAAGCTGGACCGGTTTCTCAAAGAGGATGGTCTGGGCCGTCCCGTCGCCAAGGCGGAATTCCAGTTCACCAACTCCGCTGAGCGTGGCGGTACGGATCCCGCGTTTCGCCAGATTTTGCTCGCAGTAGTTCCAGACGCGGATCCCGTCGATCTTCTGAGCCGTCGGGAATTTAAAGGTAAGTTTCGGCGCGTAGTCGTCTTTCTCCGCTCCGAATCCCACGCCGGAGGAGAGCCACGAAACGCCTTCCCGACCATTGGAGGCATTCGGATGGATCTCTTCCTGCATCGCCTTCTTCTGGAATGCCAGTCCCTTGGGCGCGACGATCCGGAAGCCGCATTCTGCCGGTTCCAGCGTGAAGTTTCCGAGGATCCATGCATTCGCAAGCTCACAGAAGACCGTCATTTTCGGGGCGATGAGTTTGATCTCATTTACGCCTTCGCGCGCAGCCGCCGAAATATCGTAAACGCCGAACGAACGGTCAAACTTCCACGCGCAGGGGATCCGGTCCACGGGCGTTCCGTTGCACTCGACCCGGAAATCTTTCGGATCTTCGATCACGAGACGCAGATCGTCGATCTTTGCGTCCGATTTGGTGAACTGGTACGTGACCTCGAAACCGGAATTTTCCGCGAACTGGTGCTTCAGGAGCGTGTCGCGGAGCTGGACCCCATTGTCCCACGGCGATTTTGCGAAACCGTGCTTCTGCCAGAGTTTGGCGTTCGCGCGGTAAAAGTACTCGTTTTGGATCGTTTCACCGCCGGCTTTCAGCGTCAGGTAGTCCAGCGCAAGCACGTTTTCTTCCAGAGGCTTCACGGAGATCGAGTCGGCAAACTGCCATGGATCGAGAAGCTGGGGTGCCGGTTTTGTGTTCTGTGTTCCGGTTTCCGGAGTCTTGATCTTGTGCGAGATCACGAGAGCCAGCGAGCCGCACGGCGAGAGCTCGAATTCGTCGCCTTCTGCCGGTTTTCTTTCTCCCGTCGTCGGATCAAAGATCTCGATCCCGGCGTTTTCCCAACCGTTTTGGCGGTTGAGTTTCACCGAGGCGGAGTTCTGCATGTCGATGCAGCAAATGAAGACGATGCGGGAATCTTTCGTCTGGCGCGTCAGGTGGAAAACGTTTTCCGCATTCGTTTTGGCCAGAACGCTTACGGAAGCCGCGTTTCGAGCCTCTGCTGCGAGTTCTTCGACCGTCAGCGTCACGATTTTTTGCGTCACGGCGTCAAATTTTGCCTTGAGGTCTTCCGAAAGTGCGTTTTTCGCCGCGCCGCCGACACTCTGAAGGTCCGCGCCAAGCGAAACGATCCGTCCTCCCTGCGCCGCGAAGTCCGCGAGAAGCACGAGTGTTTCGGGGTAAAGCGTTTCCAGATTCGCCGGCAGAACGACGGTGGAGTACGAGGCGGCTCCGACGGTGAATTTGCCGTTTTTCACCGAGCCGACGCGCCAGATGATGTCTTCCGACCCGAGATCGTAGTCTGCCTGCTCCGCTTCCAGACGATTGAGCAGATCCGCGAATTCATTGCCGATCCTGCCGAATTTGCCGGATTCATTTCCCGCGTCTTTCTGGTAGAACCATGAGGTGGACGTCGGTTCGAGGAGCAGAAAACGTTCGTCGGTCAAATCACCGCGCGTCAGGAGATACGAAAGGCGCGTCCAGTAATTTGCCAGCCGTCCGTACTGCTCAAACCACGCGGAATGGTACGAGAAAGTCTGCGGATGGTCGTGTTTTCGGGCACCGCGGATCGTGATGTACGAGAGATGTTCATCCGTCATGTTCACGCCGAGCGCGTACGACCAGTCGCCGAGCCGTTTCAGATCCTCAAAGCGAATATCGAAACCGCCCGCACCGTAGTTTTCCGAGAGCGTTTTGCTTCGGCCTGCCTGATGCGCTGCGGAGATCAGTTCACGGACAGAGCGCACATTTCCGAACTGCGAGTTCGTTCCGCGTCCGAACTGGTTCATCAGAAGGTCGATCGTCGGACGCTGACGCCAGAATGCCGTCGCCATACTGTCCGGCGTCCGGTGCGCTCGGGGCCATTCGTGTTCCCAGTCGTGTCCGCAGTACTGGAGACCATTTTTCTCGCAGTACGCCGCAAGCCGTTTGTGCCAACGGTCGATGAGGAGTTCCTGGGCCGTACGGTAGTAGTCGAAGCGGACTTTCTTCCAGTTTCCGACCGGAGCTGCAAGGGAACCAAGATGCGGGAGGAGCGAGTAACCGCGGCGTTTTTCGAATTCCTGCGGGAAATCGTCGACCCAAGTGAACTGACCCGCCGGCGCGATGTGCGGTTCGTCGGTGAACGCTCCGGGGATCAGCTTGCCGAATTCGTGCCCGAGCCGCTTTCGGTATTCTTCGTGCGTGCAGGTCAAAAATGCGTCCGCGACGCCGTTCATCAGGAGATTCACGTAGGTCTTTCCGCCGTACCACTGCGAAGCACCGGCATAGCGGGTCCGTCCAATGACCCAGCGCACACCGTTCGGAGATTTCCCCGGGATCGCGTTTCCGGCATTTTTTGCACCAAGGATCTCTGCCGTTCGGTCCACGCACGTGCCGTCGGCAAGTTCTTCGATGACGTACTGGACGGAATCACCGGCCGTCCAGTTTCCGTTTGCGTCGGTCAGCGTGTCGAAAAATCCGATGTCCAACCCCGTCCCCTGCGATTGCGGCCAGCGTTCAGGAACCAGACCTCCTGCGAAACCGGAGGGGTAGGAGTTTTCATCGTAGATCCAGATCTTCATGCCGAGTTTGCGTGCTTCATCCAGCGCGGCCTCCCAGAGTCTGAACCAGTCGTCCGAAAGATACGGTGTCGCCAGTCCGGGACGCGGATGGACGTACGCCTGAAGGACTCCCTGTCCCGCCAGGTCGCGCAGTGTGGAGCGGATCTGCTCTTCCGTCAGAAGGTCATTCCAGACCCAAAGCGGTGCCGGAGCGTAGTCCACACCCGGTGCGGCAAAGTCGGTACGGATCTCTTCCAGCGTCGAATCCTGGACTCCATTCAGTTTGGAGTTGGTCGGAAGATAGTCCGCATCGGTTTCGACTTTCGGAAATGGAGGGAATTCAGTATTTTGAGCCGATGCCGGCTGCGGCAGGAAGGAAATGCCGAAAGCCAGCAGAAAAAGAACGGTCAGACCGTGGGGTATGTGTGGAAATCTTCGCATAATTGGGGGACTCCGCTAAAAGGCAAGGTGGGAAACAGATCCAGCATTCCATGGCGGAAGCAGCTGGACCTGCGTCTGTTGAAAATAGTGTTTGACTCTATTTTATACGATGACGGAGATTTTTTCAAGGAACTCCTGGAGTATTTTTTATGAGAAAAGAACGATTTTAGAAAGAAAAACAAAAAAACGGCGCCTCATTGTGCGCCGTCTTTTGAATGAATGTGTCCCTTACGCTTTCTGTGTCCGTTTCCGATTCCGGAGCGTCAGGAGACCGAATGCTCCGGTGAGCAACAGCACCCACGCCGCAGGTTCTGGAACCTTTGCCGGATCCTGATAGAACGCAAGTTCCGCAAATCCGACCATATTGCCGCCGGCTCCTGCCCAGTTGAAATACTCGAAGGCATTATCCAGCGGGATCAGGACCGCTTTGTCGAAAGCGACCGAATCATCAAACATGAAACTGGCATAGTCATTCAATGACATTGCGGTATCGACGCGATAGTAATCGGAAAGAACGAGTTCATCGCCGTCGTAAAGCGAAAGCGTGAATGCCGTCATGACGTTTCCGTTATTCGTGGAGCGGTATCCGAAGTAAAGGAAACCATCGACCAGTTCCAGTTCGTCATTCGTGAACGTCAGGACCGGCGTTGTTTTGGTCGTGTCCGTCTCAAAGAAATCGCTGCCGTTTGCATCCGAATACCACGCTCCTCCGGGAGAATAGCCGCTCCCATCAATGAGCCAATCCGGCGAATTTCCAGACGGATGATTGATGGAAACCGCACTCGGACGAATGACATCCATCCCTTCCATCGGCGTATTGTAGCTCGTCTGCCAGGTCGGACCGCCTGCGTAAGGATGATTTCCGAAAGAAACTTCCGAAAGCCCGACGCGGTCGCCGCCGTCGTCGTCGAACGTGCCGTTATTATTATAGTCGCCGCCATTCTGGAGATAGTCACCTCTGAAGTTGTCCGTGATCGTCATGACGACTTTTGACGCGCCTTTCACTTCCGGGAACGTAAACAGAGACGGGGCGCTCTGTTTGTACGCGGTCATTTTGAAGGAGTAGAGCGACTCATCTTCCACCGCGATCTGGTTTCCTGCCGCATCGTAGAATTTCAGATTGAAATCCTTCCCCGTGTTGCCGGCTGCGGTGTAAGGCGTGACGGTGATGCTGGAAAGGTTTTTCGCTTCGCTGAACGTAAACGTCAGTTCCGGATCCGCATATTTGCCGTCATGATAGTAATCCCGAATATTCCCGCCCTGTGCCCAGTCTGTGCACCATTGGGTAGATGTGTTCCCGTCCAAAAGGTTGGTCGCCGGCATACTGCCGATCGCATTGTTCGCGGTAGCGGACGAAGGCGTGTATGTTTCGATCGTATTCGTGCGGTTGAACTGGATCTCAGCGACCCCAACGCGGTCGCCGCCGCCAAGGTTGGTGGTCTGACCGAAGTTCCCCGTCATTTCCATCTTCACGTACTGTGCCGAGACCGGAGCGGTCAGTACGATGTTCGTCGCGTCTTTGGTGTACGTGTCGAGCGTCACGTCCTGCACCGCGATCGGCGTACCGTCGAATCCCTGAGAGCCGTCGTAAAACGAAAGCGTGAATTTCTGCACGGAGTTTCCGCCGAACGGATAACCCCAGATGGAAAACGCATCCAGTATCTGATTCGTTCCCAGGTCGAACACCATGATCGGGTTTACGGTACCGTTGAGATAGTAGTTGTTTCCACCGTTCGGATTCAGCGTACACCAGGTCGAATTTGGATTGCCGTCGCTGGCATTGTTGTTTTTGTAGCTGTCGTCGATGCTCTTTCCCCCGTCTGTTTGCAGGGAGAGTACCCTTTCCGCCGAGATCAGCTCCGCCTTTGCCGGAGCGCACAGAGCTGCGGCCGAAGCCAGAGCGGTCAACAATGAACGAATACGCATAAAATATCCTTTTCAGTTCACATTATTGGAAACTTTCATTTTATCTAATCTAGATATGATATACAGAAATTCTGAAATGTCAATCAGAAAATTGGGAAATTTTTAATTTTTGCTCGGAAATTTTAGAGAATGTACTGAATGTGGCGGATTTGACGCATGTTTTTTGGTTGGATGGCGGTTTAAGAGAGTGGAGGTTCGTGTTTCGGCTTCGTCAGAGGGGAGGTGATACGGAATGCGGCAAAAAAATCCTCCGGTCGGGAAACCGAAGGATCTCTGCCGTTCGGTCCACTCACGTGCCGTCGGCAAGTTCTTCGATGACGTACTGGACGGAATCACCGACCGTCCAGTTTCCGTTTGCGTCGGTCAGCGTGTCGAAAAATCCGATGTCCAACCCCGTTCCCTGCGATTGCGGCCAGCGTTCGGGAACCAGACCTCCTGCGAAACCGGAGGGGTAGGAGTTTTCATCGTAGATCCAGATCTTCATGCCGAGTTTACGTGCTTCATCCAGCGCGGCCTCCCAGAGTCTGAACCAGTCGTCCGAAAGATACGGTGTCGCCAGTCCGGGACGCGGATGCACGTAAGCCTGAAGGACTCCCTGTCCCGCCAGGTCGCGCAGCGTGGAGCGGATCTGCTCTTCCGTCAGAAGATCATTCCAGACCCAAAGCGGTGCCGGAGCGTGATCCACGCCGGGGTCGGAAAATTCCGCGCGCATTTCTTCCAGCGTTGAGTCCTGAACGCAATTCAGCTTCGAGTCGGTCGGAAGGTAATTCGCGTCGGTTTCAACTCGCGGAAATGGCGGGAAGTCCGTATTTTGCACCCAAACAGACGTGCTGAAAGCTGAGACAGCAAAACATAAAAGGAGCTGGAATGCCAGCAAAAAAAGGATCGAGGGATCCTAGACTATCCATTTAGATCGTCGCATAATGAAACTCCCATGAAAAAAAGGAATGGGGAAAGTAAAGGGGGGAAAGTGTGATCGCGCCTTTTTGTGTTTGGCGCATGTTCGGTGTATGTTTTACGTGCAAGAGTGACTTGACACTATCGCCAAGTCACTCAAGAACGCGCTTTTTTCACTATGAACGGCACATTTCTGCCGAACGACTTCTGATCGCTTTCCGAAACTATGCGGCACGCGCTCTTCTCCAGAAAAGGAAAAGCGTTCCGGAAAGCAGCAGGATCCACGTTCCCGGCTCCGGCAGATTGTTGAACGTAAGGCTTGAGCCGTTCTGTGCGTTAAAAGCTGAGAGGTCGTAGTTCATGAAACTCAGTCCGTCGTCGTCGAGCGTCAGGTTCGTGAACGCGATGAATTCTCCCCGATGCTCTGCCGTGATCCCGGAATTAGCCTCGGCCATCTGAAGGGTGAGGTACTCCGCCAGTTCGTCTAGGTCCCCTTCTCCGGAGGCATGAAGAAGGAGCGTGAAGTCGGAATTCGGCGTTCCGCTGATGGTGACCCAGCCGGATTCACCGATATTTCCTTTCGCAGTCGCCAGTCCGTCCGCGACGAGCGCTTCGGCAGCCAGTTCTTCATTGAAGACCAACTCTGCCGTGTTGCCATTCACCTGGAGATCCCAGTACTCGCCGACCGTCGTGAGAGACGCGGGGTCCCAGGTCAGCGTTCCCGTAGTGGAGACGACCGTATTGTTCGGGACGTCCCCCATGAACGCCGCGCCGTCGTAAAAGTACTTCGACGTATCGACCGTAACGGAACTCAGGATCCGCCCGATGCCGTTTGCCCGAACCGTCGAGACCGCAGGAACGAGTGAACCGTCAGCGTTCAGTTTAAGTCCGTCGGCAATGAAGTTCACGTTTCCGGTCGATTTCCAGTCCAGGTCTCTTCCGATGCTCCACGTGGATCCGGAGCCATAAATATTCACGTCCGCGCCGGCCGGGTGAGCCGCACCGCTGTTTCCGTCATCCTGGAACGCGACGCGCATATCTCCGCCGACCGTAATGTCGCCGTCCCAGACGTTGACCGTCGAGTGCGCACGGTAACCGATCCGGAAGTTTCCGCCTCCGATCTTAAGCGTCCCGCCGGTCATGTTGAATGTATTGCATGGGGAATCGCCGACCAGATTCTGCCCAAGCGAGAACCAGAGCGTGTCGATCGTACCGTTTTCTTTCAGCTCAAGGAGCGTCCCGGTCTCGCCGTTATTCGACGCAGCATTGACGATGAAATTGCCTTTCCCGTTCTGGCTGTATGTCCCGTTCCCGCCGACAGACATCGTGGTGACTCCTCCTCCCGCGCCGAGAATAAAGTCGGCATTGGGTCCGTAGACCGTACCGCCGGTGATCGTGATGGAGTCGCTGCTTCCTTGATTCCATCCCATTTCCACGCGGCCGTTGAATCGGACCGTTCCGCCGGAAACGTTCAGCTCGACGTCCGATTTATCGCCGTAGCCGGAGCGTACGATCTTCTGAAAAACGGTCTCGCCGCCGGTGACGTTCATGCGGGTCGTGCTTTCACCGCCCTGTCCAAGGAACGTTTCGTGTGCGAAATCGAGTTTTCCGCCGCTGACGTTTACGTTTGCCGTCCCGCGCCAGTTCGCGATGTACGCGTGGCCGGTGACTTTCATGTTTCCGCCGGAAACGTTGATCGTGCCGGTCGATTTCTCGCCGTAGCCGACATTCAGCGCGACCATGTCGCTGCCGCTTGCGTAGCTCGCCTTTCCGAACGTGATGTTTCCGGAGTCGGAGACATTCAGGATACCGATCCCGCCGCGGGTATTCTGACCGCGGTGTCCGATGAAGGATTGATTCACGAAATTAACTGTGCCCCCAGAAACATTAACGGTCCCCGTGCCGATCTTCGCGGAATCGAGACCGTGATGGGGCTGATTTCCGACGTAAAGCGCATGCCCGTCGAACGTTCCGCCCGAAATATTAAGCTCGGAACCGTCCGATTTGTCGGAGAAGTAGCCGACGTAGACGTCTTTTGCATCGACGTCCGCCGTCCCGGAAACGTTCATGACCCCCTTGCTTCGGCGTCCGATGACCAGGTAGTGACCGGGGACGAGCTGACCGCCGGTCATGTCGTAGGTTCCCATACTTCCTTCACCGATGTTGAGCCAGCTGCGGGTCGTGAGTTTTCCGCCGCTCTGAAGCAGCTGGCCGACGGCTCCGTTTCCAATGTGGAGATCCGAACCGCCGACGTAAACGTCAGCCGTCCCGGAGATTTCCATTTTACCGCCCGCGCCGCGCATACCGATATTCAAAGCAACGTCCGTTTTATTGAAATCAATATTTCCGGCCGTAAGTTTCAGATTTCCGGCCGCGCCGTAACCGACGAGGATCTCATTGCTGAACGCAGCATCTCCCGCGATCTCCAGCGTGCCGGTTCCGGTGTGCGTGCCTTCCTCAATGTATCCGACGTAGATCTTATCGCTGAACGTATTCGTTCCTCCGGAGATTTTCAGCGTGCCGTTCGCACCGTTCGCGGTGGAGATCAGAACCGGTTTTGCGAAATTGGAAGTTCCTCCCGACAGGTGCATGACGGCCGTGGTTCCAGCCGCGGAACCGATGTGGACTTCGTTTTTGAAATCAGCGGTCCCGCCGGAGATGTTGAAGTCGATGAGATTTTTGTCGCTCGCCGTCGTGTTTCCGCCAACGCCGAGATAGACTTTTCCAGCACTGGTCCACGTTCCGCCGGAGACGTCGATGAGCGTTTTCTGCACCGACGTAAAGTTCCCCGTTTTTCCGACGTAGACATCGCTGTTCGCGGTGAAAGTCCCGGATCTCAGCAGCATGGAGCTGGTACCGAGATAATTTCCCTGTTCCCCCGTATTGTCGCCGCCGAGCCGAGCCGGGCCGGTGACAGTAAGCGACCCGCCGTCGATGGTGAGGGTAGAATCTCCGGATTTCAGCGGGGCGTATCCGAGGATCAGGTTTCCGACCGTCGCGGAAGCTGTGCCGGTAATGTTCATCTGACCGGGCCCGCGGCGTCCGACGCAGAGATAGTTGAGGTTGGAGATCACACCGCCCGAGAAATTGTAGACCGCGACGGCATCGCCGGGAGTCTCGCCGATATTCAGCCACCGGTCGTTGGAATCTTTGGAATAGTGCAGCGTTCCGCCCGTCTGATTCATGACGGTCCCGCCGTAAAGATGGATGTCATGCCATGCCTCGTTAAAGGTCCCCCCATTCAAATTGACCGTCATATTCCGGAATCCAAGAGTCGCGGAGCTGGTGACGGTCCCGGCATTGATCGTGACGGCATCTCCGTTTGCCGGCGCACTTGCGGAGGGGGTGGTCCCATCAACGAGCCAATTTCCCGCACTCGTCCAGCTTCCGTCACTCCCGTCCCAAGTCAGCGACGCGGCCGAAACAGGCACCGCCGTTCCTGAAAACGACGCGACCAAGATAGATCCCAGCAAAACATTCAGCGAAACACGATTTTGGATTTTCATTTCTTCACCTCAAAAGGAGAAAACTACACGATTCAAAATTTCACTATTCCAGTATATTCCGAAATTTCTGTTCGTCAATAAAAATTTCAAAAAATTTCAAAAAAAGACAAAATTGTGGTTCATCCGGTAACAGAGCAGCGAAGATAGTTAAAATGGCGGCGGCACCAGATCCTTTCAGACTGTTTTTGGGAAGAATCTCATCATGGCAATTTAGCTCTGAATGAAGGCCTCTCCGGCCTGAATTGCCTGAGTACTCATGATATACCTTGACTTTCAAAATTATTGTGTTATAATCGCAATTGTTTGTTTGGTTTTATTACGATATAAGGTGATTTATGATTCAGGAAAAAAAACAATATGGATTCAAGCCCGCGCAAAAATTCTATGAGCGATGCAGCCTGGGGATGTGGCGGCTGTCTGACCATGATTATTTACGCAGCAGCTACATTTAATTTGGTTGCGCAAAGACAACCTTTGGGATATTTTCTTTTTGGATTGGCAATATTCACGATCATTGCGTTGGCCTATCAGGCAAAAGATCTCGTGAGTTTTACACAAGATCCGCAAAACAGATTTTCAGATCGTGATGAAAAAGACCTTTCCGACTGGTAATCACCCCACCGCGTTCCTCCACAGTTCGACGAGCTTATTTTTTCACTTTTCGAGTGCGGGGAGCATGAAGGGACGGGGATCGACTTTGCCGACGGTTTTCGTCGTTGGGCGGATCTTGCTTCATGCGTCCGGTAAAGAGCGCGGTAATAGGTTCCCAAAGTATCGTTAGTCATAATATCCGCACGCGTTACGGTAATTGGATATCCTTCCGCCAACTTCAGGATCTCATAATACATCGAGGCGGAATAATAGGTTTTTCCGGTATTCGGCGCTCCGACCATGGAGATATAATACGTCGAATGTTCAAGAAAACGAATCGGAATGTCGAATGTACAATTCGGGCAAACGTAATTATTTACCTCAATGCCGTCCTGGTCACACGGAACTCCATTATACGTGAAACGATCCGGTACAAGAAGATTGAGATTATTCTTTGAATCACGGATTTTGAGATCCGTAATTGGAAAATTCGCAAAAAAACAGGAACAGGTCACATTTTCTAATGTGTATATTGGACACTGTTTAACCATTTTCGATCTCATTAAATATACCCAAAACTACTTTATCTATCTTACGATTATATATATTACAAGGGGGGCTGAAAATTTTTCGGCATTTATTTAAAACAAAAATTTTAACAAATTCAGAAAAAAGTTGTGTTTACCGTTTGTGTAAAGTTTCTTTCAAGAAATTGGAAAAAATAGCCGTACGCCATTAAATTTTGTTGACAGTGGGGACTTTTTATGCTACAATGGGACCTTGCAGGGTGACTTTTTTCATAAAATTCGTTTTTAGAAGTTGCCGTGGATCAAATCCGTCTTTTTTACCTTTGTACGATCATGATGCCAATAAAAAAAACTTCAAGATTCGATTTCATGACTCAAGACCGATGCTGCCGAGTCGTTTTGTTTTTTGCCGCGCTGATGACCTTTAACACGCTGCTGTTCGGAACACCGCCAACAGACGTGAAGCCGATCCGGGACGGTCATTCGCATAACGACTACTGGCGAAACCGTCCGATGCTCGATGCTCTCGATCACGGTTTTTGCAGTGTTGAGGCGGATGTCTTTCTCCGCGATGGACAGTTTTGGGCGGGACACTCCCAGGCGGAGATCCTGCTGGGGCGTAATTTGGAAACGATCTATCTTAAGACTCTCAAAGAGCAGATCGAGGCAAATGGCGGAACGGTTTACCCCGGCGTTGAGACGTTCTATTTATGGATAGACATTAAAGAAGAACCGGAAACCGCTTGGGCCGCACTCTCTCCGCTGCTGGAAAAATACCAAGACATTCTCTGCTCGGTAACAGACGGCGTGAAGAAACCCGGTCCCGTGCAGGTGATCATTACCGGAAACCGACCCCTCAAGGCGTTTGAAGACCACAAAGGAAAAACGTTCTACGCGCTGCTGGATGGAAGATCCAGCGACCTGGACGATCCCGGCGTTCCCGCGTGGATGATCGGAGCGGTCAACGAGAACTGGGGCCGGATCTGTTCCTGGAAAGGTAAAGGCGAATTTCCAGCGGATCAGCGTGCCAAACTGAAAGCTCTGATCGATAAAGCGCACAGTCGGGGACTTCCGCTGAGATTTTGGGGGGCTCCGCAAAATGCGGCTTTCTGGACGGAACTGCGGCGCCTGAACGTTGATTTCATCAATACGGACCACCTGACGACGTTCCAAAATTTTGACCGGAATTACCAGCCGGAATGAAGAGATCCGTGTATCAGAGTTCTTTTTCTGTGAGAAGGATCAAAATATTCAAAGATTCTAAGAATATTCCCTGCCGGCACCTTTTCTTTTGTTCGGGAGAAGGCGCCGGCAGGCAGTTTCTTGCATCATGTTTTACGGAACTTGCTTGCGGGAGCTTATTCCTTCACGATGCGGAGGTCGACAAGGTCACCCGTCATGACGCCGGGTTTGGCGGCAAGTTTAACGGTGATCGAATCGGCATCTTTGTACAGCTCTTCCGGGATCGAGACCGTTTCCGTGAAGAATGTCGTGGAAATGGCGGCCGCAGTTTCCGGAGTTCTGTCCATGGACCAGACTTTTTGACCGTTGACGTAAACTTCGGCACCCGCACGATCCTGGTCCGTCACGCGAATCGTAAAGTTGACGGCGATCTTCTCGGCATTTTTCGGTTTCTCAAACGTATAGGAGAACCATCCTCTATTGATCGCGCGGCGCCAAAAACGCTGACCGTCCAACGGGTAAAGCATATGCGGACCGTTCACTTGAAATTGACGAACGCTTTCTGATTTCGACAGCCCGATCAAAACTGACTGAAGCGTACGGCCCGCCAGTTCCGGGTCGATCTCCCACGTGTTGAGCTGGACTTTGTTTCGATATTCTTCCAGATCTTTAGCGTGGTTGAAATAGACGGCGTATCGGCTGAACTGGATCCTGTTGAACGGAATGAGTGTCGCCGTTTGGCCATTAAGTCCGGTATAGGTAAAGGCAAGTTTATCACCTGGCACCCGTTTGAACATTTGGATGATCTCCTCCGGCGTTCCGAACAGCGTCGGGGCATCGGAAATGGGAACCATGATGTCGCCGACCGTTCTGCGCGCCTGACGGAAATCCGTAACTTTGAGATTGGTGTTAGGGATCTTTGACGCCAAAACGATCGCTCCGTATTTTACCGAATAGAATCGCTCGGTATCGACCATCGGCGCGACTTCAAATTTCGGCTCGAACGCGATCCGGACCGTGTCGTTCGCAGACCATTTTCGGGTGAGTGTGACGTACGGTCCCGTCATCGGTCCTTCATACTTCATTCCGTTGATCTCTACGGTCATGGAATCGGCTTTGATCCATTTGGGGACTCGGATCTTCAACGAAAACTCTTTCGGTCCCGCGGTCTGGATAGTCAGTGTGGAGGCGTTTTCATCCGGATAGCGTGTCGACTGCGTCAGTTTGATCCCCCGTTCTTTCCAGTCAAGTGTAGACGGGATGAACATATTGACGTAAAGTTCGGAGTCTCCCTTCTTCGCGTAAATCATTTTTCCAAACTTGGCGGGGGCTTCGAATCCGGTTCCCGTGCAGCACCAGAAGGAATCATATTTCGACGAATACATTTTGTAATGTGCCGGACGCATCGACGTATAGTACACGCACATTCCCTGTTCCGTATCGTAGTTCGCCAGAACGTGATTGAACAGAACGTTCTCGTAGTAGTCCACGTGCTCCATTTTCGGGGCGCTTTGGTAGAGACTTTCCGTCAGACGCATCATGTTGACCGAGTTGCACGATTCCGGACCGCCGTAAGAGAGGGCTTTGAATTGAAATTCGGACTGCGGGAAGAAGTGCTCTCCGCAGCTGTTCGAGCCGTTCACCCACGTGTGTTTTGCGACGACGATGTCCCAGAAATTGTTCGCCGCAGTTGAGAGTTTTTCATCTCCATTGTATTTGCTGAGCGTATTGAATCCCGTGAATTTAGGGATCTGCGTATTCGCGTGCCAGCCGATGAGGATGTCTTCGCCTTTTGAAAGCGGGATCCACATGCGTTCGTCATTGAGCTTTTCCGCCCAGCGCAGATACTTCTCGTCCCCGGTCAGTTCGTAAACGTTGACGTACGATTCGTTGATCGAGCCGTGTTCGCAGTAGAGGAGCTTCTGAATATCGTCATGGCTGAGAACGTCGATGATATCCGTTCCGAACCAGTCCGCCATTTTGACCAGGATCGGCTTCGCCTGTTCCAGACCGCACATGGTATAGATGTCGTACAGCCCCAGCATGATCTTGTTCATGACGTAAACGGGTTCCCA
>JAFQOH010000046.1:0-31833 GCA_017403345.1 Thermoguttaceae bacterium
AGTTTGACTGGTCTGCAGTTTGACTGGTCTGCAGTTTGACTGGTCTGCAGTTTGACTGGTCTGCAGTTTGACTGGTCTGCAGTTTGACTGGTCTGCAGTTTGACTGGTCTGCAGTTTGACTGATCTGCAGTTTGACTGATCTGCAGTTTGACTGATCTGCAGTTTGACTGATCTGCAGTTTGACTGGTCTGCAGTTTGACTGGTCTGCAGTTTGACTGATCTGCAGTTTGACTGGCCTGCAGTTTGACTGGTCTGCAGTTTGACTGGTCTGCAGTTTGACTGGTCTGCAGTTTGACTAACTGGAAAATGACGGGGACGGTTCTCTCATTTTCCCGCCATTTTTTGAATTTCAAGGAGTTGAATGATGGATCTTTTATTCGGAAAACGCTTTTTCTTTTCCGTGGTCCTGCTTGGGGCCTTGGGTTTTACTGGGGCTGTGCCGGTGAATTTTACGGTTTGTGTGTCGGCGGCTTCGACCTTAGCTTCAGATACGGTACCTGGAACTGAAACTCAGACGGTCTTGTGGGCGAGACCCGATCTTGTGCAGGAAGTTCTGGACGGAAAGCGGACGGAAGCTGTGGCCTCCTGGTGGGGCTTCGATGCAGAAGACTCGACCCGTTTTTTGCAGGCAGCGCTGGATTCCGGCGTCAAAAAACTGACGATCGACCGGCAGGCGTCCGAATGGATCGTGCGTCCGCTTTCCGGGGCGAGCAATCTGGAATTAGTCCTTCAGGACGGCGTCGTCATTTTGGCCAAGCGGGGTGAGTATCTCGGAACTTCCGATGCGCTCCTGCGTCTGCGAAAGTGCGAAAACGTCATCATTCGCGGCGAGTCGCCAAGTGCGAAAGCCGTTCTTCGTATGTGGAAATCGGACTACCAGAAAGCCCCCTACCATGCTGCGGAATGGCGGCACGGTCTCTCGATCCTCAGCTCGAAAAACGTGCTCGTTCAGGACTTGACCATTGAGTACACCGGCGGGGACGGCATCTACCTCGGTGTTTGCGAGCGTGGTGTGACGAACGAGAACGTCACGATTCGGCGAGTGGACTGCAACGAAAATCACCGTCAGGGGATCAGCGTCATCTCGGCAAAGGATCTCCTGATCGAAGACACGCTGCTGCGCAACACGAACGGAACGGCACCGCAGGCAGGGATCGATTTCGAGCCGAACCATAATACGGAGGAACTGACGAACTGCGTCATGCGCCGATGCGTCTGCGAAGGAAACTACGGCGACGGTTACGAATTTTACCTGCCGAATCTCGATAGAAGCAGTCCAGCGGTCTCGATCCTGCTGGAAGACTGCGTTTCGCGCGGAAATCGGAGAAACGGTATTTTCTGGACCGCTGCAAAGGGGAAAGACCGGAAAGGAAACCCCGCCGAACCGCTTCGGGGCACGCTGACCGTGCGGAATTTCACGACCGAAAACGAAACGCAGTGCGGGATCCTCCTGCGCGGAAATCCGATCGATTCGGCAAAGCTGGAATTTGAAAACGTCGAGGTGAAAAAACCGATGGGAACTCCCATTCTTCTTAGCTCCAACCTGGATATTCAGAATGCGTGCGGAAACGTGAAATTCACGAACGTCCGCGTCATTGATGAAAATCACGACCGGCCGATCTTTGAGTTCCGCGATATATCCGCGGAGTCTTTGGGAATGGCGGAGGTCGAGGGAGAGATCCTTTGCGAGCGGAATGGAAAAACGGAAAAACTCACCTTTACGCCGGAGTGGATCCGCGAAAACTATCCCATCAAGAACACGCGGCGTCTTCCGATCCTGCCTTTTGAGGTCTCCGAACTTGTGCCGTACTCAGAGCCTGCTGACGGAATGGGAGAGACGAACATTCCGATGATGCGGATCCGCCATGATGCGCGTTTTCTGTTCTTCGCAAAAGCGGGAGAGCGTTTGGGATTCACGATCCGCCATACGCGCGTCGGACGTCAGGATGCCAGGGATCTTCCGATGGCAATGGTCGCGCCGGATGGAAAGAAGATCCCGCTGGAACCTCTTCCATTCATGAAAAGCACGGCTTACGAGATCGAGGCGAGGCAGACTGGAATTTACGTTTTGGAGTGCATGGGGTCTCCTCACTCTTTCCATTTGGAAAAAACGACTGTACCGGTTTCGATCGACGCTTCCAAGGTGAATTTCCTTTCCGCGGTCGGGAATATTTATTTCATGGTTCCGAAAGGGACGAAAGAGTTTGGCGTCTGTATTTCTGCAAGCGACGGAGAACGTGCCTCGGCGGCCGTTTATGCGCCGAATGGTGAGAAACGCTGGGAAATGGACCCGATCTGCTCTACTGAATTTTTCTATCCCTCCGAGGAAGAGGCTCTTGAAGGCGGGATCTGGAGGATCCAGTTCAGAAAGCCGAAAGAAGGCGGTTTTGAAGACTTCTTTTTGCGTCTGCAGAACATTCAGCCCATCATTGCGCAGGATCCGGAACTTCTTCTGATCGAAAAGTAGATTGTGCACCGAAAGACTCTATTTTCGGAGTGTATTTTCTGAAAAAACGGCATCCTGCGGAATGTGCGGGATGCCGTTTTACTGCCGCAAGCGTATCGGATCTCCTTCAGCGGAAGTTTAGGGAAGTTTAGGGAAGTTTAGGGAAGTTTAGG
This sequence comes from Thermoguttaceae bacterium, assembly GCA_017403345.1. Classification (GTDB taxonomy): domain Bacteria; phylum Planctomycetota; class Planctomycetia; order Pirellulales; family Thermoguttaceae; genus RGIG3701. Next base: position 2,620 of record JAFQOH010000046.1, read on the forward strand.
GAAGTTTAAAGGATCCGGAAGGCTTTTCGGGATTTGAATTTTCCTGGTGCCGCCGTAAATTTTTCCATTCCTTCGACCAGGACCGTGAATGGATGATCTTCCGGTTTTCCGAGTTCGATCATGTCGCCGACTCGCCATTTGAGCAGACCCTGCGGCGATATCTTTGCGCCGGAAAGCTGAACGGAGACGCATACCGGAGTCTCGGCCAGCGCCTCCGCCATGCTCTGCGCATCATTTTCGTCAGCCATTTCGTCCAATGAGCCGAGATCGAGCTGCCGGTGCGGGTAGGAACGCCAAAGCCGAAATGTTCCGCCAAATGTCCCGGCATCGAGACGGAATTCCGCCGCGGTAAAATTCCGAAATTCAGGACGCGAAAGTTCCGCCGTCGGCAAAAACTCCGTCGGAGACGAGATCCGTCCCGTTTCCAGAACGGCTTGATGGAAAAGATGCAGAAAACGGGAGGCGAGACGTTTTTCCAGCAGCGTAAGCGGCCGATCCGGCGAAAGTTCCTCTTCTTCGACCGTTCCCTCTCCGCCTTGAAGCCAGTCCAGAAGCGAGAAGAAGAGTTTCGGTTCAAATTCAAACCCGATGACACTTCCGGGCGGAATGTCTTCGCCGGAAAGCTGATAAAAGAAAGCGGGACCAGAGACCAGCGTTGGAGAGAGCGGTTTCTGATTCACCCACCGTACTGCGGCGGTCTCGCGCAAAAGAGCAGTCAGCGGAGTTTGGAGCCAAGCTCCGAATGCACGAAGAAAGCGGGTTTCCGGTTCAAAATTCATGGATCTTTTCGTGTTTTCGACAAAATACTTCGGAACTCGAATCAGTTTAAAAAGGAACTGCGCATCCGGCACGATCTGCAAAGTGTGCCGGATGCTCAAAGCGGTTCTGGTACGGTTTCACTACGGTGAACTCTCTCCGGTTTAACCGCGGGTCTGGCCGTCGCCGTAGACGATGTATTTGTAGCTGGTCAGTTCACGCAGACCGCATGGACCGCGAGCGTGGAATTTATCCGTACTGATGCCGATCTCCGCGCCGAGACCGAACTCCCCGCCGTCGTTGAATCGCGTCGAAGCGTTGATCATGACGGCCGAGCTGTCGATGCGGAGTGCGAATTCACGGGCTGCCGCGAGATCGTTCGTGCAGATGGCTTCCGTGTGGCCGGAAGAGCACTGGTTGATGTGGCGGATCGCTTCATCAAGTGAATCTACGATTTTGCATGAAATGACCGGTCCGTGGTACTCCGTGTAGAAATCAGCGTCGGAGGCGGTAACTGCGAACGGGATGGCTGCGCAGGTCGGTTCATCGCCGCGGATCTCGACACCGCGTTCTTTCAGAGCTTCCGCGATCTTCGGAAGGAGCGTTTCAACGACGGCACGATGCACGACGAGAGACTCTGCCGCATTACAGACGCCCATGCGCTGGCATTTCGAGTTGATCACGATGTCGAGCGTTTTGGCCTCTTCGGCTGCTGCGTCGACGTAAACGTGGCAGTTTCCGGCGAAATGCTTGATCACCGGCATCGTCGCTTCGTTCGTGACTCTGCGGATCAGACCTTCACCGCCGCGCGGAATGGTGACGTCGATGAACTGGTTCATCTTGAGGAAGTGCCCCACGGCATCATGATCTGTTGTGGCGACGAGCTGAACAGCGTCACGCGGAATGCCGGCTTTTTCCGCAGTTTCGGAGAGGAGTTCCGCGATCTTCATGCTGGAATGGATCGCTTCCTTCCCGCCGCGCAGGATCACCGCATTACTGCTCTTGACGCACAGTGCCGCAGCGTCTGCCGTCACATTCGGGCGCGATTCGTAAATGAAGAAAACGACTCCCAGCGGGACGCGGACTTTCTGCACATCCAGACCGTTCGGACGCACCTGAGACGAGATCACTTCTCCCACCGGATCCGGAAGTTTCGCGACGTACTCAAGAGCCTGCGCGATGTCTTCCACGCGCTGCGGATCCAGCTTCAGGCGGTCGATCTCCGCAGGAGTCAGACCGTAACCGGGGGCGGCTTCCAGATCCTTTTCGTTTGCGGCGAGGATCTCGGCCATTCGTTCACGCAGGATCCCGGCACTGAGGTTGAGCCAGTCGTTTTTCTGTTTTCCCGTCACGCTGGCGAGTGCAGCAGAGGCCAGTTTCGCACGCTGGGCGACGTCGAAGCAGTACGCTTCCAGGTTTTCGATCTTCATTTGATTTGATTCCGTAAATGACTGAGGGGTAAACTTCCGCATTGAAAGGCGATCGGGCGTCAAACCGCAATTTTCATGTCAAACCGCAATTTGGCGTCTGTGGGCATTTCCCCGGGACTTGATGGACGTTCATTTTCCATTAATTTAACTCAAGATCCGTAAAAAGTCAAGACCTTCCAGGCATTCGGATCGAAATTTTTCTAAATTCTTCCCGATTTTTACGTCCTGAATGAAAAGGGCGGAAAATGGCTCTTCCGGCAAGTGTGTACCGATCCAGGGGCGATTTTTACCACTGAAACCACTGAAAATGCACAGAGTCACTCAGAAGTGAGAACACGAAAAGCACGAAAAAACACGGATCTTGCGAAATATTTTAAAATTTTTTAAGATCCATTTGCGGCTTTTCGTGTTTTCCGTGAAATTTGTGTCAGGGCACGTTTACTGCTTTTTTTCCTTTTTCTTCTTTCTTTTTCAGTGTGTTTCTGCGTTTCTGCGTTTCTGCGCTGCACTCTCAGTGGTCAAATCGCGTTCCGGTCCGGTACGCACTTGCCGGAAGAGCCGAAAAGAAAAGAGGAAGCGGGGAATGCGGCCGGAGAGAGTGCTATTGACAAAATTTTAATTTTGAGTATAATGAAAAATATTATGTGTTTTCAGACGTTTTTCCTATTCCAAAAAGGAGTTGATTTCATGAAAGTCGCCAATATTCGCACGAATCGCGGTCTGATCCGTTTCCAGCTTTTTACGGATGAAGTGCCGGTCACGACGCAGAATTTCATCGATCTCGCCAACAAAAAATTCTACGACGGGATCGTTTTTCACCGCGTCATCGCCGATTTCATGATCCAGACTGGCGACCCCACAGGCACGGGATGCGGCGGCCCTGGATACAAATTCAAGGACGAGTTCCACAAAGATCTGCGTCATGACGGTCCCGGCGTCGTTTCCATGGCCAATGCCGGCCCGAACACGAATGGATCGCAGTTCTTCATCACGCACGTCGCTACCCCGTGGCTGGACGGCAAACATTCCGTTTTCGGAAAGGTCCTTGAAGGACAGGATGTTGTGGATGCCATTCGTCAGGGCGACAAAATGGAAGAAGTTTTCATTACGGAAGAGTAAGATCCCGATCTGCTGCGTTTTGTCTCGGATCCTGAGAAAAAAAGGAGGAATTTCATGCGCATCGTCGTCATGGAGACCGGCAGTTTTGGTGTGCCTACTGTGAAGCTGCTCTACGAGAGCCGGCATGAGATCGCTGCTCTGGTCACGCAGCCGAAAACGGAAAATAAAACGCGCCGTGAACCCCTTCCGGAACCGGAGATCGTTCAGCTTGCGGAGGCTCACGGTACGCCGATCCTGCGTTTTCCAAAAATCAAAGATCCAGAGGCTGTCGCGGCGCTTCGTGAACTGAACGCCGACATTTTCTTTATCTGCGACTACGGGCAGATCCTCTCGCCGGAGGGGATCCAGGCAGCACGGCTTGGCGGGATCAATCTTCATGGTTCCATCCTGCCGAAATACCGCGGTTCCGCTCCCGTTCAGTGGACGATTCTCAATGGAGACGCGGAAGCCGGTGCGACGGTCATCCACATTACCCCGGAAGTTGATGCCGGTCCGATGCTTTCCATAGTGCGGACTCCCGTCGGTGAGAATGAAACCGCGGACGTTCTGGAGGCGCGCCTTGCGGAACTCGGGGCGCCAGAAGTCCTTCGGGCTATCGATGCTCTGGAAAAAGATCCGGATCATCTTGCTGCTGCGGTCATTCAGGATGCTTCACAGGCTTGCGGTGCGCCGAAGATCCGAAAACAGATGGCTCAGATCGACTGGTCGCTCTCTGCCGAGGAGATCCGGAATCGCGTCCGTGCGTTTGAGCCATGGCCTCGAACTTTTACTACGTGGCAGAAATCGGAAAAGAAACCGCCTATGCGTTTGATCCTGCTTCCCGTTCCGGAGCTTCTTGCGATGGAGGTCCCGGCGGGAACGGTTCCCGGTACGGTTTTAGCTGTTGGAGAGACACTTGCCGTTGCGACTGGAAACGGTGTCCTTGCTATCCGTCAGCTTCAGCCCGCCGGTAAGAAGCCGCAGTCTGTCTTTGATTTTCTGTGTGGAAATGCGATCCAAGTCGGTGACGTTTTGAAATAGTAGTCTCCGCATTTGCGAATTTCCAAAGCCGTCGAAAATGACGGCTTTTTTGTTGTTTTGGCGGGGTAACGCGAGACTCGCAGAGACGTGCTGTCTCTTGGAGCTGATCGATTGCTGCAGGACGCTTTTCTTTACCTGATCGTCTGCCTGAAGGGTGATGAAGTATTGGCCTTTCCTCTAGAATGAAACGGCTTTGATTTTTTTGTCGCAATTAGGAGTGAAGGGGAATGGCGAAGATCCACTGGTATACGAAAATTTTTGCTCTTGCGGGATTTTGGTGTGCATTTTTGGTGCTTTTAGGGGCGATCGGAGGGGAGAACGGCCTTTGGGGGGATCCGCTTTCTGGAAAAACGCTCCGAATCGAATTTGTTCCGGAGATGGATGAGGTCCAGATCGGGAAAAAGTGGAGAGCGCAAGTTGAGCTGAACCGCAGTGAGGAGAAAGTCTTTCTGGAATCCTGGGACAAAAATTTCTCGCTCATCCAGCGTGCGGTGACTCCTGAAATGGTACGTGAGATCTCACGGTGGGGAAGGGCGGAAATGGAGAATTTTCGTTACGTTGCGCTCCCAAGGCCGTCACAAACATCTTGGGAAACCGTTCGGCACGATCCGCGAAAGGAACTTTTTTTACGGCAAGCCCGGCTCATTTCGCTGCCTTCCGTGCCGCAAATGAAACGGGAGTTGATCGCGTATGCGCTCTTTGATTCCAGAACGGGAAATATCCTCTGGGTCGGGATCACGATCCAGAGCCAGATCCTGCCGGAAGAGAAAAAAAATCGCTGGTGGTTTTTTTGAGTTAAGGTACTCGAGGCTGGTGCGGAAGGCGGTGCAGACAAGAAAAGAAGGTCCATCCGGGAACTGCGAACTAGTTTTACCACTGAAAACACTGAAAACCCACAGAGAAACACTGATCTTAATACAAAAAGCAGCAAAAAACAGACTGTTCGAACAAATTTTGAATTTTAAAAAATTCATTTGCGTCTTTTCGTGTTTTCCGTGAAATTCGTGTCAGGGCCCGTTCCTTGCCTTTTTTCCTTCTTTCTTTTCAGTGTGTTTCTGCGTTTTGTCTGCGTTCTCAGTGGTAAAATGCGGTCCGGGGCGGTACGCACTTTCCGGAAGAGCCAAAAAGAAAAACGAACAGGACGCCGTTCGAAATGTCCTGTTCGCAAAAGTGTCAGAAAAAGCGCTTTAGGGAGGACTTCTGAATGGGCACGCTTCAGAAGTTTGATTTTTCCCCGAAATTTATCCTACGAGGGAGAAAACGACCGGCGTTCCGCCGATGGCTTCGATGAATTCCTCAAAAATACGCAGATCAAGAGCGGTCGCGCACGCGCTTTCCGGATGGAACTGGGTGCCGATGACGAACCAATCGTCGATCTCAGACTCGATCGCCTCAATGACGCCGTCGGGAGAAGTCGCGGAAACGAAAAATCCAGGCGCTACTTCATTCACGGCCATGTGGTGGCGGGAACAAACGCGGATCTCGGAATCTCCGTAGATCTTTTCCATCAGTGTGCCGGGGACGACATTCAGTGTGTGACGGTGAACTGGGGTATGGCGGTCAAAATGGGGCATTGCCGTCGGAAGGTCGATCGGAATGTGAAAGAAAAGGGAACCGCCCATCGTCACGTTCAGGAGCTGCATCCCGGCTCCAATCGCCAAAAGCGGGATCTTCTGTTCCGCGACGACGCGCATGAGCATCCGGTCGAAATCCTCGCGGCGAACCGGCATCGGACGGACCGTGGAGTGAAGAACGTAGCCGTCACGACGGGAATCCAGATCACCGCCCCCGATCATGACGATACCATCCAGTTTTTTCAGAATCTGACGCAGATCCTCTTCGTTCTGCATCGGCGGGAGAATCACCGGAATGCCTCCGGCGCGCAAAATCGACTCATAGTAACCGGCCCAGACGTAACTGAAAGCTTCTTTTTCCCCCTTGGCTTCCAAGAAATCTGCATTGATCCCGATGACCGGTTTTTTTCCGAATTGCATTTAACTTCCTCCTGAATAAACGCGTGCAAGCCCGCACAAAAGCGGTTCCTGATTTCGCCCCCCCTCCATTTCCGCCCTCCTCCATGATGGGCTGAAAAAGAAGTCCCCAAACTTTATGCGTCCTTTTCTTTTATCCCCGCGGCTTAATGCTGACGGCCTGCCAGCTGCGCTTTGACGCTTGGAATGAAGTCCTCGAAATCAGGTGGAAATTTTTGTCTGTCTGATTTTTCTATGCGATAGGCTTACCCTGTTTCCTTTCAAACGGCCCTTAAAGACCGCCTAGAAGTGCAAATCTGCCCAAAGTATACTCTTCTGAAATTTTAAAGTCAAGCATTTTCTACATTTTGGGAGATGATTTTTCTGGAGCACAATATTTGGCGTTATGGAATTTGGGTAAATGTGGTTTTCCGCAAGTGTGTGCCGGAAATATTTTTGCAACCTGAATTTTCGTTAAATCCGGAGCATTTCCAGATCGCTTTTTTAGAGTAAATTTGAAAGTGCTGCAATTATTGAGACTTGCCGAAAAATAAAAAAAGAGGAGATGCGGGACCTCCTCTTTCTTTGGATCCAATGAATTGCGTTTAACGTTCCAAACGCGCGATCGCTTCCTCGACAGCGGCAAGCTGGGCTTTCAGATCCGCCAGCGAAGCACGTTCCGCATCGACGACCTTCGCCGGGGCTTTGGCCGTGAATGCTTCGTTCGAGAGCTTCTTCTCCTTGCCGGCTATGAATCCGAGCAGTTTCTCTCGCTGTGTGCGGTTCTTTTTCAGTTCCGCTTCCACGTCGATCAATCCTTCAAGATCCACGCCAAGTTCCCAGTTCGCGCCCGTAGCGTTGGATGAAAGTTCCGGCATTTGCGCGTCCGGGCAGCATTCGGTCAGCACAGCCTGTGCCATAGAGGTGAAGTACGGCTTCATCGGCAGGATCAGCGCGGCGATCTCCGACGGACACTTCACCGCAAATTTGACTTCCTGCTTGACCGGCACGTTCTGGCGCGCACGGATCTCGCGGACGGCTTTCAGGACGTCCTGGAAAACGACGAACTGTGCCTCGATCGTCGGATCGATCCGGTTCGCAGTGTCCACGAACCACGGCGCGTTCATGATGCTTTCCGGCTGTTCGCGGGCTAGATCTTCCGCCGTCAAACCGCGTTTCGGAGCGACTTTTGCCATCAGCTGCCAGACCTCTTCTGTGATGAGCGGAATGACCGGGTGCCAGAGCTTCAGCAGCGCATCCAGAACGAACGCGACGACTCGCTTGGCGACCGGTTTGAGTTCCGGCGTCTGGAGACGGTATTTCGCGATCTCGATGTAGTTACTGCAGAACTCATCCCACGTGAAATCGTAAAGCGTGCGGACACACGCAGCGTAATCGTATTTTTCGATCCCTTCCGTGAACATTTTCGCCATCGTGCAGAGACGGCTCAGGATCCATTTGTCCTCCATGAAGAGCGCGTCGTCAGAAAGCGGCTCCAGCGTGTAGTCCGGACGGGAGACTTCTTCCTGATCTTCCATCAGGTACATCATTGCGAAACGGGAAGCGTTCCACAGTTTATTGCAGAAATTGCGCCCCATCTCGAAACGCTCGGAGATGACGGTCCCGCGTTTCAGTGCGAGATCTTCTTCCTTTTTTGCCCACTGCGTCGAGAAGAATTCCTTGCATTTCGGGCATTTTACGCGCGGACGGATACGGTTTTCCTTCGTCTGTTCCACACTTTCACCACAGTGGGGGCATTCGAAATCGACGGGAAGACGGACGTCCTGTGAATCGGTCGCGAGCCACGCTACGCCTAGACGCAGCGCATCTGCGCCGTACTTCTCGATGACGTCGAGCGGGTCGATGCCGTTTCCTTTGGATTTGGACATCGTTTCGCCGTACTTGTCGAGGATCTTCGGGTGAATGTAAACGTGCGGGAACGGGATCTCTCCGCAGTTTTGCAGGCCTGTCAGGACCATGCGGGCGACCCAGAGCGTGATGATGTCGCGGCTCGTGATCAGGACGCTCGTCGGATAGTAGTACTTCAGCTCTTCCGTCTGTTCCGGCCATCCCAGCGTCGAGTGCGGCCAAAGCGCGGAACTGAACCATGTGTCGAGCACATCGTCATCCTGTACCAGTTCCCAGCCGGGAAGAGCATCTTTCGCCAGCTCGCCGTCCTGCAGGCAGATCCACCATTCTTTTCCTTCTTCGTCCCACGCCCATTTCACGTCGGAACGGTCGGCAAACGCAGCTTTCAGTTCATCTTCCGACGGCATTTTTTCGGAACCGTCCGCGGCGCGCACGTACCAGATCGGGATACGGTGGCCCCACCAGAGCTGACGTCCGATCGGCCAGTCGCGTTTCTCGGAGAGCCAGTCGAGGTACGTTTTGGCATAGCGTTCCGGGAAGATCTGCACACGGCCGTCCGTCACGGCATCCATCGCGCTCTGAGCCAGGTCGGCCATGCGGACGAACCACTGGTCATTCAGGAACGGCTCAATGACCGTTTTGGAGCGGTCGCTGACTGGGACTTCGTGCTGATGGTCTTCCACCTTGAGGAGAATGCCGGCAGCTTCCAGATCCGCGACGATCGCTTCACGCGCTTCGAGCATCTTCATGCCGACGTATTTTTCCGGAACGGTACGGCTCAATGCAGGTTCTTCGGCCGTCACGTTGGCGAATTTTCTTCCGTCCCAGGCGTAAACGCTTGCTTCAGCCGTCAGCGTGCCGTCTTTCTTCATGATGTTGATGAACGGCACCATAGCACGTTTTCCGACTTCAAAGTCGTTCGGGTCGTGTGCCGGAGTGATCTTCACGCAGCCGGTCCCCATTTCCGGTTTTGCCCAGATGTCCGTCACGAGCGGGATCTCACGATTTGCCAGCGGGAGCATGAGCTTCTTGCCGGCTTTTGCCATTTCCGCGAGTTTTTCGAGCAGCTCAAGATGCGTTTCACGGCGTTTCAGGAGCATTTCGAGCTTCGCTTCCAGTTCCGCTTTGTCCGCGTCACGACCAGCAGCTTCCGCGGCGGCGAGTTCCTCGCGGATCGCATTTTCGAGCAGGTCGAGCTGCTTGCGCGGTTCTGGATGGCATGCGACGCACGTGTCGCCAAGCATCGTTTCCGGGCGAGTCGTCGCGACCGTCACGTACTCCAGATCGCCTTCCTGCGGGTCGATGACCGGGTACTTGAGGTACCAGAAATGCCCGTCGTGCGTTTCATTGTTGATCTCATCGTCGCTTACGGCTGTCTGAAGGGCGGTGTCCCAGTTCACGAGCTTTTTACCGCGGTAGATCAATCCTTTTTCAAAGAATGTGAAGAACGTGTTTCGGACCGCTCGCGCGCAGACCGGGTCAAGGGTGAATCGGAGCCGATCCCAATCGCAGCTGACGGACAGTTTCTTCAGCTGGCCGATGATGCGCTTTTCGAAAGAGTCTTTCCAATCCCAGATGCGCTTGACCATTGCTTCGCGCCCGATGTCGTTTCGGGTCAGTCCTTCTTCTTCACGGAGTTTTTTCTCCACCATTGCCTGCGTCGCGATCCCGGCATGGTCCGTTCCGGGGACCCAGAGAGCTTCAAAACCCTGCATTCTCTTCATGCGGATCTGAATGTCCTGCAGCGTATTATTCAGTGCGTGCCCCATGTGCAGCGCCCCCGTGACGTTCGGCGGCGGAATGACGATGGTGAACGGCTTTTTATGGGGGTTCGGCGTACTGTGGAAAAGTCCCTTTTCCTCCCACCAGGGATACCATTTTTCCCATGCGGAGTGGAAATCGTACTGCTTCGGAAGTTCAAAATTCTCTGACATTTGGGCACCAAAATTAAGGGATTCGAGTGAAAAATGGAAAAACTTTCTATGTTATTTTACCTGAAATAGAAAAATTTTCAAGGGGGGAGAGCCGTGTTTAGGGTTGCTGAACGGATTTTCAAACAAAAAAGCGCACAAAAACAGAGATCTGTGCGCTTTTTGGGGAAGATCGGAGAGCTTTTACTCGATGAGGAACCCCCATGCGTCAAGCTCGACATGTTTTTGCGTTCCGTCCGGGAGTATTGCGTCGAAGGAAACGGCTTTTCCGCGGACGTTCACCGCAACGAAAGTCTGTTTTTCACCAAGGACTCGCATGTACGTCAGGACGTCATCTTCCGCGGAATTATCGAGCCAGATCAGTTTTCCAGCAGTGAGTTCCGGGCGTACTTTTCGTTCTGCGGCGAGTTGGCGGATCAGGGCTGTTCGGCGTTTGGCTTCGTCGGAATCTGCGTTTCCCCAGTCGACTTTGCAGCCGAATTTGGACCCGAAGATCGAGTGGCGGTTTTTGTCGCAGATCTCTTGGCCGCAGTAAAGCATCGGGGTCCCGTCGAGCGTGAACATCATGGCGAGCATGGCATTTACGCCTTTTTCGGTCCAGCGTTTTTCGACGCGGTTTTCGTAGTCGTCGTTCGAGATGTCGTGATTGTCGATGTAGTGGATCACGCGGTCGCCGCCGATCGGACGCTGCGCACGAAAGCGTTCTTTCACGCCTCGGATCTCTTTTGCGGAGAGTCCCTCATCGTAAACTCGCCGGATGAAGCCGTAGATCGGGAAACTGTAGTTCAGGTCAAACGCCTTGAGCTGATCCCGCCAGCGCGTTCCTTCGGAGAGAAGTCCGATCTCCGGATCGAGCTTTTCGAGCCGAACGCGGGTTTCTTCCCAGAAATCGAGCGGAATGCGGTCCGCGACGTCCATACGGAAGCCGTCAACGCCGTATTCGCCGACCCACTGTTCCATGTTCGCGAAGAGGTACTCGCGCAGTTTCGGAGAGGCGAAGTTCAGAGCAGGGTACTTCCAGGCCTCGGTGATGATTTTCCCATTTTTATCGCGCTTCACGAAATTCGGGTCTTTGTCGATCAGGACGGCCGTCGGTCCGCAGTGGACGTAGACCATGTCGAGCATGACGCGCAGACCGAGCGAGTGTGCGGTGTCGATGAACGATTTCAGGTCCGCGTCGGTTCCATATTCGGGATCCACATGGTAGAAGTCCTTCATCCGGTAGGGATTCCGCGGATTTTCCATGCCGGACTTTTTCTGCCTCGGACTCCAGAATTCGCGGTTCATGTCGTCGTCTGCGACAAAAACGGGGCAGAGATAGACGATCGTGACGCCGAGATCCGCAATGTGCCGGAGTTTTCCCTCTGCGGCTTTCAGTGTCCCTTCCGGAGTAAATGCACGAGGATTGATCTGGTACATTACGCCTTCCGTGATCCACTTTTTGGCGGGACGCGCGGTCTGCTGGTTCAGCGGGAGTTCTGGAGTTTTGGTGCTTGGGGCGGCAGCCGGGGACTGCGTTTCCTGGGACTGTGTTCCTGGAGACTGCGCAAAAACCTGAGCATCCAAAAGTGTGTATCCCGCTGTGAATGTGCCTGCAAGGATGAGGCAGGTGAGGATCTTTCTCATGAAGGAGACCTTTCTTGAAATTTAGGGTAAATGGGGGGACTATTTTTCTGCGTTTTCTGAACGGATGCTGTACATGGTGCGTCCGATCTCGCGGACTTTGGCGATGATCTCCGGATACGGAGTGTCGGTGATGTCGATCAGTCCGATCTGGTAGTTTTCGCCATCGAAACGGCCTGTAGTTGCCTGCGCGCCGTACTGGAACCAGTGGGTACCGACGATCGCGGGATTTTCGAGCGCGGAACGAACGTACGCATAGTACTTTTCCGCTCGTTCATTCTGGTCTTTCGCGCCGCGCAGCCCCGTATGGAAGACGCCGCGGTCAAGTGCGCCAAAGTGGAACTCGCCAATGATGCACGGTTTGTCGATTCCTTCCGGGAGTCGGAAGTTTTTCAGATGTTCCTCGTACCGATTGTAGCTCATGACGTCAACGTACTTCGCCATGGCGTACGCGGCCGTGTCGCAGGTCCACGCAAAACGGCAGCCCAGGTCAAGCGTTTCCGGCGCCCCGGCACGAAGTTCTTCGTGAATGACCGCGAAATATTTCTCTGCGATGACGGCATAGAAGGCGTCCAAATCGGGATTCATGGCGGGATCTTTCGGAACCGCAGTGGACTGGATGACCGCGTTCCAATCCGCGTATCCTGTTTTCCAGACCTGATTGAGTTTTTCGATGGTGCCGTACTTTTGCTGAAGAAAGTTTACGAACTCTAGTTTTGCCGGCTGGTCCGCGGGCGAGGCAAGCGCAGCGCGTGCCAAGGAGTACTGACCGCCCCAGGAAAGTTCATTATTCACGAACGCGCCGATGCAGTACGGACTGTTGAGCGCTTCCTGATTCGATTTTACGGAATTCCGGATCGACGTGCGGAATTCCTGGGTGAACGGATCCGGGAACTTGCCCCAGTATCCTTCGGAACCTTCGATCGGACGGCCTCCGGCGTAAAGCGTTACGACGTACGGCGTTTTCTGCATCTTGAAGATCTCGCCGCTCGACCAGTTCCCGATCGTGTTCATTCCCCAGCTCGCGAGACGTTCGTGAGCCGACTCACTGTGCCGTGCTGCGAAATCGGGACCATATTTGCGTTCGAGATTCGCTTTCGTCCAGTTGAACGTGCGGAATTCTCCCTTTCCGCCATAGTATCCGATGTGCGTCCAGCCTTTTCCGTAGAACGGCGACTCTTCCGGAAGTCCCTCGAAATAGTGTTCACGGTCGGAAATCGGTCCGTTTCCGTTCGACATTCCGACGCAATCCGTCCCGTGCGACCAGAAGAGATGCCCGTCCGGGGTGACGAACCACCAGTTTCCGTCCACCTTTTCAACTCGGAAATGCCCGGTCGCTTTGAGTTTCGGGCCGTCGAGCCAGCCGCCGTATTTGTCCCAGTTTCCGGGACGCGGATTGGCCGCGATGTCTGCTTTTTCCGCCTCGATCCGTTCCGCAAACTCGGCATCCGAATGGATCTTTCCAGGCCAGTCCTCATACTTGAACTGTCCGTAACGGTCGATCATCGGAAAGAATTCCTCCGGCGTCATCTTCATCCAGTCTGCCGTCATGTTTTTACGGACGCTTTCTGCCGCACGCACGGAGTAGATCCGGAATTTCGCGGGCCGGGCTTCTTTCCCAATGAAAATGAAGAGCGAAAGAACGTTCTGCCAGTCGAGCGACGCTCCTGACGTTCTCGCGCCGCCGGGGAGTCCGCGCATCCCGAAGACTTTTCCGCGAAGCTGTTCGGGGAACGCAGCCGGGAGGGAGATCTCGCAGGTCTTGCGCGTTTTGGCTTCCACCTGGAAACTGGAAGTGAACCAGTTCGCATTATTCTGCCGAGCTGCAGCGTCATCGATGCGCACATGGTAGGTCATGGGATGGTCTTCCAGATTCTCGATGTCCACGAGGATCTGCGTCTTTCCCTCCAGATCCCACTCACCGCGCCAAACTGGACCGGGCCAATTGTATCCGCGGCCGTGAGCGTCAAATTCCGCATACGCACCGTCCACAGAGACCGACACCTCCGTCGCGTTCAGGTCGGTTTGAGAAAGCATCGCGGGGGTGAAAAAAACTATCTCCTGGGCGGTATTTTTCTGACTCGCGGCAGGTACGGCGTCTGCGGCGGAAAGAGCAGCGGGAGAAATGGAAAGCGCGGCAGCTGGAACTCCGGCAAGAAGCAGGGCCGCGAGGTATTTGGAATGGCGGGATCGATTCATGGGCAACCTTTCTATTTATGGGTGGGATTTGAATTCATGAAATGGATCGGCTGGAAAAGTCTGATTTTTGGCAGACTTCCCGAGTCCGCAAAGGAACCGTTTCCGTCAATTTTATCCTCTCTGTAAAAAAATTCAAGGCGGGTGAGGCACTGTGGGCTTTTTTTCGGAGAAATTTTTTGAGTTTTTTCTGTTTTTTGAGCTTTCCGGAAGTTTTTGAAATTTTCAGGAAATTTAACGCTTTTCATCCGGATTTCGGGACAGTCTCCTTGACGCACCCGCCGCCATGAGGTAGAATGAGAGGAACGTTTGGCCCTGCACGCCATGCGAGCGGTCTGTCCCTTCCAAGAAACCCCTAAATTGAAAGGTTCCTTTATGTGTTGCCGTAAAATTCACGTTTCGCGTTCTTTGCCGGCTTCCTTTTTTCTATCTCTTGCGGCGAGTATCTTTTCCCTCGCTTTTCCGCTTGTGTTTTTCTCCGCCTCGGCGTTTGCGCAGGAAACACAGGGAGTGAAATTTTCTGAAGACGGGAAAACGCTCCTGAATGCTCCGTACGATCTCAGCGGAAATTACGTCGTGCCGGAGGGGGTGACGCACATTGGAAAGGACGCGTTTGCGGAGTGCTGGGAGCTTTGCTCGGTCGAGCTTCCGGATACCGTGACGCACATTGAGGAGGGGGCGTTTTCAGGCTGCCAGGATCTGAGTTTTGTGAATCTTCCCGACTCCCTGACGCACATTGGTGACCGCGCGTTTCAAGGATGCCAATTCCTTTCTGTCTCCATTCCATCGAAAGTGCGGAAGATAGGAAAATGTGCTTTTGGCGGCTGCGATTTTCGGAAACTGGTACTGCCTCCGAACGTGGAAGAACTCGGCGACGAGGCGTTTGCGTCGTGCAGCTCTCTCGAATCCGTCACATTCTCCGATTCCCCCATGCGAATTGGCGACCGCGCGTTTCGGGACTGCCGCGAACTCCGTTCCATTACGTTTGGTTCCGGAGGAACGCAGATCGGCAATGAAGTTTTTTCTGGATGCCAAAAGTTGGAAACGGTTGAATTTCCGGCAGAGCTTGAGTCTTTTGGCGAGCGGGTCTTTCATGGCTGCGTAAGTCTCCGTTACGTTCGATTCGCGTCGCCGTCCAATTTAAGATCCATCGGGAAAGAATCTTTCAAGTATCTTCCAAGATTAGAAAAGGTCGAACTTGCGGAAGGCTTAGAGGAGATCGGCGATGAAGCGTTCCATATCTGCCAGAAATTAATGAAGATCGAATTCCCAGCCAGTTTGAAAAAAATCGGTACGAGTGCTTTCGCCAATTGTTCCCTTCTGGAAAAAGTAACGCTGCCGGAAGGACTGGTCCATCTGGGCCCCTGCGCTTTCGCAGATTGCCTGAACATCGAGTCGGTCGCTCTTCCGTCCAGCCTCCGATATGTTGGATCAGGAGCATTCAAAGATTGCGAAAATCTGGTTCTGGCCGAAATTGCTCCAGAAGTCACGGGAATGGAAGAAAATCTCTTTTCAGAATGCCTTCATGTGGTGATCTACGGAAAAGAGGGAAGCGAGGCACAGCAGGCCGCGGAAAGAGAGGGCCTCCTTTTTTTGACCGGAAAACGTCCTTTTTGTGACGCAAAGCATGTATGGTTTTCCGGCGACAGAGAGATCCTGCTTCGGGTATCTCCGCTTGATCCTATTGAAGTTTCCTCCTGCGGGAATCGAACCTTTGCTGAGCGCAGAGCTTTTAGAGATACGCCTGCCCATCTGAAGATCAAAAGCTTTACGGTGCCCGAAGGAGTGAAGAAGATCCATCATTTCGCGTTTTTGAAGTGTGATGCGATGGAGTCCATGACGCTTCCAAAATCACTGGAAGAAATCGGCGACGAGGCCTTTCGGGCGTGCCGGAAGTTGAAAAAGGTCACGATCCCCAAAAATGTGAAGAAGATCGGCAAAACTCCTTTCAGTGAATGCCATTCTCTCTATTTGATCAAAGTTGAAGAAGGAAATCCTATCGTTAAGGACATTTATGGAACGCTTTTTTCCGCGGATGAAAAGAGCCTGATCCGGAACCCCAACGGACTTACCCGATACCATATCCCGGAAGGAACGGAACGGATCTGCGGCGGCGCGTTTCAGTGGTGTACGCATCTGGAGCATTTGCAGATCCCCGCCAGCGTGACCGAGATCGGCAACGGAGCTTTTGAAGCCTGCCCCAAACTGACGATCTACGCACTTCCGGGCACGGCCGCAGAGGAAGCCGCGAAACGCGACGGAATTCCATTTCGCCCTTTGAATATCAATGAAGATGGCGAAACGCAATCGCTCGAGGAATTGGTCGACGAGAACCAGATCGTCCGAGACGGCAGTACGGTCACGCTCGTGAAAATGGGAAAACGGAGTGGGATCATACGGATCCCTGACGGCGTGACGCACATTGGGGAGAAGGCGTTTGAGTATCGGACACAGATCGTAAAACTCCATATTCCCGCAAGCGTAACGCACATCGGAAAACGTGCGTTTGCTGGATGCAGCGGCCTGAAAAGTGTGGAATTTTCAGAAAACATCACGCATATCGGCGAGCAGGCGTTCAACGGATGCGCCAGTCTGGAAACCGTCACCATTCCGGAAAAGGTCCGTGAGTTGGGGAACGGTGCGTTTTCCCGATGCTCCGGTTTGAAAGAAATTCTGGCCGCGGATGGGGAACGGGATTTCAAAAGTATCGACGGTGTTCTTTTTTCCAAAGACGGCCAAACTCTCCTTCAATTTCCGGGTGGGAAAGAGCTGGATCCGGACGTTTTCATAGGCGTTTCGCGTATTGAAGAGTACGCATTCTGCGGCTGCGCAAAATTTAAGGAACTGACGATTCCAGAAAACGTGACGGAAATCGGACGTTCGGCTTTTTCGTTTAATGAGGAACTGAATTCCGTTTGGATCCCTGGTGCGGTACATAAAATGGGAGAGTGTGTTTTTGCGCGCTGTCCGAAACTTCATTCCGTGACGTTTTCCAAAGGTTCTCGCCGTATTGAAGGTTCCATGTTTTACGGATGCTCAGCTCTTGAAAAGATCGATTTTTCGGATACCATGACCGAGATCGGAGACGGCGCGTTTGCCGGCTGCGGCATTCAGAGCATTACGCTGCCCGCGAGTGTCGTGAAGATCGAACGATTCGCTTTTTCCGGCTGCGGAAAACTCACCTCCGTCTACATTCCGGCCAGCGTAACGGAATTTGGCGGACTCATTTTCTTTGAATCCCCCAACGCGGTGATCCGCACGCCGAAAGGCTCTGCCGCTGAAGATTTCGCAAAACGGCAAATGGTTAAAGTCGAGTGTGAGTAGACGAGATCTGAAACTGGATGCAAAAGAAAACGGCCGGTCCCGCAACCATTTCGATGTTTGCAGGACCGGCCGCGGTGTTTGCGAACGGGTCTACGCCAGCTTCAAAAGACGGCGCAGGAGCCATTCCAGCGAAAGGAGGGCGACTAGGACGTAAAGGATGATCTGCTGCGGAATGACCGGCGAAGCGGAATCGAATTCCACCAGCGTCCGCGTTCTGTCGCGCACCGTTTCGGGAAAGGCAAGGAATTCCGGGTCGTCGGGACTCTCAAAAGCCTTTCCGCCCGTCTCCTGTGCCAGTGTGGTCAGAAATCTCTGATCCCGCAGCGGCACGCTCCGTTCCAGGTCGGAAAGAACGATCTCCGCACGCTGCACGAGACGCTCCGATGAATCGGGGATCGGCAGTTCCACGCGAAATCTCCCCTCGGTCAGTACGGAGAATCTTCCTGCGTAATTTCCCGGCATGGCTTTGTCCGCACGAAGCGTGAGTTCCTGGATCCTCCCATTGGGGAGAAAGACTTCTGCCGTGACCTCTGGGACCTTGACAGCCTCAAGAGGCTGAAGAGCCGGGTCGAAAAGCTGCGCGCGGATCTCGATAGGCATTCCGGGGAAAAAGCGGGTCTGCTCGAGCATGAGGCGCCCTCGCCGTGACTGCTGGAGCGTCCGTCCCTGAGTGACGTAGTGGAGGATCTGCACGTAAAATCGCGTGAAATAGTCCGGATCGAGCGCACGGAGCCGCCAAAATTCTCCAGTCCCAATGTAAAATGTCCGTCCCGCACCATAGAATTGAGTTGCCAGAAGGATGGGTGCTGCGTCACTGAAACGAGCCTGAGGGTTGGAAAACGAAGCCAGAGCCGTAGCCCCAGGACGTAGTTTTTTGGTCGGAAAGTGACCGTACACTCCGGGAAATTCTGCCCAGATCCGTTCACTTGACGCAGACTGCTCGTCAAGCTGGAGATACGCAGCCTCATGTCCTGCCCGACTCCAGTCCAGCGGCCAGAGCTCGTCTGCGGTGAATGTGTTTTGGCGCATTGAAGATGTGCGGTCAAAAAATTCCACGGGGCAGAGCGTACGGATCTTCTCTAGTTCCGGGTCGTCCATCCAGCCGCCGACTCTTCCCATGAAAACGGGGCCGGCGATGAAGATGAGACCGCCTCCGTGACGGGACGTCCATTCCTCGACCCATTCCGTCTGTGCGGGTGTCAAAATGCTCCAGTCCGGATCCACCGCCACGATGCCGTCGTACGCAAAAAGTTCCTCGCGAGTCTGCGGGAAATGGAGGAGGATCCGATCCGCGTCCTGCTGGATCCGATTTCGGAGAGCCGCTTCTTCTTCGGCATTTTTCGGCATCGAAGATCCCGACGGGAGCGCACTTTGGAGAAGAACGTCCGTTTCGATGCTTTTGTCTCGGAAAAACGCTGCGGTGAGAAACTGGTACTCGCGCATCGGTCCGCCGGCAAAAATGAGGATGCGGGTCTTGCGCTCCATGACGTCCACTTCGGCCTCACGCTGATTGTCGTCCAGCTCCGTCTCTCCATCTAGCGGACGAATGCGGACCGAGTAAAGGTATTTGCCGACTGTTTGCGGTTTGACGCGGAATTCAAACGGCGTTTTCCGACCTTCTTCCGTAAGCGTGATGGGGATCGTCTCCACGAGGAGCTCTTCCTCGGAGTTGCCCGCGATTTTTTCATTTTGAAGAGACGGCGTTCCTGCGGCTGGCGAGGCTGCCGTTTCTTCTGCCTGTGGAGTCGTCTCGGTTTTTTCGGCGGCGTTTTGAGTGCTCGAGGCGGGATCCATGGCGGTATTTGCATTCGTTGCCGTTTCCGGAATGCGTTTCTGGAAAAGGTCGATCTGGAGTTCTCGTGCGGCCTGGGGATCTTGAGAGGACTGGAATCCTGTTCCTTCGACGTTTCCGCGGATGAGGAAGGGGTCCTGCGGCAGAACGCGAGTTGGAGCCTCCAAGTCCGTAAGACGGCAGTTTTCAACGGGGATCAGCGAACCGAAACCGAGCGTGAAGACTGGAACGTTCATTTTGCGGGCTGTCTCGATGAGGGAAGTGAGTTCTTCGCCGGAGTTTTGAACTCCGTCCGAGCAGAGCAAAATGCCGGCGATCGGTGAGTCGTGTTGAGCTAAAAGCCATTCCCGAAGGCAGCCGCTCTGGCGCGATTCTTTTCCCTGCGGAATGAAGAGCGTTTCCCAGTTGGGAAGCTGCGGAAGCTGCTGTGCGTTAGCTGTCTGCGAACTGTGCTGTGCATTTGGCTGTGCCTCATTCAAAGGAGCGCCTCCCTGTGGAGACGGCAATTCCGCCAGAGCCCCCTTTTCGATAGACCAGACGGGACGTGATTCGGAATCTGCGGTCAGGAAGACCAAATCGTGCCGGGCGTTTAGCTGACGCAGTATCGGCGTGGAATTCCAGAGTTTCGTGAGAGCTTCCGTTCTCGTTGGGGAATTGGGGGCGGATGAATTCGAGAGCGTCATGCTCAGCGACGTGTCGCAGAAAACGACGAAACGAGAATTCACCTTGCGTTCTTTTTCTGTGACCCACTGCGGCTGAATGTAGACCCAGAGCAGGACCAAAAGGACCCCGGTCCGCAAGATCGGCAGCAGGATCTTCCAGAATGGACGGAGTTCCGCACTGTCCCGGCGATAGATCCTCCACACGAACCAGCACATGAGCGTGAAGATCAGGATCGGCAGGACCCAGTCGGAATTGGAGTGGATCCTTTCTAGGTACGGCATCATTTTTCACCTCCATTCGTTCTGATCTTCTGTTTTAGGGTGCGATTTCCGACTCGTTCCGTCCTCTTTCCGGCTTTCACGGAGTCATTTCCATTTTCGTTCCCTTTTCTGCTTCCATTTCCATTCCCTTTCTTTTTTCCTATTTCTTTCCCTTTTCGATTCCCTTTCCCTTTTCTGGAAAAGAACGTGACTGCATCCGTGCCATTCAGGTGCCAGCTTGCACTTGCCGCGAGGAGCATTTCCAGCAAGATCCAGAGGAGGACCAGTGCAAGGAGCCAGTCGGAAAGGATGGATCTTCCGGCATCCGAGACGGAGAAACGGAAACTCTCTGCTGAGACATAGTCGAGCAGAATGTTCGGAAACTCGGCAAGAAGAGCGGGTTTGGACATTTTCTCGGTCATGCCTTCCCAAACGTCTGGGTTCACCGCAAAAAGGCGTTCTTCATCGATGCCGTTGAGCCCCTTCAGTTCTGCACTGTAGATCCCGGGAGAACGGGTTGGGGGGGACGTAACGTTCAGAGACCCCTCGGTGTCAGGAATTGCCGTGGATCGTTCCCAAGGCGAACCGTTAGGAATGCGGAATGGAACGGAGGCCTCAAATCTTTCGGCAGAAAAAGAGATGCTTAACGGAGTGCCGACACGCAGATCCGGAAATGCCGCGCTGGTCAGGTACGCCTGCAGCTGGAGTGCCATGACGACGTAAGATCCTTGAGAAAACGGATTCGGCCGTGCCGGATCTCCTACGGGCCAGTCCGTCCACGTTCGGTCTGCAGTCGTGAGGAAAAGGATCACTTTCCCTTTGCCAAAATCGCGTTCCACTACGAGCGGCGAATTATTTCGCAGGGCGGCGAGAACGCGGACTTCTCCAGATCCCGCGGGAACAGTTTCTAGATCTGGGGATACTTCACTGTCTTTCCGGCTGTCTTTCTGACTGTCTTTCTGACTGTCTTTCTGACTGTCTTTCTGACTGTCTTTCTGACTGTCTTTCCGGCGATTCCTCCGGTCCGCTTGGGTTTTCTGAATGGCGGAAGTCTCATCTTCCAGCGGAATGAGCGTTTCGAGCGTCGCATCGTCAAGCGTGAAGTAGCGTTCCACGCGGATCGAGTTGAACTGAGAGGCGTTTTCGCCTGAGAAAATGCGGAAGATCGGATGGTGGGCGACGCGGAGGTCCGGCGACGCATAGTAGGCGGGGAGTTCCTGCGTTTGATCCAGAATGACCGGGAAAAATCCTTTTCCGCCTCGATACCATTTTTGTGCCTGGATCGGGTCCGTTTGCGGGCCGGTAAAGATACACAGTCCCCCTCCTTTTCGGACGAAATCTTCTAGTGCCGTCACGGCCTGAGGCTCTAGGGCGGCGGTGTCAAGGAGGTAGATGCTCCGAAAAGCACTCAAATCGCTAGTACTTAGGAAACGTGCTTTCTCCACTCGCGGTACGATACCCGTCCTGACGCGGTCTCCGGGGGCCAAGGCAGTCCGAAGGAAGCGGGATACGGAGCCGTCCAGCGAATCGTCGATCAGAAGGATCTGCTCAAACGGCGGGATAGAAAAGGCTGCGTGGGCCTGATCATCGGCCGGGATCGCGTCGGGAGGAAGTGAAACTCGAACTCCAAAATTGCCTGCCTGCGGAAACGTGACTGGGAAGGAGACCGTGACGGAATCGCCTGCCGGAATTTCGGGAAGTGCGACTGGCGGGAGTGTTTGCGTGGCCGACGTGGTCGAGGCGGAGTGCTGAGCAGACGGCGCCGGTGAGGCGGACGGCACTGACGATGGATCGCTTGGAGGTGATGTTACTGACGACGGCGTTGACGCGCTGGAGGGACTGACCTGGAAAATTTCAGGATGCAGAACGACACCGTTGACCGCGGACTGGCCAAAATTCGTTACGCGTGCAGAGAGAAGAAGCGGAACTCCGGCGGCTTGGGTGCCCTCAAGCGGTTTCAGGCTGCTCACGCCGAGGTTTGCATGACTGCTAGATGCGCAGTCGATCATTCGGATCCGGAAGCCGGCTCGAACCAGTTCCTCCATTTGTGCGGCAAGTTCGGGAGCCGTTTTCCAGTCCCGGGTACGAAAATCCGAAATGACGTAGAGGATCTGGCTGTCGCCGTCGGTTTCCGGAACCAGTTCTCGGACGTAGCGCAATGCGTCTCTCATTCCTCCGGAAGTAAAGGACGGCTCCAGCGTTTCGACGGAAAAAGTTTCTAGGAAACTGCGGCTGATCCGCTGAGCGTGAATGTCGGTCTGACGCGTTCCTTCCCGTGACTGTGAAGTGCGCAGGAGCGTTAGATCGTGTATTCCTCCCTGTTGTGTGAGATCTTCGACCAGCTGCCCGATGGAATCTTTCGCATTTTCGAAAACCGACGTTTCGCCGAGCCGGTCCATCATCGAGAAACTGTCATCGAGGATCACGATGTGGTGCGTCTTACCGCTCCCGGGGAGGACACTGCGAACTATGGGGCCTGCAAGCATCAGCACAAGAAGCGCGATGAGACCCATACGCATGAGCAGAAGCAGAAGTTCTTTCATACGCATTCTGGTTCGATGTTTTTTGTACGCTGTAAGCAAAAATTCCATGGCTCCCCACTCTACTGGACGATGCCTCAGCAGATTGATGAGATGAATTGCCAGCGGAACTGCGGCGAAAAAAAGTCCCCAAAGGAGGAACGGATTCGTAAACATTTGGTGTCTCGGCGTCTTTCTGGTATGAAAAAGGCTCGATGGAATGGGAATGTCAGGGAAATGATACCTGCACGAATACTAAGCGGGACCGTTCAGGGGCAGTGCCGGCGTTTCAGAAGAGTCCCGGAAAGCGTCTGGTCGAAGGGATCGCTGGTCCGGACCAGAGCGTAGTCGGTCCTGTTTGCCGCACAGCCGTGCCGGATCTCGTCGAGAAACTCACTCATGGCTTCCAGGTATCCGTCACGCAGTGCCCGCGGATTGCACCGCAGGGTCGATGGACCTTCAAGGCCAACGAAACGGGTCGGACCCTGAAACGTGAATTCCAGTTCATCGTCATCCAGAATGTGAAAGACCAGAATGTCGTGTCCGCGTGAACGGAGAAGTTTCAGACCCTTCCAGAGTGACGGACGCGGCGTAAAAAGGTCACTGAAAAGGCAGATCAGCCCGCGTTTGGGGAACGTTTCTGCTGCCTGAAGGAGGACGCTGCCCAAGTCGGTTTGGTCTGTTCCGGGATCCTTGCCGTGAGCCGTTTTGTCCTGCGGTCCGATGGTCTCAAGCGCCTGTATCAGCGAGTTCAGGTGATTGCGGTTCGTGCGCTGCGGGATGATTTGCCGGATCTGCGAGTCGAAACAGAAACCGCCCACCGTATCCTGCTGACGGAGAAGCTGCCAGGCGATCGAGACTGCGAGCGTCGCGGCGTAGTCGAATTTCGTCATCGATTCCGGGCTGCGCGAGTAGTGCATGCTGCGCGAACAGTCCACAAGAAGTGCTGCGCGCAGGTTCGTTTCGTCTTCGTACTGTTTCACAAAAAAACGGTCTTGCCGTCCCCAGACTTTCCAGTCGATACGCCGAAGGTCATCGCCTGCTGCATACTGACGGTGCTGCGCGAATTCGAGTGACTGACCGAAAAACGGACTTTTGTGACGGCCGGAAAGGAGGCCTTCCATGATGAAACGTGCTCGGAGTTCCAGTTTATGGATCCGTTTCAGGGCTTCCGGACGGAAGTATTCGGAATGGGGGGATATTGGGGAACTAGGCATGATCGGGAAACGCGAAAAAATGAAACGCGCTGGAAAATGCTGCGGGTCAGGAAGTGCGGGAACCATTTTTCAGGCGGTACCCGCACACGTTTCAGGGAAAGGGTCAACGGCGGCTGAGACATTCTGAGTACCGTGCGTAAGCACTGTCCCACGCCTCCGTATTCTGGGGGAGGAACGTCTCCATTGGGAAACTGTTCCGCACGATCGCACGGGCATGGGAAATGTCGCGGACGGCACCATCGGCGATCGCCTGGATCAGAATATTTCCGATCGCGGTCGCTTCTACCGGGCCGGTCACGACTTTTCGTCCGGTCGCGTTTGCCGTCATTTGGCAGAGCTGTCGGTTTTTCGTTCCGCCGCCCACGATGTGGATCGTTTCGAGCGTCTGGCCGTTGATCTCCTCGCACATTCGGAAAACGTCGCGGAAGCGCATCGCGATGCTTTCCACGGCACACTTCAGGATCTCGCCCTCGGTTTCCGGCACGCTTTGGCCTGTCGCGCGGCAGAAGTTCACGATCTCGCTCACCATGTTTTCCGGAGCGAAGAATTCCGGAGCCTCGGCATTGATGAACCGCTGGAGAGACGGCGCGGCATCCGACATTCGGGTCAGTTCGTCCCAGTCCCACGCCTTTCCTTCTGCATTCCAGATCCGCTTGCACTCCTGCAGGATCCACATTCCTGTGATGTTTTTCAGAACGCGCCACGTGTTTCCTACACCGCCCTCGTTCGTGAAGTTCAGCTCGAGCATCTTCTCGTTCACGATCGGTTTCGGCGACTCGATCCCCATCAGCGCCCACGTGCCGAGCGAAATGTACGCCCAATTCGGCTGCGCGCCGAGCTCGTAGTCGGCCGGGACCGCCATGACGGCACTCGCGGTATCGTGGGTCCCTGGAAGGACGACGTTCACATTCGCACCAAGCCCCGTCGCGGACTGCACACTGGGACGCAGTGGGCCGAGATTCGTTCCCGGCATGGTGATCTTGCCCAGAAAATGCGTCGGGATCCCGAATTTTTCCAGGAGTTCCCAGGCCCAGTCCCCTTTCTGCGGGTCGAAAAACTGCGTCGTGGTCGCGTTGGTGAATTCGTTTGCTTTCTGACCGCTCAAAAGCCAGTGGAAAACGTCCGGGATCTGCAGGAAGCGCTGACCGGCCGTCAAAAGCGGGTCGTCGGCTTCACGCATGGCGATGAGCTGGTAGAGCGTGTTGAACTGCATGAACTGCAGGCCGGTGTGTGCGAAGATCTCGCTTCTCGATACCGTCTCAAATGCCGCTTCCGGGAAACGGTCCGTCCGATGGTCGCGGTACGTGACAGGATTGGAGAGTACGCGGTCATTCCGGTCCAGCATCGCGAAATCGACGCCCCACGTATCGACGCCGACGCTTCGGAGACTTTCCGCGATACCCGGAAGCGCAGCTGCCGCGCGCAGCCCGTTCTGCACGTTCTTCCAGAGTGCCGGAAGGTCCCAGTAGAGCGTTCCGCCGAGGTCTGTCCCGCCGTTTTCAAATCGGTAGATCTCTTCAAGCGTGAGGGTCTCTCCGTTCAGACGGCCCAAAACGTGGCGTCCGGACGACGCGCCCATATCGACGGCGAGGTAGGCTTTTTCTGTCATGTGCGGCTCCGTGGGGAAAAAGGAGGGTGAAATCATGCGGACCCCGTACTTCAGGATCCTGATTTTTAAGATTTTACCACAGATCCGCCAAAATTTCAACCGGGTAAAGCGATTTTTGAGAAAAAAGAACCAAAAAGTTTGCTTTTTCCAGCTTCTTTTTCTACAAAATATTTTTTAGACTACTTTTACATCCATTGACTTTTCAAAATTTTGGTGTACAATGAAATCTAAATATTTTTCTCTGTTGAAAATTGGAAAATGGGGACAGTTTATGAAAAAATTCATCCTTTTACTCATTTTATCTCTTATTCCGGCACTGGTTCTGGCAGAAGAAACCGTTCGGACGTGGACGACGTCGGCAGGAAAGGAGATGGTTGGCGTGTGGGAGATGGAGAAGGACACCGATGAGGAAAAGATCCACATCCGCTCCAACGGTAAACTTTTCCGTGTGGCGGTCAAAAAACTCTCCGAGGCGGACCAGACGTACATTACGGAAAAGCGAACAGCAAGCCGTTCCATGGATGACGACGCATTTGAAGAAGTTGAGGAGACCGAAACCGGTTCTTCCGACCGCGGAATGGCGATCGTGGAAAAAGGGAATCGGTATGCGCTTTTGATCGGCGTGAATCAGTACGCGAAGCCGATCCGCTCCCTCCGTTTCTGCATGAACGACATGAAGACGCTGGCTGAGAGTTTTCAGAAGATCGGCGTGCCGAAAGAGAATATTTTTCTTATGACAGATGATTCCGAGCTGGAACGCCGGCCGACGCGCGCGAATATCATGCGGCAGATCGAGAGCATCACCCGGCTAATGGGGGAAGGGGACCAGCTTACGATCGCGTTCAGCGGGCATGGCGTGATGGTGGATGGAAAATCGTACCTTTGTCCGTCGGACACGGACCTTGAAAACAGGGATTCGATCGTCTCACGCGATTGGGCGTTTGAGCAGCTTGAAAAATGCGCGGCACGTCAGAAGATCTTCATCGTGGATGCGTGCCGTGATGAAGTCGCGTTTGGCGGCTCGAAGGGGCTTGGAGGGGCGAAGACACTGGATGACCCGATCGGTGCGGAGACCCACGGTTTCGTTCTCATCGCGTCGTGCGACCGTGAGCAGAAGTCCTGGGAAGACGAGAATCTTGAGCACGGCGTGTTTACGCACTTTCTCGCGGAAGGCCTTTCCGGTGCTGCGGGCGACGAAGATGGGTACGTCAGCATCTTGGATCTTTTCCAGTACGCGAGTCGGAAGACGAAAAAGTACGTATTCCGCGAATTCAACCGTGTCCAGGTCCCGACCTTCCGCCAAGGCAGCGAAATGACCGACTTCATCCTCGCGAAATTGGAGTCCGACTCCTCCTCTGTTCCTCCGACCGTCTCTGAACCTGTCACCCCTCCTGAACCGCCGAAACCCGCCGTCCGCAAAGCAGGCGAGCGCATGGTGAAGACCGTCGACGGCATCGAGTACGCATTCCGGTGGTGTCCTGCGGGGTCGTTCCTGATGGGGAGTCCATCCAGCGAATCTGGCCGAGATAGTGACGAAACGCAGCACAGCGTGACGCTTACGCGTGGTTTCTGGATGCTTGAGACGGAAGTGACGCAGGCGATGTGGCAGAGTGTGATGGGCACGAGTATCCGTCAGCAGCGCGACAAGGTGGATACGTCTTGGTCGTTGGCCGGCGAAGGTTCGGATTATCCGATGTACTTTGTGAGCTGGGAGGAGTGCCGATCTTTTTGCGAAAAGCTGTCGGAGAAACTTGGGCTGACTGTGAGTCTTCCAACGGAGGCGCAGTGGGAGTATGCGTGTCGTGCAGGTACGACGGGCGCGTATGCTGGGGATCTTGGTGAGATGGGCTGGTATGATGAAGAGGACACAGGCAGTACTCATCCAGTAGGCCAAAAGAAGCCGAATGCATGGGGTCTTTACGACATGCACGGTAATGTGTGGGAGTGGTGCCAGGATAAGTACGGCAGTAACTACTACACCGAGTCGCCAACGAGCGACCCGTGTAACCTGGACAGCAGCGAACCGTGGCGAGTCTACCGCGGTGGCTGCTGGCTCTGCGACGCCCAGGGCTGTCGCTCCGCGATCCGGAGCGCGTTTTGGCCGGACGATCGGTTTACGCCGGACTGTCGGAGCAACAACCTTGGCTTCCGCCCAGTTTTGGCCAGTCCAGTCCCGGAGGAATAGAGCGTAGCGCGGTAGGCGTCAGCAGCGCGAGGGCGAGGCGGAGCCGCCCGCGCAGCAGACGCCGTACAGCGCGGAGCGAGGCGGCTTCGCCGCCAAACAAGTCCAGCAGAATGTCCTCGGGGTCCGGGGCAGCGGCCCGGCGAAATATTTGCACAGAATCTGTGCAGGAAATTCTCTCCTTTGGAGCGGCTTCTTGAGAGCGCGTCCTCTTATTTAGCCTTGAAATTGGAGTACGGTGCTGCTGAGTCCTCCCCCCGCTCTGTTTCGGTGAAATATCCAGAAAGTGATTTTTTGGAGAGGGAGACGATGAGGCGCGTTTTTCCCTCTTTTTATCTTTTTTTCTCCGTCATGATTTCCAGCCATTCATCAATGAGCGTTCGGGCGATACTTCCCGGCGGCGGGATCATCGGGAGGGCATCGTGCGAGAACCAGCCCGCGTCGTCCAGCTCCTTTCCGTCCGGCCGAAGCTCGCCCGATGCGTACTCTGCCCGGAATCCGAGCATCAGCGAATTTGGAAACGGCCAGCTCTGGCTCCGGACGTAGGTCACGTTTTTGACCGAGATCCCGACTTCTTCCATGAGTTCCCGCGTCACGGCATCTTCTGCCGATTCACCCGCTTCGACGAATCCCGCTGCGAGTCCGTACATGCCGTTTGTGAACTGTCGGTTGTGTGCCAGCAGGATCCGTTCACCACGCGTCACCAGCACGATGACCGCCGGAGCGATCTGCGGGAAAAATCGAGCTCCGCAGGCCGGACATGCCAGTCCGATGTCTGTTTTTGCGGGAACGGTGCGAGCAGCGCATTTCCCGCAGAAACGGTGATTCTGAAGCCATTGGAGCTGGATCCTCGCCCGGCAAAGCGCGAGGCACCAGTCATGATGAAATGCCGCGAACACATCCCGGCACATCACGGGACGAATACCGTCGGGGAGTTTTTCGGGAAACGTTTCTGCCATGATCCCCCAGCACGGCACACCGTCCATTTCGCCAAGCTCTAGGAGCGTTTGGCCATCGAGGAGCGTGTGTATCTGCGTGAGGCGCGGGAACTCCGTTCCGCACAGCAAAACGTCTTTTCCGGCAGTAAAAAAGAGGAATGGGTCGGACATTTTCCCACATCGGTCGGTCGATCCAGGTTTTTTTAATTCCGGTTTTTCGAATTTAAGTCTTTCAGCAGGCACGAATGGCATGATCTTCTCTCCAGCGTTCAGGAAAACATGAAATACGCCGACATTTTACCACAAACCGCGGATCTTTCAAGGACGGGTCGGGCATTTGCGGCGGGGATCGGGAAGAATGGGGAAAGCGAGACCCCCTCTTGACAGAATGGTGCTCTGGAATTAAAATGAACTTAAAGGAAACCGTTTCAGGGTTTGTGTTAGAGAAAAAATTGAGACTGCGCACCATTCGCGCGGTTTTTCCCACCCGTTTTTTAAGGAAAAGAGAATGAGTCGAAATTTTTGGTCCTTGGCGGCTGCGATGATGTTCAGCTGCCTTCTTTCCCCGCTCGCGTTTGGTCAGGCAAATTACGATGAATCGAAAGTCGGCACGTACCAGCTTCCCGATCCGCTCGTCTGTCTGGACGGTACGGTCGTGAAGACAGCGGAACAGTGGGAAAAAGTCCGCCGTCCGGAGATCCTGGAAATGTTCCAGCGCGAAATGTTCGGACGCCTGCCGAAAGAACTCATCGAAGCGGGAGATCATCCGGATTTCGTGACGTTCAAGGTTTTCGAA
>JAFQOH010000047.1:0-1924 GCA_017403345.1 Thermoguttaceae bacterium
CCACATCCGCCAGATCGGCGATCGGGCCGAACAAACACGAACCGCTATTGAACTTTTCGGCGATGCGGGCTTCCGACTTTTGCCTTTTTTTCAGGAAGGGAAAGAAGGGATCAGGAAACTTATTGAAGAAGGGAAAGAAATTGGGGCTGTGCTGGGTGAGGAAAGTGCACAAGATGCAGTAGAACTTGCAGATTCCATGAACAGGGTCAAAACGAGTTTCAATAACGTCTACATCACTTTAACAAGTCTTCTGGCTCCCGCTTTAACTGGGCTGCTGGATATTTCGTCAAATTTAATTTCCCAAACGGCGCAGTTCATTTCCAATAACGCAGCCTTGCTGATAGGACTTGGGGCTGGGGCTGGGGCTTTTTTGCTTTACGCAAACAATGCGTTTTTGCTGACAAAAGCTCTGGCCGGATTAAAAATCGCAATGACAGCGATCACGTCTCATCCTTTCCTCTTGATCGGCGGCGCGGCGGCGGCCGGGCTTCTCCTCTGGGCGAACGCGGCCCGCGAGGCAATGAAAGAGACCTACAGGCTGAATGAAGCGGCGGCAGAACATGCCGCGAAGGTTGAGGAAATGAACGATGCGGACCAGCACAGGATAAAACGTCTGGAAGAGCTTCAAGCCATTTCTGAAAACGATACTCTGAAAAATTCCGAAATGGAGGAGGCCAACAGACTCATCAAATCGCTGACTGACCGATACGGTGAACTTGGCATTGAGATCGACAAGGACACCGGAAAAATCACTGGTCTGGCTGAAGCTCAGAAAAAGATGGCTGAGGCTCAGAATCGCGCTGTCGTCATGGCCAAGAAGGCTGAAATCGAGGAAGCGAAGGCGAATATACAAAAGATCGATGACGAAATAGCATGGCGTACAACATATCGCGCGAGGATGGCGGGACAGGGCTTTTTTGGAAAAAGTGAACTCCAGCAGAAGTACTCCGAGCGAGATGTTCAGATGGCAAAGATCCGTGCCGCAAGAAGTGCTATTTGGGCAATAGAAGGTGGACCGGATGAAGAAGAAACTTCGGATGCGGCTGAAACTTCCGAAACCTCCGGCATGTCGGAAGCGGAACTCGAAGCAGACAATAAATCCAAACGGAACGCACAGGCTGCCGCGCGTGAAAAGTTGGCAGCATTGCCGGATGATCCGGATCTTGATTTTCGCTCAGACCTTGAAAAAGCCTATGCGAAACTGGATGAAGAAGTTCAGAAAAAGTATAGTGAACTGGACAAAAAAATCAAACTCGCAGAAGAAGCGGGTGTTGATACGGAATCCCTTTACGATGGATACAACGACATCGAACGCTGGAGGCAGGAACAACTTGCTGAGATCCACAATAATGTCAATACCAAACAACAGGAACAGGGTGACGCGGAATATGCCAAGTGGCAGGAACAAAATCCGGAATTGTTGGAAACTCCATCAGAAGACATACGCCTGACGAATGCCCAAAAAAATGTCAGTGCGGCAGAAGACGCGGTCGCGGCTGCCGTGCTAAATGGCGGAAATGTGGAAGCAGCCGATGAAGGCTTAAGGAAAGCAAAGCTGGAACTCGCTCAAACCGTTGCGGAGGTCTCTGGTGAAGCTAGAGCAAAAGCCAAGAAAGAATACGACGCTCTACAAAATGAGTATGAGCTGGCAAAAGAGAGAGGAGCTGGAAATGATGAATTAAACCAGCTTTGGAAGGCGCTTGAAGAAGCGGGAAAACGTCTTGAGGAAGAAAATTCAAAATACTTTTCAGCGGTTGCTGAAATTCGCGGTCTTCGTCCGGACGAACCGCTTCCCGAAGAGGAAGTTCAGGACGCGGTCCAGACTTCGATGCGGGTCTCCGGAGCGTTTTCGGCTTATGGGCTGGAGGCGGCCGCCGCGGGAACGAATATCGCGATGGAGACGCTGGATTACATTAAAAAGATC
>JAFQOH010000048.1:0-1553 GCA_017403345.1 Thermoguttaceae bacterium
AAGCAGGTCGAGATCACGTTCCACGAACTGGACTACGCGAAAACGAAAAAGGAGACCGGCCGCGAAGTCAAAGCGAATCTCCTCATCTACATTCCGAAAAACGCCGAAGGCCCGGTCCCGGCATTTCTCGGATGCAATTTCATGGGAAATCACGCAGTCACGAACGACAAAGGCGTCGCGATGCGCAGTTTGATCGACGGGAGTGCGCATCATATCAAAAGTGCAGATCCGAACGCCCTTCGCGGCTACCGGGCCAACCGATGGGACATCGAACAGGTCATCGATGCGGGCTACGCACTGGCGACGATCCACTATGTGGATGTTGTGTTTGACGGGCGCGACGGTATCGGTACGGGGATCATGTCTCTCTACGGTGACTCGAAAGCAACCGAAGAGCGTGCTCCGGACGCCTGGGGAGCCATCACCGCGTGGGCGTGGGGATTGAGCCGTGTGCTGGATTACCTCGAAACGGACGAACACATCGACGCGACACGCGTTGCGGTCATGGGCCACTCCCGACTCGGTAAAACGGCACTCTGGGCCGGAGCTTCCGATCCGCGTTTTGCCGTGGTCATTTCGAACAATTCGGGCTGCGGCGGTGCAGCTCTGAGCCGACGCAACTACGGCGAGACCCTCGCCATCATCAACTACAATTTCCCGCACTGGTTCGCGAAGAACTTCCGCCAGTACAATGCGGACCCGAATACTCTCCCGATCGACGAACATGAACTTTTCGCGCTGATGGCACCGCGTCCGGTCTACGCCGCCAGCGCACAGAATGACCGCTGGGCCGATCCGAAGGGCGAGTACCTCTCCGTCTACCATGCCGTCCCGGTCTACGAACTCTACGGCGAGAAACCGTTTGACGGACTCTCCGAACCTGCCCAGCCTGCCGTGAACCAGCCGGCACACGGAAACCGGATGGGATACCATGTCCGTACCGGCGGACATGACGTGATGCCGTTCGACTGGACGCAGTATATTCGTTTTGCGGATCAGTTCCTGAAGAAGTAAAAGAAGAACAGATACTCAACCAGAGGGAGTTCCCTCATGTGCGGAACTCCCGTTTCTCTATTTAGCGCAAAGAAAAAGTTTCGGAAAAAAAGTCCGGATCCCTCCAGAACAGCTGGCCCCCTCTTGACAGAAAGAGGTTCCCGAATTAAAATTGATGGATGGAAGACCTTTTCAGGTCCCCATTTCAGAAAAATTCAAAAATCGCGCACACAGGACGCGGTCCCCCCCGTTTTTTAAGGAGAAAAGAAAGAATGACTCGAAAATTTTGGACTCTGGCGGCTGCGATGATGTTCAGCTGCATCCTTTCCCCGCTCGCGTTTGGTCAAGCAAATTACGATGAATCGAAAGTCGGCACGTACCAGCTTCCCGATCCGCTCGTCTGTCTGGACGGCACCGTGGTGAAGACAGCGGAACAGTGGGAAAAAGTCCGCCGTCCGGAGATCCTGGAAATGTTCCAGCGCGAAATGTTCGGACGCCTGCCGAAAGAACTCATCGAAGCGGGAGATCATCCGGATTTCGTGACGTTCAAGGTTTTCGAA
>JAFQOH010000049.1:0-1984 GCA_017403345.1 Thermoguttaceae bacterium
CCACATCCGCCAGATCGGCGATCGGGCCGAACAAACACGAACCGCTATTGAACTTTTCGGCGATGCGGGCTTCCGACTTTTGCCTTTTTTTCAGGAAGGGAAAGAAGGGATCAGGAAACTTATTGAAGAAGGGAAAGAAATCGGGGCAGTATTGGGTGAGGAAAGTGCGCAAGATGCAGTAGAACTTGCAGATTCCATGAACAGGGTCAAAACGAGTTTCGCGAATGTCGGAAATGCTATCATGTCCTTATTGGCCCCCACCCTGACAAGTTTGCTAAACATAACCTCAAGTCTGATCGCTGGAACAATGAAACTGGCCAGCGAATGGGGCGATTTTCTGATATTTTTCGGAGCCGCTTCTACTTTTACCGCAATCGCGGCGAATATCTCAATGTTATGTACCGGGATAAAAGCCTTGGCGGCCAGTGTCAAGGCACTAACGATCGCAACATTTACAAACCCTTTATTGTGGGGAGTAGTGGGAATTGCCGCGGGAATTACTGCTCTTTACTATTGCCTAAACACGGTTCGCAAAGCCTATTCGGAAAACACTTCGGAAATTGAAGCGTCAAAAAAAATCCTTGACGAGGTCAGCGAATCGACGAAGAAACTGGCCGAGGCGGAAAGGGAACACGGCAAGGCGGCGGAGGAGTTGAAAAAGGAGGCGGATTCATGGAATGAGATCGCCGATGCCATTGAAAAGCTGAATGGAAAAGAAGTTTTGAACAATTCCGAAAAGCGGGAAATGGCAAAACTTGTCGATCAGCTGAAAACGAAATTTCCGGACCTTGGGATCGCCATTGATGCAAACACCGGAAAGGTCAAGAATCTTCGGCAGGCTTTACTGGAACTGAATCATGAAAAATTCCTGAAAGAAAAGGGACTCATTGCGGAGGAAATGCTTGCCGTATCGAAAGAACGGCGAAATTCAGAAGCAGCCAAAAAATCCATTCTTGGGGAGATCTGGGGGTTAAACAGTGCGGATTGGGGACTGAGGCGGGACATGATCGATAACGATCTGACCTTTGAACAAAGAAGAGAACTCGCCAAAAACTCCGGAAACGAAGCATTGATCACCCTTTGGGATGCCTATGAAAAAGCCGACGCGAATGTCAAGGCTGCCGACAAACGCACCGGTGAACTCGAAGAACAGTTCCACGATGTTTCCCAAAAGGAAAGAGACGCGGCAAAAGAGATCCAGCTGACCGCCGCAGACTCCGCTTCGGATTCCGTGGATGCGTTCCTTGAGAAGGAAGCGGGAGTGGATGAGTTTGAGAAAGAAAGAAGGGAGATCCGCAAGGAGTTCGCGAAACTGCGAAAAGAAACGGATGACGGGATCGACGCGCTGGAAACACTTCAAAAGTCGGAAGGGCTGGACAAAAAGGATGCTGAGAAACTCGCCAGACTGAAAACATTCCGCGATACTCTGGACGTTCGCGAAGAGGATAAACTTGCCCTTGTGGACGAAAAGGAACTGGCGGCATTTCAGGAATGGCAGAACAGTTTGGAAACCCCTGAGCTTTCCGGACCAGAGGATCCCAAACGAAAGAAATGGGATGACCGGGTCCGAAATCGTGAGGATCAGCTGGCAGATGCCATTGCCTCCGGAAAGCAGGACAAAGTCGCGCTCGCAAGAGAAAAACTTGAAGAAGCAAAACGGAATCGCGATCTGGCGTATATGAAAGCTGCCGGAAAAGAGTATCGCGAAGCGAAGGATGAACTGAAAAAGGCACGAATGTCCGGGAGCTGGGAAGAGATCGAAAAAGCGGAAAAGAATGTCGAACTGAAAAGGCAGGAATATCTGGAATATTCCGGAAGAGTTCAGTCTAATCGGGAAGGAAGAGAACCGCTTCCCGAAGAGGAAGTTCAGGACGCGGTCCAGACTTCGATGCGGGTCTCCGGAGCGTTTTCGGCTTATGGGCTGGAGGCGGCCGCCGCGGGAACGAATATCGCGATGGAGACGCTGGATTACATTAAAAAGATC
>JAFQOH010000050.1:0-3575 GCA_017403345.1 Thermoguttaceae bacterium
AGAAGCTAGAAGCTAAAAGCTAGAAACTAAATCCCCCTCACAACCTCCCCCAATTTCGCGTAATTCACTTTCACGCCGTCGTCGAGGTCAAGGGGGAGCATTTGGTCGGCGAGATGGTGGATCTTTTCTTCGAAAATACGCAGTTCGTCGGCCTGAGCCTGGAGTTTAGCAAGCTGTTTGGAGAGCCGGATACGCTCGGAGGCGGAGGCGTTGGCGAGTCGGCGTTCCAGATCGGCGATGGCAGTACGGTAACGGGATTGCTGTTCGTGGACGTAGTCCGTACGGACGCGGGCGATCGTGTCGGGCCGGTAGCGGTGCAGGTAGACGAGACACTTGAAGCCGTTCTTTTTCCCGCTGTCGAAAAGCCAGTAGATCGGGCGTTTCTGGTAAATTTTCAGGTGGTCCGCATAAAAACTGTTGAGGAAGTAATTCCGAATCATCTCACGCGGAGAGGAACCTTTACTGCCGAGGGCGTCGGCGATGAAGCGCAGGTTTTCCTCAAGTGTTGACTCGCCATAGACCGTCTTCACGAATTCCGCGAACAGGTTGACGATGTCGTCGTGGAAGTACTCATCATCGCAGATGGGGAGGATGCCGTCTTTATCGGCCGGGAAAGTCACGTAACGGCCAGGGTCCCAATCCCCGCCGGCATACGCGAGACCGGGGGTATCGAGCGAGTAGCGCCCGAACATGCACCCGACGGCATAGGAAACGAGGCTCCGAATATCCCGCGACAGATCCGCACGACGCACCGTCACGTCTTTTTCTTCGACATCCGGCGTCAGTTCGTCCTGCAAACCGTAAATGTCAATAAAGATCCGGTTCAGTTCCTCCTCATTCGCCTTAAGCCGCGCGAAACGCTCCTCGCACTCCCGTTCCCACGCACCAAACGCTTCCGAAACTCGCGAAAAACCGCCCCGCACAAGAGGATGCACTTCAAAATCCCACGACGTCTCAAAGGAATCCCAGTCCGTTTTGGAAAGGGTGATATTGGAGGTCACAAGAGTATCGACTTCATTATGATATTCATCACTGATGTTTACTGGAAGTGATGCAATGTGCCCAGTTTCATAATTTAACGTAGGTGAAAGAAATGCTAAACATTTACGGGCAAAACATGAATTACACAGTCCGAGTAAATAATAAAAATACTTACTCTCATTCGGGAATAAACTTAATCCCGCAACATCAAACATTGTACCATAGGGTTTAAATCTAAATGATGCGATTGACGACGAAATTTTACTCCAAGTAATAGACTTTCGAAACTGAAAGCCTAAACTGCGCGGAACCAAATGTCCAAATGCCTTTATTTCTTCACCGTCATTAAACCAATTAATAACAAAATCATTATTTCCATACCACTTGCGAAAACCTCCTCCCTTATTGTAGGGAAACCATTTCTTTTTAGATACTAATGCATCCTCGTGAGTTCTTGCCTCCAGACAAATGTCAGGAAATGCACATTCATACCAATAACGCAAGAAAAGATCATTATTTCCTGTAGTAAAACCATTATTGGTCTTCCCGTAATCATCGATTTTTGGAAAATTAAATGTTTGAACAACATTCTCACTCACCCAATATGCGACGGGGCTGCCGGGGATTTTCGCGAAATTATTAGAGCTTTGTTCATAGTAATAGGCACATTCATGGTCAGCAATTGCTTCTAACGTTTTTTTTCTTTGTACTTCCATACCGCCACGAAAATCTACCAATCTGAGGTAAATCCCTTTTTTTCTTGGTATACCTTTGTTACAAAATGTAAAGGTACAAACAGGTACAGTTGCTTCTTCAAATGCAGAATATTCAAATTGAATCAATGTTTCAATCGTTGTTTGAGCATAAAGATATTTTCTCATCTTTTCATAGCTCTGAATAAACATCCATACATAAGGTGTAAAGAAGCCGCAATAACCTTCTCGAAGTGCCATTTCTGAACAGCGAATTATAAACGCGGCGAAAAAATCACTTTTATATTCCTTATAATTCCTTTTAATATATTCAGTCAATGTAGGGTTCATTCCGCTCGCGCCCATGTACGGCGGGTTGGTGACGACGATGTGATATTGGCTCGCGAGGAGTTCGGCGGTCCGGACGATGGGGAGGAGCTGTTCAAGCGCCGCGTCTCTTGCCATGTGCGAATCCGCGCGGATCTCGTCAAACCGGGCGTAGAGTGCCGGAAAGTCCACCGGCGTGATACGGAGGATCGAGCCGTACTCCTTCGCGTCATGGAGTTCGTTGAGGATACTGTCCATGGCAGTCCGGAGGACGGGATCACGGTTGACGAAATATTCGAGCGCGTACTCGTCCGCCGTGTTGCTCTCGTGAACGGCAAGTATCCTTGGCTGCGGGATGTCCGGGAGTCCGTCGTCTCCCGTGCGGGTGAGAAAACGGCGGTCGTACTGCCGCGCCTTCATCATCACGGAAAAATACGCGAGCTGCGCGGCGCGCTCATCAATGTCCAGCCCGAACAGGTTGTTCTCAATGATGCCCCGGACCGCCTCACGCGCGGTGTATCCTGCGCTTTCGTAGATCTGCATCAGGACGTCGAACATGTACACCAGGATATGCCCGCTCCCCGCGCACGGGTCGATACACCGAATCTCCGTCGGCGAGAGCACGGCATACCCCTTCCGGATCTCCGCGAGTTTCGCCTCCGTGTCCGGTTCCTGCTGCGCCTCGTCAAGCCAGTACTTCCACCCGGCCTTCAGTTCGTCGTTCGGATGCCCCTCCAGCCAGAGTCTCCCCAGCGAGTTCTCGACCATGTACCGCACGATCCAGTCCGGCGTGAAAAGCTGTGTGGCGGCCGGAATGTTCTCTTTCGTGATCTTGACGTTCTTCCGAAGCGCAGCGAAAACCTCGTCCTTCCGCTCGCTGTTGTAGTACTGGTACAGCCAGCCGAGGATCTGTACGCCGTCCTTCCAGTCCTCCTCCGGGATCTCCGCGACCATCCGCTCAATAACGCTCCCCTCGCGGAGAAGATTGTCCGGAAGAAGAAGCTCGGTATAGTCGTCGATCTTTTGGAACATGACCGGCAAAATACGGTTCAGCGCGTTGCACTGCACGATCAGAAGGTACTTGAACAGCTTCCCGCTTTCGTTGGCACTCTCCAGCTCATAGACCCGTTCCATATCCAGACCGGGAAGCTCCAGATGAATAGCCTCAGAGAGTATCTGCGGTTTGAACTCGCCCGCGTCGTTCGTGAAAACGCGGATGTGCGAGGGCAGATAGCCGTTTACCTCCATGAATCGCAGTGCCGCGAACCGGTTAAACCACGTGTACGCGGCCTCCTCCATGACCTGCTCAAACCCCTTTGCCTGAATGTTGGCTACCAGCGCCCTCCGCTGCTGCCTCTCATCCGGCGACAACAAATTCCCATTGACGCTTTCCGCATCAGGATCCCCGTAACTCTCCGACGTGATCCCGTACAGCATGGCCCTCTGCATGGCCCGCTCGATCAACTCGCGTCTCGCCCAAACCGCATATTTTTTAATTGCATTTTTGTCCATTTTGTTTTTTTTAGCTATTAGCTGTTAGCTGTTAGCTATTAGTTGTTAGTTGTTAGTTGTTAG
>JAFQOH010000051.1:0-5179 GCA_017403345.1 Thermoguttaceae bacterium
TCACGATACCTGAAAGCGTTCAGAGCATCGGCGGATCCGCGTTTTACGGCTGCGCAAGTCTGACGTCCGTCACGATACCTGAAAGCGTCCGAAGTATCGGCGATTCCGCGTTTTTCGGATGTCGGCACCTCAAGTCGGTCATCCTCCCTAAAAAGCTCGAAAGAATCGGAAGTTCCGCATTTCACTACTGCTCAAAACTTGCGGCCGTCACACTTCCTGAAAATTTGACGCAACTCGGTGAACTGGCGTTTTTCAAGTGCACAATTCTCGAGACAGTGACGCTTCCCAAAGATCTGACGACCTACGGCAGCGGAGCCTTTGCAGAGTGCAAGAAACTGCACGAGATCCGAGTCTCCGCAAAAAACAGGCACTTCCAAAGCATCGATGGAGTTCTCTTCTCTGCCGACGGCCGAACGCTCATTCAGTTTCCCAAAGGTCACGCCATTACCCAATACGAGATCTCCCCTAGAGTCACTTCCATTGCCGAAAGAGCATTCTACGGCTGCACGCAATTGAAGTCCGTAACGATCCCAACCAGCGTGACGCACATCGAAAATGAAGCGTTTTGCCGCTGCCGTCAATTTACTTCCATAAAAATTCCAGCCAGCGTAACGTACATTGGCGACTACGCATTCTTGAACTGCCGCCATCTCGCGTACGCAGAAATTCCTGCCGGCGTGCTCCACATCGGAAAACGCGCCTTCTACGGCCACTATCGTCCCTTGATCTGCGGTAGAAGGGGGTCGGAAGCGGAACGCTATGCAAAAGAAGAACAACACAACTTCCACGAAGAGGCCGAAGTCGTCCTTTCACGTAAAGAACTTGCAAAGAAACTGGAAAAACTGGGATTTGAACACGAGATCACCGACGATTCCGCAGCCATCGTAAAATACACCGGCAGTGCGTCCGTCATCGAACTTCCCGCCGGCGTCACGGAGATCCGGGAAGAAGCGTTCATCAACTGCAGCCGACTCAATTTCATCACCCTCCCCAAGAGCCTGAAACGCATCGGAGAAGCTGCGTTTTGCCGCTGTGTCAGCCTCACTTCCATCGTGATCCCCGACGGAGTGGAACAGATCGAAGACTTCACGTTCAGCGAATGTTTGAGTCTCACGACCGTAACGTTTCCCCCAAAGCTCAAG
The DNA here is from genome assembly GCA_017403345.1 of Thermoguttaceae bacterium. Lineage (GTDB taxonomy): Bacteria > Planctomycetota > Planctomycetia > Pirellulales > Thermoguttaceae > RGIG3701. The sequence goes on from JAFQOH010000051.1 coordinate 1,143, forward strand.
AGTATCGGAGAACGCGCATTTCGCGAATGTGTCTGGCTCAAGAGCGTAACCTTGCCAGACAGCGTGACGAGCATTGGCGCTCTTGCATTCCGCGGCTGCGAGAGTCTGGCAGAACTCACTCTTCTAAACAGCCTCACAGAACTTGGTGCGCATGCGTTCGCCAACTGCGCGAACCTCACCACCGTCACGCTTCCGGACGGCATCACGAAGATCGGCAGTGGTCCTTTTGCCGAATGTAAGGGATTGACGGAGATCCTTCTGACGAAAGAAAACCCGCACTTTCAAAGCATCGACGGCATCCTCTTCACCGCAGACGGCAAGACCCTCATTCAATTCCCCGCCGGAAACCCGGCCCCCCATTACGCACTTCCCTCAAACGTAACGCACATTGGCGATTCCGCGTTCATCGGCTCTCAAACTCTGCGGTCCATCTGGTTTCCAGATACAGTCACGAGCATCGGAAAATCCGCGTTCAGCGGCTGCACAGCACTGGAAGCCGTAACGTTGCCAGCCAGCATAAATAAGATCCAATGGAACGCGTTCGCGAACTGTACGAAACTCACGTCCGCCACGTTCCTCTCTCCCGCGGTACGCCTCGGAGAAGAGATCTTTTGCGGGTGCGGCAGTCTCACCATCAGCGGAAGACCCAATTCTTCGGCAGAAAGGTACGCAAAGGAAAATCGGCATGCGTTTCATGCGCTTCGCGGATCTGACTTGGAACATGAGACACTAAAAACGAGACTGAAAGAACTGGGATTCCAATACGAAGTCGCCGAAAATACCGTGACCATCGTAAAATACACTGGAAACGCAGCAGCAGTCGAACTCCCCAACGGCGTTACGGACATCGGCGAAGAAGCCTTCAGCTGGCAGCTCGGACTTGCCGCAGTGACATTTTCGGAAAGTTTGAGAAAGATCGGCGAGTACGCATTTTGGGGCTGCTCCGGTCTCACCAGCATCTCGATCCCCGAAGGTACCGCAAGTATCGGCGCCTGCGCGTTTTTGGCCTGCTCCAGCCTCGTATCCGTACAGCTCCCTGAAAGCGTCACACAAATCGGCGAATTCGCATTTCAAAACTGCGGAGACCTGACGATCTTCGGAAAATCAGGCTCCACGGCAGAAAAATACGCGGCAGAAAATGGACTCCGCTTTCAGGGATCCACCCGCCCCTCTTCCCCCCAAAAGAGGCAGGATAGCGACGGGTCTTGACGCGAATGTTTTGCACTACGGCTGCGTGAGGATCGAGCGGTTTGCTTTCGCGTCTTTCAGAAACGTTTCCAGCGCATCTGTCTCGCCGTTGGTGAGAAACTCGCGAACCTGATCGAGGCGCTCGGTGAACGTTTCCAGCGCAGCAAGCACATTTTGCCGATTGTCCGTCAGAATGTCGCGCCAAATGTCCGGACTCCCCGCCGCCAGCCTCGTCATAGAAAGGTAGCCGGTCCCGGAAAATGGGTAGAGAGACGGATCCGTCGCAGCAGAAAGCAAGCAGGAGATCAAGTGCGGCAAATGGCTCGTTCGGGCCAAAACGGCATCGTGTTCCAGCGGCGGCATGAAAACGACGTTCGCACCCGTGTTTCGCCACATTTGCGCGATCTTTTCGTACGCATCTGCAGGTTCCCGATTCGTCAGGACTGTCGTTTTTCCAACGAAAAGATTCTCGTCTGCCGCAGCGGCTCCGGAAGTCTCTTTTCCCGCGATAGGATGCCCGCCGATGAAGACGCAGCCGAAATTTTCGCAGAGTTCATGAAAATCGTCAAAAATCGAAGCTTTCGTACTCCCGACATCCGTAAATATCGTGCCGGGCTGAACGTGCGGGAGAGCAGTACGGATGGTCTGTGCGATCGTTTCGACAGGCGTACAGACCACGACGATCTCCGCGTCCCGAACGGCAGCTTCGACCGTGCCGGCGATCTGAGTGATGCAGTACGTTTCGAGAGCCGTTTCCAGATTGCTCCGTCTGCGTCCGAATCCGGAAATGGAATCGACCGCTCCGCGTGAGAGGAGAGCTTTCCCCAGCGAGGCGCCGATGAGTCCGACGCCGAGAATTGCGATTTTTTTCATGTGCGATCCGTAAAAAACGGGGTCCCGACTGTTTTCCGAAACCCCTTTTTGAGTGTGAACTAGTTCTTTTTCTGCTCTTTGGCCCACGTGTCTTTCAGCGTGACCGTGCTGTTGAAGACGAGTTTTTCGGAAGTGGAATCCTTATCGCAGCAGAAGTACCCAAGCCGTTCAAACTGGCATCGGAAACCCGGTTCTGCATTCGCGAGCGATGGTTCCGCCTTGCAGCCGGTCAGCGTGACTTCGGAGCCCGGATTGAAATCGGTGACTCCAGTCTCCGGATCCTTCACGAGAAGCGGTTCCGGGAAGAGTCGGACTTCCGTTTCGACAGCATGAGCGGCCGAGACCCAGTGGATCGTTCCTTTAACTTTCCGTCCGTCGGGCGCCTGCCCGCCGCGCGTTTCCGGATCGTACGTGCATTTCAGTTCCGTGACGTTTCCGTCGGCATCCTTCACGACTTCCTCACACTTGATGAAGTATCCCCAGCGCAGACGCACTTCCTTGCCCGGCGCGAGACGGAAGTACTTCTTCGGCGGTTCTTCCATGAAGTCGTCCTGCTCGATGTACAGTTCTCCGGTGAACGGGATCTCGCGCGTGCCGTCTTCCGGGCGCTCCGGATTGTTCACGGCATGGATATAGTCCACTTTGCCCGGCTCCCAGTTCGTAATGGTGACTTTCAGGGGACGCAGGACCGCCATGACGCGCGGGGCTACGGCATTGAGATGCTCGCGGACGTGGAATTCCAGGAGTCCCATATCGACGCAGGAGTCCACCTTGCTCACGCCGATGGTCTTGCAGAATTTCCGGATCGCTTCCGGCGTGTACCCGCGTCGGCGGATCCCGCAGATGGTCGGCATTCGCGGATCATCCCACCCGCGGACGACTCCCGTATTCACGAGCTTCAGAAGAAGGCGTTTGCTCATGACCGTACCGCTGAGGTTCAGACGCGCGAACTCGATCTGCCGCGGATTGTAGATACCGAGGTTCTGGCAGAACCAGTTGTAGAGCGGCCGGTGATTTTCAAACTCCAGAGTGCAAATGGAATGCGTGATGTGCTCGATCGAGTCGCTCTGACCATGCGTGAAGTCGTACATTGGGTAAATGCACCATTTGTCGCCCGTGCGGTGATGCGTGGCACGCAAAATGCGGTACATGACCGGGTCGCGCATGTTCAGGTTGGGACTCGCCATGTCGATCTTGGCGCGGAGCGTTTTGGAACCGTCCGGAAACTCACCGTTCTTCATGCGGGTGAAGAGGTCCAAGTTCTCCTCCACACTGCGGTTTCGGTAGGGACTTTCCGTACCGGGTTTCGTCAGATCGCCGCGTGTCCGGCTGATCTCTTCCCCCGACAGATCACAGACGTACGCTTTTCCGTCTTTGATGAGCTGGACCGCCCAGTCGTAGAGCTGATCGAAGTAGTCAGACGCAAAGAACTTTTTGTCCCACTGGAACCCGAGCCACTGTATGTCTTCCTGGATCGATTCGACGTACTCATCTTCCTCTTTTGATGGGTTCGTATCATCAAAGCGGAGGTTGCATTTTCCGCCGTATTCCTGCGCGATGCCGAAGTTCAGACAGATCGACTTTGCGTGTCCGATGTGCAGATAACCGTTCGGCTCCGGGGGAAAACGGGTCTGGATCTCGGTGTGCTTCCCGGATGCAAGATCCTCTTCGACGATTTTTCGGATGAAGTCTTTGGAACCTCCGTTTTCATTGCGAACTTCTGCTTCTGCCATTTTTCGCTCCTGCGTAAAACTGAAATGAGTCATGAAAATCAGGTAAAATTTCCACCATTTTAACCGAAAGAAAAAATAAAAAAAGGGGGAGAGAAAACAAAAAGTAAAAAAAAACGCGTATATTTTGCAAGATTTTGCCCGCAAGATACAGATAGGCCCCGAAACTCCGCACTCACACACGAACGACGACTGCACCTGCCGCAAAAATCACAGAACTGGCAAAGAGAGAGAGAGAGAGAGAGA
>JAFQOH010000052.1:0-1882 GCA_017403345.1 Thermoguttaceae bacterium
CCGGACCCCGAGGACATTCTGCTGGACTTGTTTGGCGGCGAAGCCGCCTCGCTCCGCGCTGTACGGCGGCTGCTGCGCGGGCGGCTACCGCCTCGCCCTCGCGCTGCCGACGCCTACCGCGCTACGCTCTATTCCTCCGGGACTGGACTGGCCAAAACTGTGCGGAAGCCAAGGCAGTCGTCCCGAAAGTCCGGCGTATCCCCGCTCCGGTTCGCGGAGCGACAGTACTGGGCGCGGTTGCCCCAGCCGCCACCGCGGTTGACTCGGTCCGAGCCGCCGTTACTGTCCAACATGCACGGGTCGCTCGCTGGCGACGTAGAGTAGGTAACAAACCAGTCCTGACACCATTCCCACACATTACCGTGCATGTCGTAAAGTCCCCATGCGTTCGGCTTCTTTTCGCCTACTGGATGAGTTTTACTTCCACTGTTGGATTCGTACCAGCCCATCTCATCAAGATCCCCAGCATACGCGCCCGTCGTACCCGCCCGGCACGCATACTCCCACTGCGCCTCCGTCGGAAGACTCACAGTCAGCCCAAGTTGGCTTGAAAGTTTTTCACAAAAGGATCGGCACTCCTCCCAGCTCACATAGTACATCGGATAATTCGAACCTTCACCTCTCAACGGCCAAGACGTATCCGCCTTGTCGCGCTGCTGACTGATACTCGTGCCCATCACACTCTCCCACATCGCCTGCGTCACTTCCGTCTCAAGCATCCAGAAACCACGCGTAAGCGTCACGCGGTGCTGCGTTTCGTCACTACCTCGGTTAGATTCGCTGGATGGACTCCCCATCAGGAACGACCCCGCAGGACACCACCGGAAGGCGTACTCGATGCCATTGACGGTCTTCACCATACGGGCACCGGCCCAAGAAGATTTCCACAGTTTATCGGCCTCATCCAACAGTTGGTCTTTTTTCCATCCGAAGTCGTAGCGTTCAAAGTTACCGATCCGCACTTTCAGATAGTCGTACGGGAACCTCGCATTCGGGACACCGTATCCGGGCGCCTCTTTCAGCAGCCCAAGAATAAGCGTTTTCTTGAATTCTTCCGTTTTTTTGTTGAGGAATTCCTTCTTGGCAGCCAATTCTTCCGTCAGGCTCTTGATAAAACCATCTTTCGTGCCGGAATTGAGCTTGATCTCGCACTCTGTCTGAACACGCTGGCACTCTTTCAATATGGGAATGTAACGGCGCAGTTCTTCGAGCAATTTGTCAAAATCGTCCTGCCCCATCTCGCCTTTGTACTCGCGCAGCTGCCAGCCATCCAACGTCGGATCTTCCATGAGTTTGCTTATGAGCGTCTTCCGGGCCTCTTCCGAAAGGGAATTCCAAGCCTCAGGCAGTTTCTTCTCAATGCCCGACCGGATCGAGTCCACCAGCTCGAGATTTTGCTTTGCCTGCGCCATGGCATTTTCAAGCTCTTTCAGTGCCGGATGGTCTCCCTCCTCAAGCTGACGCAGCGTTTCCTGAAGAAAATGGATCTCCATTCTTACGCGAATGATCTCTTCCGGGATCAACGGGATCGGAAGTGATTCCTCTTCGATCTGAACGATGGGCTTGACTGTCATCTCGCCGCCCGGCACGGCCACAGTGTCTGATGTTTTCTGCTCTCCTGCATGGACCGTCAAGACGCACACGCACGTAAACAGGAACAGGAACATAATTAGAATTCGTTTCATGATATTCTCCTGAATTTTCAAATGAAAGTTAAACACGATGAAAGTTTTATGATACAGTAAAAATACGATCCTGTCAAGAGGGGGGAGGCGTCATTTACCTCGAAAATTTAAAATACAGGAAAACACAGAGGCTCGGAAAAAATCTTCCGGGGGGGCTCTCATTCGGCGTAACGTCCGTAAAAAAAGGCACGAAAACA
>JAFQOH010000053.1:0-4134 GCA_017403345.1 Thermoguttaceae bacterium
AGATTCACTGCATTGATGAATCCGATCAGCCCTTCTTCTGCGCCCTGCGACGAAAATAGATACTGAAACACGACATCCGACGTCGGCGGAAGCTCAAAAATCGGTTTTTTCGCCGTCTTTCTCGTTATCTTTCTCGCCGTTTTTTTCACAGTCTTTTTCACCGCCTTTTCTACCGCCTTTGTTCTGACTTTTTTTCGCGGTTTTGGATCCATACGCATCCTCCTCCGATTTTATTATAGCGCGATCCTTTGAAAAGTCAAGCGTGTAAAAAAATTTTTCTCCCCAAAAAATACATTCTTCTCCATATCTGTTTTTTATCACTGAAAACTCGGCGCAGTAAATGAACCTGATTTTGCCTCCATCTTATAATTAAAACGATTCGGCTCCCGGGATCGGTACGGTCCGTTTCCCTTCCGGACCGTATCGGTACTCAGACCGGATCGTTTTAAACGCGGAAGTGTTTCCGTTTTTTTCACATTTAAACCATAGGAGAAAAAAATGTCTGAACCGAAAAAATTCTTCATCTGCGGGATCTGCGGAAATCAGGTGGAAATGATCGAGGACGGCGGCAGTGAACTCATCTGCTGCGGTGAGCCAATGATGCTCCTCGCCTCCTCAAGCGAAGCCGCGATGGATGAAAAACACGAACTCGTCATTGAAGAGACCGAAGAGGGACTGAGTGTCCAAGTCGGCAAAAATGAGGTCCATCCCTCCACACCCAGTCACTTCATCCAGTGGATCGAATGCTGGATCGGAAACCATATGATGCGGCATCACCTCGCGCCGAATGATCCGCCAAAAATCGTTTTTCACGTCAAAGAATGGCTCAAAGACGGTAAAAAACCGCGGATCCGCGCCTACTGCAACATTCACGGAATGCGGTGCTGCAAAAACTGCGAAGAGAAAAGCTGCGGTGAAAACAGCTGCAAAGAGAGCCAAAACGGCGAAAAAGAAATGAACGCAGAACCCCGCTCTGCAGAACACGAAAAAACCGGGACCTGTGACCGGACCGCCTCGGCCTGCCATAGTGCTTCGGCTGTCTGAGCCTTGCGTGCGGCCCGATGATGATCAACTCTAAATCGACAGAAAGACGCGGATCTCACGAAGTGATCTTAAAAATATTTTATTTAAAAGATCCTTTCGCGTATTTTCGCGTCTTTCGTGAGATCCAGATCCGATACAGTGTACTCAGATCGTAAATTCCGGTTTCCGTTCACTAAGCGTTCCCTGGAGACGCTGCACGATACTGCTATGTATTTGACTTACGCGGCTCTCGCTCAGGTCGAGCGTCATACCGATCTCTTTCATCGTCATGTCCTGATAGTAGTAAAGAAGAAGGATCAGACGTTCATTACGCTTCAATCCCTTTGTCACGAGCCGCATCGTGTCGATCTTCTGCATTCGGCTCGTCGGATCCTCGCCGCGCTGGTCTTCGAGCACATCCAGCTCGCTGACTTCTTTGGAGCCGTCTGTCTCGCACCATTTTTTATTGAGGCTCACGACGCTTGCCGTGTTTGCCTCTTTCGCCATTTTCTCAAATTCGTCTACAGAAACTCCCAGATACTCGGCCAGCTCTTCATCGGTAGGTCTGCGGCCCAGTTTATTGTCCAGCTCTTTCGTCGCTTCGTTGATACGTTTGGCCTTGGTCCGTACAAGGCGGGGGACCCAGTCCATATTTCGAAGTTCATCCAGCATCGCACCGCGAATTCGGGGAGCACAGTACGTCTCAAATTTCACATCACGAGACAAATCAAATGCATCGATCGCATCCATCAGGCCAAAAACGCCTGCGGAAATTAAATCGTCCAGTTCCACGCCATCCGGAAGACGCTGCCACACTTTCTGCGCATGGTAACGCACCAGCGGAAGATAATGTTCGACCAGTAAATTCCTTTTTTCCTGGTCCGAAGGATTCGCTTTATATTCTTCCCACCACTGTGCGACTGATTCCGAATTGGAATTCACTGCAACCATTGATTCCTCCATGTTTTTACTCACCTCAAAAGCTGTTCGCAAAACGTCTTTTCGCACCATCTGAAAAAAAGCAGGGATACCGGCATTTTCAAAAAATACCATCCCGCAAAGAAGAGGTATTTCTACCGCTTCTTTACATCAAACAGCCGCACCCGCAAAAAATTTGCGTAAATTTTCCAAAACGCCGTCTGCAGTTTCTGATCCATTTGGAAACCTCGTTTCTGAATGGAACAAAACTGAATATTTCGTTTTGAAGGGCATCGACTGCACACGTGCTGCCGATCCATTCCGGACCGTCCTCCTTTTTTCACAGTCCGAAACGGCTTCAGGTCACACTGTTTTGACAGAGCCGCATTTTTCGGGAGATTCTTCCCCGCCGCTTTGCAAAAAGCATTTATACGATCCGTTTCGCGCCACATCCATACTTTGCGAAAAAGATCTACATCCAGACAGAACCCTCTGGACTCCGTCTGTTCTGCCGTCATTTCAGAAGAAGCCCGAAGCATACGCTCCGCAGCTCACCGCTGAAAAAACGTTTTATTCCTGGCCGGATACAGTCTACACACTGTCCCGCATAGTACCGACGCTGCACGAGAAGGATCTCGAATTCAGTCGATACTATGGATCTAGGTTTGGTATTGCCTCCAGCCAAACTTTTAAATCACAGATCTGCACAAAAAACGTACAAACTGCATTTTGTTTTCGTCTTCCCGACCGACGAGCCTGCCGCCAGTCATTCCGCACCACACACTCCAATTTATTTGCGTCACGTACAGTCACAAAAATTTGATAACACGACCAAAAGGCCGCCAAATGTCCATTTTCACAGAACAACATCCTACGGAAGCTGGGCCATGCTGCACGATCTTAGAAACATCAGCGAAAGCTCACATTCCCCAAACCGCACCTTCTGTCCGCCGTCAAATACAGCTGGACCGCAGGCTCCAAAACCATTTCAGATACGTTCTTTTCATACCGAACTGTACACCGCAGTGCAACCGCAACACGGAATTTCCACACATCCGAAGCGCACACACTATCCGCTCTCCAGCGCCCAACAGCAACACCGTTTCACAGGCACGGAATTTCAGCTTTTGCGTGTTCTTCACGGCAGCTCCATCTCCCGCTCCATCGGCTTCAGCACACTTTTACACACATCCGCGTAAATGAGCCGCCGATGGAAAATACCACAGCAGTCAAGGCGCCAAACAGCACCAGACAATACATCGTTCCTCTAAAAAATCCCAAACACGGTCAGCGCACACTGGTCTAGAAGACACTTTCAGTGTGCCCGGTCCGCTAATTTGAAACTTTCGCGGGACAGGAAGAGGACCAGACCGCCCAATTCGATCGGTCATCCGTCATCCGGAACACGCATACAGGGTCCAAAGACACTCACTGGATCCATTCAGGACCACCAGAGACCTGCGCAGGTCCCGAACACAAAAAATTTGAAATCGACACCAAATCAGACCTGCAAAAATACACATTCGCAGGATAGCAGATCTGGATCCTGAAAACTTCCGTACACACCAAGTACCCACGTACGCACCAAACGCAAACGCAAACACATAAACATATACGGGAACAGGAATTACACCGGAAAGAAGAGGTCTGCAAGAAAACAAACCTGCCGCTTTCACTAATGCATTGAGAGGGGCCTCCTCATCAACACATTAATAAAATCGGCACACACTACCCCCAAAGTTGAGGCAATCGCCAATGAAAAGCAAAAAAAGGCAGATTTTTCCATGAAAAATTTTCTGTATTGGGTTTATCGGTAGTTCCTTAAAGAATCGCAAGAAAACTTTCGAAAAAAGGCAGAAAAAATTCGAAAAGGCTCGAGAACGGTACATTTGAGCCAGTTTTTCCGGTTAAAACAGAAGGAAAGAGGAAATTCAAGTTTTCCGAGAGAGCCGCACCATAGACTTTCAGCGTTTTCAGCGTTTTTCTGCTTTTTTTAACGGCAGTAATTACAATACGAAGGGGTTCGCTATTTCCAGATGGACCACAACAGAACCAAGTAGGAGCCAACTTATTACTGGAACGGTCGTCCACTCCCCTCTCCGTTCCTCTTCAGGAAAACTTTTAACAGGGAGAGGGGATCCGGAGCAGGGGGCTTTTCACGCCAAACGAATTCCAGCCGCGTGAAAAGAAAGA
>JAFQOH010000054.1:0-14528 GCA_017403345.1 Thermoguttaceae bacterium
AAGAGAAAAAAAGAGAAAAAAGGGAGTGAACGTGCCCTGACACGAATTTCACGAAAAACGCGAAAAGACGCGAAAAGACGCGAAAGATTTAAAATTTTTTTTAGTCTTTTGGTGAATTTCGCATTTTTTCGAGTTTTTCGTGATTCAAATCAACGTTTCTCTGCATCCCTTCGTGTTTTCAGTCCAGCCAGCGGACCTCCGGAAATTCACGCACCGGCGCAAAACGGTACTGGACCGCGGGGATCCCGACTGCCAAACCGCCGGCGATCTGATGGTCTTTCGGAAGCTGAAGGAGTTTCCCAATGGCCGGATCTTCCTGGGCTGCCCAAGTCACGAACCCGACATAAAAAGAACCAAGGTCCAGCGCGTGTGCCGCAAGTGCCGCATTCTGAAGCGCAAGCTGTGCGTCGCCTTTCGCAAACGGACTCCCCGTCACGCTGCAGTGGGCCATGAGGAGCGCCGGCGCGTCGTAAAGGATCAGGTCCTGCGTCTCGGACGCCTTCAGCAGGGAGCGCATCATCGGGATCCGGTCGTAATTCCGTCCTGCAGAAGACCGCGGGAAAAGTTTCGCAGCCAGAAAACCGAGCGGAGATTCCAGAATGGCCAGTCCTTTCCGAAGTACCGAGAGCGTTGCCAAACGGATCTGGCGCAGGAGCTCCGGATCGGAAACCACCGTCCAATGCACATGACGGCCATTGCATGCCGTGGGGGCAGTCTCGGCCGTTTGAAGGATCTGCGCAAGCTGCTCACGCGGCACTTTGACACTTTGGAAACTTCGCACCGACCGGCGCGTCGCCGCAAGCTGCTGGAACTGCTCCCAGCTTGGCTTAAGTTCCTCAGAGATCGGCGTCTTCGCGTCCGGTCCAAATGCAGAATGGAGGATCGCGTCGGCAGGACAGAGACACACACAGTGTCCGCACTGGATACACGCCTCCGGATGCGGAACGACCGGAACGTCCGACGGTTCATGATCCTCTCCTCCTTCAGGGGACCAGATGAAAAGGTGGGCCGGACAGATCTCCGTACAAAGAGAACAGTGCACACAGTTGGAAGTGACCTGGATCTCCATTTCTTTCTCCATTTCTTTCATCTTACGCAAAAAATGGAGGAGCCTCGCTGAAAACTCCTCCGCATTTCATCGATTTCCGCAGCAGATCGAGAATTCCCCAAAACGCAGCGGTCTGTTTCCTTCCGCACGCGGCCGTCCCTTTCATTCAGCACAGCCGCGTACGTTCTCTTTTTCATCCTTTCATTTTACCGGCGGTAGGAAGCCTGACGCTCTGCGATCAGAAGCGCCATTTCCATCGACTGCTCGTAGTTCAGACGCGGATCGACTTCCGTCTGGTAGTCCTTCACAAGATCCGCTTCCGTCAACCCTCGGGCACCTCCGGTGCATTCCGTGACGTTTTCTCCGGTCAGCTCGAAATGGATGCCGCCCAGATGCGTTCCTTCACGGTCCAAGATGCGCATCGCGCAAAGCAGCTCGCTCAAAATGTCGTCGAAACTGCGCGTCTTCAGACCATTTACCGTGGAATGCGTGTTTCCGTGCATCGGGTCGCTGACCCACAGCAGATTCCGCTTCTCACGCATGACGGCTTCCACCAGCGGCGGAAGTTTTTCCTCGATCTGCGACGCACCAAAACGGCAAATGAGGCACAGACGGCCTTTTTCGTTGCGCGGATTCAGAACCTTCGTCAGCTCGATCAGTTCATCCGGCTGCATCGTAGGACCGACTTTCACGCCGATCGGATTTGCGATCCCGCGAAAAAACTCCACGTGCGCTCCGTCCAGCTGTCGCGTGCGTTCTCCGATCCACGGGAAATGCGTCGTCAGGTTGAACCACTCCTTACGGCGCGGCACCCGGCGGGTCTGCGCCATTTCGTAGGGCAGATGAAGCCCTTCGTGACTGCAGTAGAACCGCGTTTCCGCCAAGGCGTCCATCGTGCCGGCGACGATCTCCATGAAGTTGATCGACGTGCTGATCGACTGGAAAATGTGCCGGTACTCGCGGGAATGCTCGCTCAGATTCACGAAACCAAGTTCCCAGTACTCCGGATGGTGCATGTCGGCAAAACCGCCGGAGATCAGACTGCGCATAAAGTTCAGCGTCATCGCCGCATGAGCGTAGCCGCGCAGCATGTTTTTCGGATCGGGCGTACGCGCTTCTGCCGTAAATTCCGGACTGTTGATCAGCGGCCCGCGGTAGCTCGGAAGCGTCACGCCGTCTCTCGTTTCCGTATCTTTACTTCTCGGTTTGGCGTACTGGCCCGCAATTCGGCCAAGACGAATGACGCGCTTTCGGCTTCCGTAGATCAGAATGTAGCTCATCAGGAGCAGGATCTTCAGCTTGCTCGTGATCCGGTCCGGCGAACACGCATCGAAAGTCTCCGAGCAGTCCCCGCCCTGAAGTACGAAATACTCGCCGTCTTCCGCGGCGGCCAATTCTTTGCGAAGCTGGGCGATCTCGCCGCTGGTCACCAACGGAGGAAGGGTGGATATCTCCTGAACGACCGATTCAAACGCTGCCGGATCCGGATATTCGACCCACTGCTTGATCGGCTTGCTTTTCCATGATTCGGGACTCCAATCACTTTTCATAGTAATTCCTCGCAATTCATTTCCTTAAGTTTCTGAGTCACCTCTCGCACCGATTCTTCGCAATTCCGGTCAAAAACCAGAACCACGTCCGGCGTGACGATGACGGCCAGATCTTTCACTCCGCAGCACGCGACCGTTTTGCCCGCGTCTGTGTTTCGTATCGTGCAGTCCGTCGTTTTGACGAGGACCGGCTTTGGCATTTCAGGCGGCGACGCGAGCGTGTTGCCGCTTTCATCCTGCGGAAAATGACGTTCCAGAGAACGCCATGAACCAACATCATCCCACTCAAAGGGGACCGGAAGGATCGCGACATTGCCGTCCTGCGCCGCTTTCTCCATCACGGCATAGTCGATCGAAATGCTTTCTAGCTTGGGAAACTCACGCTCTAGCGTCTCCTCAAATGCCGCAGAATGCAGTACCGCGCGCATCGTCTCGACGGGACCCGAAACGCCTGGTGCGTAACGCCGAAGATTTTCAAGGAGCGTTTCCGCCTTCCACACGAAGATACCCGCATTCCAGAAGAACGAGCCGGACGCAATGTACTCCTGCGCCGTTTGCCGATCCGGTTTCTCGCGGAATCGAAGGACTTCAAACGCCCGAAGCTCACAGTCCGTACCCGATCCCTCTTCAAGTTCCGCGTCAAGTTCCGCTTCAAGTTCCGCTTCAAGTTCCGCACCGCGTTCCACGTATCCGAAAGACTCTGCGGGATACGTCGGCGGGATACCGAGCGTCACGAGTTTTTCCGGGGCACGTTCCACGAGCTGCGCGGCACGCAGGATGGTTTTTTGGAACGCGTCGACCGGCTGGATCAGATGGTCTGACGGCAAAATGACCATGACGGCGTCCGGATCCCGTTTCAGACACCAAAGCGCTGCAAGCGCGATGCAGCCCGACGTGTTTCTCGCACACGGTTCCACGATGATGGAATCCTCCGGAAGTTCCGGAACCTGCCCGGCAACAGCGTCACGAAGCCGTTTTCCGGTCACGATGCCGATATTTTCCGGACGCACCGCAGGCAAAAGGCGATCGACCGTCCCCTGAAGAAAAGAGCGTGTTCCGGCAAACGTCATGAGCTGTTTCGGAAAATCTCTGCGGCTTTCCGGCCACAGCCGCGTTCCGGAGCCGCCCGCCATGATGATCGCGTGAAGCATTTTTCATTCCTCTCACTCAGGTCATTGATCCATTGGAAGATGCCGACTCCGCACCCTCCGCAAACTGCGTTTTATTATACTCAAAATCCGACTTTACGCAAGGACTCTCCTTGGAATTCTCTCCAAAAAAAATCGAAAACCTGCCTCATTCATCGTGCAGATCCGGCCCGATCCACAGAATATTTGGCGACGGATGTGTTTGGCGGAATTCTTCAAGCGCGGCGGACGGATCCACGGCCGGACGTTTGCCATCACGCGGACGGACTCGAGCCAATTTTTCAAGAGCGGTCCGACAAAAATCATCGGTTTCTTCCGATTTCAAAAGTTCCGCTTTCTCGTCGCCGATGAGCATCAGCCAGACCGCAGTCTCCGCTCCGAACGTGAACGGCGCAAGCTCGCGGCACAGATCCCAGATCAAAGAGGCTGCGAGCGAAATGTTTTTCTCTGCATTTTGGCCGTCTGACTCCGTAAGATCTGCGATGAGAAAAAACGAAAGCGGCTGCGGACCATCCTGTTTTGCCGCAAGAAGTTGACCGTGCCGGGCGGAAGCTCGCCAGTGGATCCGGCGCAGCGGTTCTCCCTCCGTCCAGAGACGCAGACCCGCAAACTCACCGTCGAGACTGCGGATCCCTTCCGCTGCATTCGGCATCACGGCCCGCTCCCAAAACGCGTTCGTATCCACACGTTCCGGAAAGACCGTCAGCGGAGCCGCACTCACCCGAAACGTCCGCGTCCAGGAAAATAGACCAAATGGGTAACTGCACGAAAGATGAACGTTTTTCGGCTCGAAAACTCCGCGGGACTGAACCTCCAGCGTGTAGTTCAGAATTCGATGTGTCTCGCCTTTTCGAGGCGTGAATTCCTGCACTTTTTCCAACTGAAAAAGAAACGGAAGCCCCGGAAACGGCTGGATCGCTGTGCATGAAAAACCGCTTCGAGAATGCGAAACGAGCTCAATTTCACACGGAAAACCTTCCTTCGCAAAAACGTGATCCGGAAGGCTCCGTTTGACCTCGATCCGGCGCAGGATCGGAAACGGGATCCAAAAGTTCCAAACGAGAGGGCCAAACAGAAAACCGGCAAGCAGAAGAAGCGGATTGGAATGGATCGAATTGGCGGCCGCACACGTCAAAAGAAGAAGCAGAAAAAAAACGGAACCGGGAAAAAGTCGGATCTTCATTCGTACACGCTCAGGAACTGGGTCTAGGGAAAATTTGGAGGTAAAATCGGAGGCAAAACGGAGCCATTTGGAAAATTTTGCAAATTTTCTTTCAAATTCTTACATTTTCTTCATTTTACCCGGAAATCCCCCGCTTGTAAATCCCCATCGGCACGATATAATGAAAAAAATGTGTTTTTTTGGGGGAAGAGACTTCCGTTTCTGACGCACAGATCCGTTTCTGACGCGCAGATCCGTTTCTGACGCGCAGATCCGTTTCTGACGCACAGATCCGTTTCTGACGCACAGATCCGTTTCTGACGCGCAGAGTTCCCCCTCCATTCCCCTGGTTTCCTTTCAGCTCATGCCGGAATTCATGCTTACTCAACTTCAAAATCAGATCGAACGGGTTTTTCTCGGGAAGCCGGAAACGGTCCAGCTCTGCCTGACAGCTTTTCTGGCCGGCGAACACATTCTTCTGGAAGACGTTCCCGGTGTGGGAAAAACGCTTTTGGCGCGGACGCTTGCCCGCTGCGTAGACGGAAAGTTCCGCAGGATCCAGTTCACCCCGGACCTTCTTCCTGCCGAGATCACGGGAAGTACCATCCCTGCGGCCCTGGAGACTTTCCGGAATGAAAACTCCCCCAATTTCACGGAAGTCAGTGACGCCCGCGCAGCAAGTGACGCCCGCACAGCAAGTGACGCCCGCGGAAAAGAAACGAACGCGTCCTCCTGGAAATTCGTTCCGGGACCGATCTTCGCCAATATCGTGCTTGCAGACGAGATCAATCGTGCGGCACCGCGGACACAGAGTGCACTGCTTGAGGCGATGGGGGAAGGAAGCGTCACGACGGAAGGGGAGACACGCCCGCTTCCGGATCCATTTTTCGTCATCGCGACCCAGAATCCCGCCGGTTTTGAGGGTACGTTTCCGCTCCCAGAGAGCCAGCTGGACCGTTTTCTCATGCGGATCCCGATCGGGTATGCGCCTCGAGAAAGGGAAAAGGAGCTTCTTTCTCAGCGTCGGGAACCAGAGTCAGAACTGCGTCCGGTCCTGACACTTGACGATGTCCGCACGCTGCGTGAAGAAGTACGAAATGTGCACGTGGAAGAAACGATCGCAGACTACATGATGGACATCGTCGAGCAGACGCGGCAGGATCCGGGCTGCCGAGTCGGCGTCAGTACTCGCGGTCTCCAGGCGTTCTATCGAGCAGTCCAGGCCTGGGCGAAGATCCAGGGACGAGATCACGCGATCCCCGATGACGTAAAATTTCTCGCCGTCCCCGTTCTCGCGCACCGGATCCTGCTTCGGTCCACGTTCCGCCAGGAGACTCGCAAGGAAGCGGAAGCGTTTCTCCAGAAGATCCTGGAGCGCACACTCACGCCGTAACGTGCACCTGGAGGAAACCTGCCTTCCAGCCCAAGAAGAGGGGACCCGAGAAGAAAATTTTTAGGAAAATGCTGAAAATTTTTCTCCCCCCCTTCTTTTCATTTCAAAACTTTTTATTATAATATATCCGTCCAAATTCATCAAAAAATGTGCCTCAAATTTACGGAGACCCCCTAAATGCAACTCAACCTTTCCCGACGTATCGAAGCGCTGGAGCCGTCCGCAACGCTGACCATGGCAGCGAAAGCCAAAGAATTGAAAGCGTCCGGCCGAAAAGTCATCAGCCTGAGTCTCGGCGAGCCGGATTTCAATACTCCCCAGCACATCTGCGACGCCGCCGTCAAAGCGATGCAGGAAGGAAAAACACGCTACACTGTCGCCTCAGGGATCCCGGAACTGAAACAGGCGGTCTGCAAATTCTACCAGGCTCGCCATGGTCTCGAATACAAACCGGAAAATATCACGGTCTCCAACGGCGCGAAACACTGCCTGCACAATGTCTTCACCGTCCTGATCGATGAAGGCGAAGAGGTCATCATTCCCGCTCCGTACTGGGTCAGCTACGCGGAACTGGTCAAACTCGCCGGCGGTGTTCCGGTCATCGTCGAAACGCGGCAGGAAGATGATTTCAAACTCACTCCGGAAGCCTTCCGCGCTGCATGCACGCCAAAGACGAAAGCGCTCCTTCTCTGCAGTCCCTCCAACCCGACCGGCAGCATGTACTCCGGCGAAGAACTCGGTGCTCTGGCAGACGTCGCCATTGAAAAAGACCTTTGGGTCATCGCGGATGAAATTTACGAAAATCTCGTCTACAGCGGGCACACTTTCGTCAGTTTCCCGACCGTCCGTCCGGAACTCATGGACCGCACGATCATCATCAACGGTGTCTCGAAGACCTACGCAATGACCGGATGGCGCATCGGCTGGACGTTCGCTCCGGCTGTCGTTGCGAAGAAAATGGCGAGCCTCCAGAGTCAGGAGACCTCCAACCCGTGCAGTATTTCTCAGTACGCGGCCATGGCAGCTCTGGAATCCTCGCAGGAGTGCGTGGAGCAGATGCGTGCCGAATTTGAAAAACGCCGCGATTACGTCGCGAGCCGCATCGCCGCGATCGACGGTCTTTCCTGCGGCAATATGTACGGCGCGTTTTACGCATTCGTAAACATTCAGCCTCACCTCGGACGCGAATACGGCGGAAAAATGATCGAAACGGACACGGACTGGTGCCTGGAACTTCTCGAAAAGAAAGGCGTCGCCACGGTCATGGGGTCCGCGTTCGGTGCACCAGGGTACGCGCGTCTCTCTTTCGCCAACAGTATGGAAGAGCTGAAAGACGCTTTCGACCTGATCGAAGAATTTTTGAAGGACTAAATGTATCTTTACCCTGATACGAAATTCACGAAATTCACGAAAAGCACGAAAAGCACGAAAAGGCACAAAATGGAGTTTTGAAAATTTTTCTTTTCAGCTCCTTCTGTGCCTTTTTTATGTTTTCAGTCGTGAAATTCGTGCCGTGAACCGGGACGCACCGTTTCCGAATGAACTATTTTTTCTTCCAGACGCGGATGTAGTCGATCTCGAAATCAAACGGATACTTCGCTTTTATGTCAAGCGGCCCGGTCCAGCCGGCGGCCTGGAACATAGCGGCCAGAATGTACATTTCGTTCCGCGGCGTGGGACCTTCGTAGACCCGG
The DNA here is from genome assembly GCA_017403345.1 of Thermoguttaceae bacterium. Lineage (GTDB taxonomy): Bacteria > Planctomycetota > Planctomycetia > Pirellulales > Thermoguttaceae > RGIG3701. The sequence goes on from JAFQOH010000054.1 coordinate 7,996, forward strand.
ATCGGTTTTCCGTCCAAATACCACGTCAGACGCCCTTCTTCCCAATTCAGCGCCCACGTGTGAAAGTCCTTCGTAATGTCGAAATCGAACGAAAACGCATGGTGTCCGTTCGTCGTGAAATGCACGTTGAAGAGATTCTCCTGCGGCGAACGGCCGAGCCATTCGAAAATGTCGATCTCCAGCGCTCCGTCTTTGAGACTTTTCCGAACACCTTCCGGCGTGTACTCCTGATTCTCCGCACCCACAGAATGAAGCCAGAATGCCGTGTAGCGTCCGCTCCCGCACTTCGGCATCCGGCACCGGATCTCAAACCAGCCGTACTTTTGAGAGAAACGGACTTCATCCTCAAATTTCCCGGTCTTCTCGTCATGCAGATAGATCGCAGACGTGATGCACGAAACGGTCAGGGTTTCCGGCGTCGGGCGTTTCGGAAGCTCACGGTCCACCCGGAGTTTCAGAACGCTGTCTTCCATCAGATAGTGCGCCATCGGCGGCTGCGGCTGCCAGGCGCGTCCATGGGCATTCGGAAAACCGAGCTTCTGATAGTACGCCATCCGTCCAAGACGATAGCCGGGGAACCATTTTGTCTGGTCGAGCGACTCCCCGCGGAAGTCATCTTCAAACGTCAGCGTCCATGCAGGATCTTTCGAGGGATGGAATTCGCCGTCGGCTTCATTTCCATGAAGGGCGTGTTTGGATGTTGAGGACGACAGAACAAAAACAGCAAGCGGCAGTGCGTGCAGAAAGAAACGGCGGGAAAATTGGGACATGATGGTCCTCCTTTAGGTCGGCGGGAGTGTGAAATGCAGGATCTTACATTAAAATTCTAAAAAACGGCAGGAAAAACGAGTCGTCCTTCCTGCCGTTTGTTCTCTTTAAGTGCGGTTCTATTCCGGATCTAGTCCGCGATGACGTCTTTCAGCTCTTCTTTGAGCAGTTCCAGCGCTTTCGTACCGACTTGAGCATCCACGACGAGATTGAAACGCATTTCGCTCGTGTTGATCATCGCAACATTGAGTCCGCCGTCCGCCAGCGCCTTCAGGATCCGTGCCGCGATCATCGTGTGACTGCGCATCCCCGTTCCGCTGAGCGAGATCTTCGCGACCGGCGGGCAGGTCTCAGATGCAGTGCAGCCAAGCGTCTGCGCAAGCTCTTTCGCCACCTTCAAAGCAGCATCCGCACAGCTGCGCTCCACCGTGAAAGTCAGATTCGTGAATTTGTCGCCGGGACTCTGGACGATCATGTCCACGATGATCCCCGCTTCCGTCACAGATTTGAACACGCGCGCGGCATTTCCAGGTTCCTGCGGGAGACCGTAAAGCGTGACGCTCGCCTGCGTTTCGTCGAGCATGACCGACTCGATGAGGACGTCTTCCATGTGCTTCAGACGGTTGATCAGACGGATCTTCTCGTCGTCCGAGATCATTTCCGGCTTCACCAGCGGTTTGACATCTGACGGCATACAGCCAAGCTCAAAAGCGTCGTGGACCGCCCGGATCGCTTCCGCCCCCTGTTCTTTGTCGACGAGAACGGAAACTTTGATCTCACTGGTCGAGATCATTTGAATGTTGATGTTGCGCGCTGCCAGCGTCTCGAACATTTTCTCCGCAACGCCGACCTGACGCTCCATGCCGAGTCCCACGATCGAGACCTTGCAGAGATTATTGTCGTAGGAGAAGGACTCGAAAGCGTCCGGAATGCTGCTCTTTACTTCGTCCAGAGCCTTGAGCGTCGTGGACAGTTCCGTAGCCGGAATGGTGAAGGAGATCTCCGCCTTGCCGTTCGTGCCGACGTTCTGGACGATCATGTCCATGGCGATCTGATGATTCGCGATCGGCAGGAAGATCCGGTCCGCCATCCCCGGGACATCCGGGACACCGCAGATGGAAAAGCGGACTTCATCCTTCGCGATCGCCGCACCGCAGACAGGACGCTCCATCGATTCCGGCTCCGCCACGATCATCGTGCCCGGCTCGTCGCTGTAGGCGGCACGGACGTGAATCGGAACTTCAAAATTCTTCGCAAATTCGATCGAACGGCTGTGCATGACCCCTGCGCCGAGACTCGCCATTTCGAGCATCTCGTCATAGCTGATCTGCTTCACACGCCGGGCTTTCGGCACGACGCGCGGGTCTGCGGTGTAGACGCCGTCCACGTCCGTGTAGATCTCACACGATTCCGCGTTCAGGACCGCTGCCAGAGCGACCGCCGTCGTGTCGCTTCCGCCGCGTCCGAGCGTCGTGATGTTGTAGTTGTCGTCCACCCCCTGGAAACCTGCCGCGATGACGATGTTTCCATCATTCAGCGCCTTCCGGATGCGGTCCGTGGAGATCGATTCGATACGGGCTTTCATGAACGAATTGTTCGTTTTGATCCCGATCTGTGCGCCAGTCATGCTGACGGCTTTGTATCCAAGATGCTGGATCGCGATCGCGACCATGGCGACAGAGACCTGCTCGCCGGTCGAGAGCAGCATGTCCATCTCGCGCGCCGGCGGATTCTCGTCGATCTCTTTCGCGAGTGCGATGAGTTTGTCCGTATTTTTCCCCATGGCGCTTACGACCATGACGACCTGATGACCTTCTTCCTGTGCGCGGATCGCTTTTCGGGCTGCTGCCAGGATCTTATTGCTGTCGGCGACGCTGGTCCCGCCGAATTTCTGAACGATGATCGACATTTTCTTCGCTTTTTCTTTTGCTCTGGTAGTTTTTAGTGGATAAAAAATTAAAAAAATACACTTTTATTTTAGCACAATCCGCGCCGATTGTCAAGGAATGGAACGCACGAAAAAAAGAAATTTTCCCATTTTTTACTGAAATGAAAGAAAACCGGGAACTCCATAAAAAACGGGGAGCCTGAATGTCGCAGGACTCCCCGGATACGCAGTTTTTTCGCTCGTACTACCCGCGGGCTTCGCGGATCAGTTCACCGAATTCAACGAGCGACTGTGCCGTAATGTCGGGCTGCGGATCGTTTCCGAGCGCCGTTTCGAGCGTCGTTTCGCCCGTGAGGACCAGAACGCCCAGCGCGCCGGCATTCCGAGCCATCGCGATGTCCGTGTAGATGCGGTCGCCGACCATCGCGATCTCGTCGCTTTTCAGGCCGCAGCGTTCCACGATGCCATCGAGCATTTTCGGGTCCGGTTTCCCCATCATGACGTCCGGTTTTCGGCCTGTCGCGGCTTCGAGACACGCACAGAGGGAACCGCAGTCCACCAGAACCGTCGGAAGATCCGTCGGACAGACAAGATCCGGATTCGTCGCAAAGTACGGCTTCTTCTGACTGATCCACCATGCCGCACGGCAGAGCTTTGCGTACGTCAGCTCCATGTCGAACGCGGCGACCACAGCATCCGGCTCGTCGTTCGGATCGTCTGCCGCAATGGTGAAACCGGCCGCCTCGAATTCCGAGATCATGCTTTTCGTGCCGAGAATGAAGAGATGCTTCGCTTCCGGCATCGTTTTCTGGATCATCTGGATCGTGGCGACTGCCGTGTTGAACATTTCCTCACGTTCCGCCGGGATCCCCATTTTGTGGAGCTTCGCGAGGTAGTCTGCCATGCTCCGCGACGGATTATTGGTCAAAAATGAGTAGCCGATCCCCATTTCCTTCAGTCCGTTAAGGAACGCAAGCGTGAAGGGAAAGAGTTTCGCGCCGAGATAGATCGTGCCGTCCATGTCGAGCGCAACGTGACGGATCTTGCGGACCTTCTCCAAAAGTTCCGCGTGCGTAAAGGGGGAATAGTATTTCTGCATGATCGAAAAACTTGCTTTCGTTAAAGTCAAAAAGGAGTTGGAGGCATTTCACAGTCCTAAATGCCCCCCGATGAAATCGTTTGAGTCGAGGACCTTCCGTCGTCTTCAAGGACCTTCCGTCTGTCTTCAAGGACCTTCCGTCTGTCTTCAAGGACCTTCCGTCTGGCTTCAAGGACCTTCCGTCTGTCTTCGTTACTTTTCGTCACTCTTCATCGCCAAGCCGGGCGTATCCGTCGCTCGGAGCGTTCCACATGAGGAGGAAGATCCCCATTCCGATGAGCGAAATGGCTACCATGAGGACGTAGATCAGGTTCCAGCCGACGTATTGCGCCATTACTCCGACGCCGACGCCGGAAACGATGACGCTGGCGTAGCCGAACAGACCGGTGAAGCCGTTCGCGGTGGCTGCGGCACGTTTGGTCGCCTGATTTGCCGCGGCGATGCCGATCAGCGCCTGTGGTCCGTAGATGCAGAAACCGGCTCCGCAGAGCGGGAAACAGAGCATCCAGTGCGGAGCATTGGACGGCATGAGCCAGAAGAGCAGAACGAACAGCGCACTGCCCGCCATGCAGATGACGCACGTACGGTGCGCACGCCCTTTCAGGACCGCATCGGTCATCCAGCCGAAGAAGAGCATTCCGAGAATGCCGAAGATCTCAAACGCGGCGACCAGCCAGCCGGCGTGAACGAGCGAGACGTGTTTCGATTCGCTCAAAAGCGTCGGGCCCCAGTCCAAAACCGAGAAACGGACGACGTAAACGAAGAAGTTCGCCAGGCCGAGGATCCAGATGAAGCGGTTCATGAAAACAGCTTTCCGCAGGAAGGAAGGGGAGGGGCCGGCCCCGGGATCCACCGCGGCTTTTCCTGTTCCGGGAAGTTCCGGAAGACCGACCGACGTCGGCGTGTCGCGCAGTGTGAGCCAAAGGCCGATCGCTCCGAGGAAAGAGAATCCGGCCGGTATCCAGAAGCAGTACCGCCACGCACCGGTCCCGAAGCCCATTCCGTTCTGGAAGTTGGCCCAGATGTCGTTCGGGATGATCTTCGGATTGGGTTCTCCTCCGATGACGGACTGTCCCATGATGTACCCGCACATTACGACGACGATGAACGCGCCGATGGAGTGCGAAGTGTTCCAGACGGACATTTTCGTCGCGAGTTCCTTCGGCGGGATCCAGTGCGTCAGGAGTCGGGCACACGGCGGGAAGCCGGACCCCTGGAAAAAGCCGTTCAGGACCCAGAGGAACCCCATGACAGCAGCCATGCACGCGATGAATTTCTCGCCGCTGGAAACGCCCGTGATCGCCTGCGCGATCTCCGGCGCGAAACCGAACAGGATGCTCACCGTCGTGCAGCAGAGAAGGCCGAGCGTCATCAGAACGCGCGCGTTGCACCGGTCGGCGATCACGCCGTAGAAGAAACGCGAGAAACCGTAGACCAGACCGTGGAAAGTGAGAAAGATCCCCAGACTCGTTTTGGAGATCCCCATCTCGGCCTCAAGTCCCGGCATGGCGAGCGAAAAGTTCTTACGGAGAAAATAAAAAAGCGCGTAGCCGATCATCGTCGCGAAGATCGTGCGCATCTGCCAGGTCCAGAATCGTCTCCGGATCTCAGGCGCCCACTGATCCATCGATCCTGCTACTGGCGGGTTTTGGGTCATTTCTGCTGACATTTTCTGATCCTTTGCTGAAATTTTATAAAATGAGCGGGAAGTTCCGAACTCTTCCGAAACTTCCCGGCATCTGGACGTTTTAACTGCTCCTTTTACTTCTTCAGGAACTGATCCGCGAAACGAATGTACTGCGTCCAGTCGTAGTCCTTAACGTCGTGTCCGCCCGAACGGATATGGTATCCCATCTTTTTGCCGAATACCGGCTGGTCGACGGCGGGCTGGGCAGGTTCGGAGAGTCCGTCGAACGGTTTCTCGCCGTAGAGTTCGTAAACCGGGACTGCATGATAGACGGAGAGATACTCGCCTTTCGGGTCAGCCCAGCGGTCTTCTTTCGCGCTGGCGACGTAGACCGGACGCGGAGCCATCAGCGCGATGAGTTCGTGTTCGTCGATCGGCAGCGTGTTCGGGTCCGCATTGTACTGGCGGAAGTTCTTCGCGAACCAGTGCGGGAAACTGCGGTTGATGATGGTGAGCGTCTCGCCGTAGTTGCGCCGGCTCAGAGCAGAACCGCCGCAGCCCGAGTTATTCGAGATGACCACGGCAAAACGCGGATCGGAAGCTCCGGCCCAGAGCGACGTTTTCCCAAGACGGGAGTGTCCCATGACCGCAACGCGTGTCGCGTCGATGTGCTCGTCCGTTTCGAGATAATCCAGCGCACGGCTCAGTCCCCATGCCCACGCGGTGATGGATCCCCAGGCGTCCGGCGTGCGTTCTTCTGTCGCTTTGGAATCGCCGTAGAGGGAAAAGATCCCGGTGCCGATGCCGTTTCGTTCGTCAAACGTCACGTCCATGTAGTGGAGCGTCGCCAGCGCATAGCCGGCGTCGAGGATCTGGTCCACGTCCCAGCGGTTGACGCGGTAACCGCGAGAATCTTCCGGTTTCAGATTCGTGTCGTCTTTCGGTGTGCTGCCGTTGCGCAGATGGAAAAGAGCGATCTCTTTTTCAGGCGTGATCGTGTGATTGCCGAGGAAATTGCATCCGAGAAATGCCGGGACCGGGCCTTCGGCGTTTTTCGGAATGTAGATGAGGAGATTCGCTTTGACTTCGCGGCCGGTCTCCTTTTTCGTTTTCGCGTAGTCCAGTTCGTGGAACGTGATCTCGACCTGCTT
>JAFQOH010000055.1:0-7219 GCA_017403345.1 Thermoguttaceae bacterium
GTTGAAAATCGCCTGTATTCGCAAATTGATCACGATCGTGAATCAAATGCTCAAAACCGGCCAGCACTGGGGAGAAAATCAGTCCAAGCCCCATTCGTCCTTGACCTGATCCCCTGTGGAAAACACTTCCCAGCTTGAATGCTGAACCAAGCAAAAAGGTAAATTTTTAAAATAATTAAAATTTTGACAATTTACCCCCTTGACTTGAATACAGAAACTCCCTACTCAGCGCCCGACCCGCGGAAGGTCATCGACCAAGGGGAACTGAACGCCGGCGTCATGCAGTTTACGGTACATTTCCGGATCGTTCGTGCCAAAATAGTTGATCCGAATGCCAGCGTCATGCAGTGCTTTCACTTCCTCCGGCGTCGGCATGGCCGTAACTTGGATGAACTCCGTTTTCAACTCCAAAGTCAACGCAACGTAGTCGCTGGGAGTTCCCTGACGCTCCATATTGCAGAACATGACCTGCGGAAACTTTTCCCGCACAGCATCTTGGACCTTTCGCCCAGCCGCCAAAAACGCCTGATGTGCGCGGTCCAGCCGAACGATGGTCTCTGCCGCTTCCAGACCGAGTTCCACACTTCCCTTCAAATGCACGTTGATCCAAATGTTGCGCGGAATGACCGCCAGCGCCTCCTCAAGCGTCGGGATCTGCGTCCCTGCAAATTTCGGATCCTTCCAGCTTCCAAAATCCAGCTTGCGCACATCGTCGAACAGCCAATCCGAGATCTTTCCTTTCCCATTGCTCGTCCGGTCGATCGTCCGGTCATGGAGGATCACGATTTTTTTGTCTTTCGTGTAGCAAATATCCAGCTCGATCATCTCCGCGTTCCGCCGCACAGCCTCTTCAAAGGCCGGGATCGTGTTCTCCGGGAAGAGCGAATTGGCTCCGCGATGTGCACAAATGCCTTTCTCCGGCATTCGGATCTCTTCGGCCAAAAGGCTGGACGAAATACTGGACGAAATACTGGACGAAATACTGGATCCTGCCAACAGGACCCACATGAAAATGAAAGACCAACGCATAAGCTCCTCCTTCAGTAAGGGGGGTAAAAGAAAAGACGGAACCCGCAGTACCGTCTTTTCCGATTCAAAATTTAGTGCTGATTTTCACGGCTGAACGGCGAAATGGCCCGAAGCCGTGCGATGATGTCCGGGAAAACTTCCAAGATCCGGTCCACTTCCTCCCGCGTATTGTATCGGCTGAAACTGAAGCGAGTGGAACCGTGCATCGCAGTAAACGGCACTTTCATGGCACGCAGAACGTGCGAGGGTTCCAGAGAACCGCTCGTGCAGGCCGAGCCGCTGGAAGCGCAGATGCCGAACTCGGACAGTTCGTAGAGGATCGCTTCCCCTTCCACGAAATGGCATGAAACGTTCGTCGTATTCGGCATTCGGTCCGCGCCGGCGCCGTTGATCTCCACGTCAGGGATCCGCGCGATGAGTTCGGACTCAAAGTAGCGCTGAATCTCCGCCAGTTTGCCGTAATCTTCAAAATGCGTGCGGAACGCCGTTTCCAGAGCGACCGCAGTCCCGACGATGTACGCAGCATTTTCCGTTCCGCCGCGCCGTCCGCCTTCCTGATGCCCGCCGATCAGCAGCGGCCGGATCCGCGAACCGCGCCGCATGTAGAGGAGCCCGACGCCTTTGGGAGCGTGGAATTTGTGCCCCGAGCAGGAAAGGAAATCGATGTTGCGAAAGTCTGCCGCCAAACCGGTCTTTGGACCGTTTTTGGACATGGAAAACGGGATCTTGGAAACGGACTGCGTCGCATCGGTGTGGAAAAGGATCTCCGGATCGGTCTCCTTCGTGATGCGGGCCAGGTCCTGGATCGGAAACTTCACGCCCGTTTCATTGTTCGCGTGCATGATGGTGACCAGCAGCGTATTTCCCGGTTCCAGCGCGCGCACGAAATCCGCTTTGCTCAGATTTCCCTGACGATCGACCGGCAGGTAAGTCACGCGGTATCCGCGGCGTTCCATTTCCTTGCAGACCATCAGGACCGCCGGATGCTCGACCATCGTCGTGATGATGTGCCGGCGGGACGGATTTGCTGCCGCGGTGCCGAAGATCACGTGATTGTTGCTCTCCGTCGCGCACGACGTGAAGAGGATCTCGTTCTCGGTATCCGCATTAAAAAAGCCGGCGACCTTCTCGCGCGCAAGTTTCAGTTCCTTCGAGACCCGTTCCGCTGCCGGATACATCGAGCTGGCATTGAAGTAATCCGGACCGAAAAAGGGTTTCATGGCCTCAAAAACTTCCGGAGCCACGCAAGTCGTCGCATTATTGTCCGCGTAAATGATCGATTTTTCCATAAAAATTCCTCCTCAAAGGACGAAAGAGACCGGGCAGCAAAACCCACCGGCACGGTGAAGATCCTGCGTGCCGGCAGTCCTGCCTGAATGGTCTTCCGTACTCAAACCTGAATGACGCGAATGTCTTCCTGGACCTGCTGACGCAGCGTCGTTTCGACGAGGTTTTTGAGCGTCACGTTCGCGCTGGAGCAGCTCGCGCACGCACCGCGCAGTTCCACGTAAACGAGATTCCCTTTAATGTCCACGATCGCGCAGTCCCCGCCGTCGCGAAGAAGGACCGGCCGGACCATGTTTTCGATAACTTCCTCGATCTTTTTCATGAACTGGTACGGAGAAAGCGCCGCTCCGCCGGACGCAGCGGGAGCCGTGACCGGAGCAGGGGAGAACGCCGGCTGACCGTAGATCGGAAGCGCGCCGCCGTCTCCAAGTCCCGAAGATGTGCCGACCGCAGTATTTCCAGAAGTGACGGCATTTCCAGAAGTGACGGCATTTCCAGAAGTGACGGCATTTCCAGAAGCGACGGCATTTCCATTTCCGGAGACAGTGTGTCCATCGATCTGCACGAGCTGGGGAGCTGCGGTTTCAGAAACCGGAACGGGAGCAGGAACGTACCCGACCGCCGGCTGTGCATTCTGGCCTCCAAGCCGTTCGGCAGCCCAAACGTCATCCAAAATATCCTGGATCCCGCCGGGGGCATGAAGGCAGTTCTGGCACGCACCGCCCGCTTTCAGTGCAGCAGTGACCTGCGCCGTCGTCCGCAGATTCAGTTCCTTGATCTTTCGGCGAAGGAACGGCTCCGTAATGTTGAAGCACTTGCAGACCAGACGCCCTTCCTCTTCCTCTTCGAGCTGTTCCTGGAGATGGATCCCCATTCCGGCAAGATCGACCCCGCGTTTCACCGCCCAGTCGGCAACCGCGGCTTCCAGCGCCTCCGCACCCATGACGGAGCAGTGGATCTTCTGATCCGGAAGACCTTCGAGGAAATCCACGATGTCCTGATTCGTGATCTTCAGCGCTTCGATCGGCGTGCAGGCCCGCGCTTCCAAGATGACGCAAAGTGCCTCAGACGCTGCGATCGCAGAGGTGCATCCAAATGTCAGATAGCGCGCTTCCACGATTTTATCCAGCGTCGGATCTGATCCATTTTTCTCCACCCGAAAGGTGAATCGGAGTGAATCGCCGCACGCAATGGAACCGTGTTCGCCAAATCCGTCCGCATTCGGGATCTCGCCCAAATGAGTCCCCGGTTTGCCATGAACAGCATCCATAAAAAGCTGCTTTGTTTTTTCGCTATATTCCCAGGCCATCGTTTCGCCCCTTTTCTTTTTTACCTACTTCTCATCCAATAACGAGAATACAAAAAGCACCGTGATTTATTTTACCAAAAATGAGTAGAAAAGCAAGACACCCATACCCAAATATTGGGACATTTTCACAAAAACACAACAAAGAAAAGATAAAATCGGTAAAATTTCACCGTTCTTTTTCAACATTTCAGGAAATTTCCTTCCAAGGGCTTGAAATTGAATGGATCTGTGCTAAAATAAAATGAGCGAAACAGAACTATTTTCATGGAGAACCGTTCTATGAAACCTCCGGTCCTTAAAAATTTTCAACAGCCAAATGCCCTTCCGCCGTCCACGCTTCGGACTCCGCGGGCTTTCGCCGTCCGCCCCAAAAATGCTTCCGTCTGCATTGCGTATCCAATGGCGTGTCCAATAGCGGGCATTTTCCTTTTCCCTCTCCTTCTCCTTTTCCTTTTCCTGATCTTCTTCCCGCATCCGGCATACGCTCAGGATCAGGACGGCCTGATGATGGAGATCACGTCCGGAAAAGCAGATCTGAGTGCCGTCAATGTACTGCTCATCGACGGGCAGGGGACGCATAACTGGCGCGAGACCACCCCCGTTCTGGAGCGAACGCTGGAAGAAACCGGGCTTTTTGACGTCACGGTCGTCACGACTCCGGCAGAATGGGAAGACATCACGAATTTTCAGCCGGACTTTTCCTCTTTCGACGTCGTCCTGCTGAACTACTGCGGGAAAAAATGGTCCGATCCCGCCTGCAAAGCACTTCTGCAATTCGTCGCACAGGGAAAGGGACTCGTCCTCTGCCACAGCGCAAACTTCACGTTCGCCGACTGGCCGGAATTTCAGCCCCTCCTCGGAGTTTCCGCCTGGAACGGACGAACAGAAACCTACGGGCCCTACCGATACTGGGAGCCGGGACGCGGCGGAATGCAGTACGGGATCAGCGGTCCCACCGGCTCAGTCAGCAGCATGACCGAGTATCAGATACATTCCTGCGCCCCCGATCACCCGATCATGCGCGGGATCCCGCGTCAGATGCTTCATGGCCCTGACGAACTCTACGCTCACCTTCGCGGTGTCCCGGAAAATGCCCCCAACGTCCAGATCCTGGCGGCGACCCCTTCACCAGCGGCAGATGGCGGCTCGGGAAGAATGGAGATCCAGCTCATGACCGTCATGTACGGGAAAGGCCGTATTTTCCAGATCTTCTACGGCCACGCAGGAAACCAGTGCCGCAGCGTCGCGTTCATCGTCCCGTTCATCCGCGGAACGCAATGGGCTGCGACGGGAAACGTCACCATCCCCATTCCGGAAGACATTCCCACTCCGGAAAAATCCTACCACCGTCCATAAAAACTTCCGCCGGCCTTCCCTGCCTGCCGTAAACCCAGGCCTGCCGTAAACCTAGGCCTGCCGTAACCCCGTTCCCGTTTTTGAAAACTGACCTTTTCCAGATGAATGATTCCTCCAAAGCATTGGGCACTGCCCCGATCCTGACGCTGCTGGCGCGGTACAGTATCCCGTCCGTGCTGGCAATGCTCGCTCAGGTTCTCTACACGTTTGTAGATGCGATCTTCATCGGACACTTTGTCGGCGAAAAAGGACTCGCGGCGATCTCGCTCGTCTTTCCGCTAGTCGTCTTCTCCAGCGGCTTCGGAATGCTCGTCGGGATCGGTTCCTGCTCATACATTTCCATCCTGCTCGGTCAAAGACGCCTTGATGAAGCAGAAAAGACTCTCGGAAACGCCTTCTGCATGATCTTCCTTTTCTATTTCGTCATGCTGTGCCTCATCATGATCCCCGGAACGCTTTTCGTGGAACATTCCGCCGTTTCTCCGGAAGTACAGCAAATGGCGAAAACATTTCTCTGGATCTCCATCGGATGCGGCGTCTTTCCCTCTCTCATGTTCGGGCTGAATAACATCATCCGCGTTCAGGGAAATCCCAAGATCGCCATGTGCTCGATCATGCTCGGATTCCTTCTGAATTCCGTCTTCAACCCAATCTTCATCGCACTTTTCAACTTAGGAGTTGCCGGTTCCGCTCTGGCGACCGCGCTGGCTCAGAGCATCACGACGGTCTGGATCCTCTGCTTCCTCACCAGTTCGCGCAGCCTCCTGAAGCTCCGGCTGAAAAACATGCGGCTCGATTGGAAGATCTGCGCTCCAGTCCTAAGTATCGGCACGGCCCCATTCCTCGCGCAATGCGCGTCCAGCCTCCAGGGACTCTTTCTGAATATCCAGCTCGCCCACTACGGACAGGAAGCCGCCCTGACGGTCTCCGGGATCAATTACCGCATCGCTCTGGTCGTTTTCACGGTCGTCATCGGTATTTTTCAGGGCGCACAGCCCATCCTCGGTTTCAATTTCGGTGCACGGCAGTTTGACCGCGTTCTGAAAGCCTGGAAACTCGCCATCCTCATCGCGACGATCTGGTGTTTCTCCACGATCTCCATCGTCATCATTTTCCCGCTCAAAAGCCTCGCATTCTTCACGCAGCTGACGCCGGAACTCGAAGCGATCGGAAGTCTCGCTCTCCGCGCTAGTCTCTGCATGGGACTCCTCATGGGGTTCCAGGTCATCGTTTCCCAGGCGTTCCTGACCATCGGAAAACCTGTCCTCTCCACGATACTCAGCCTCTCGCGTCAGGTCCTCTTCATGATTCCGGCTCTTTTCATCCTGCCAAAACTCTTTCCCCTCTTCGGTTGGGATCCACTCAACGGAGTTTGGTGCTCCTACACGCTCGCAGACCTGCTCGCATTCATCCTCACGCTCTGCTTCTTCCTACGCGAAAGCCGGATCTTGCGCTCCGGACAGGTCAGCTCCAACTACCTAAAACCCTCCGTTTCCATCACCGACCCGCCGGCAAACGCCTCGCCATGATCGGAATTTTCACTCCAAACCATCCTCAAAAACCTTTTCTCTTGAAAATTTTCCTATTTTCCAGAAACACTTTTCTGCAAAGTACTTGACAAAACGCGATATTAATGGTATACTGTTCTTGGTTGGGATGGTGTACAGTTTTCCAAATCATTAGAGAAAGTACTTCAACGGATCCTTTTTTAACGTGCACTTTTTACGGCACGGCCCGATCATCTGTCACCATCGATTTTTTATTAAAAGGAGGTTAAGATGCGAACTGTTTTTGATGCGATCCTGGAATGCGGACACGATGAAGATTTCGTCCCGCAGATCACTCCGGATTTCAAACCAACGGACGCGCCGGCCGGTTCCCTGGCAAAGCTCAAAGTCTTGGCGGAACGTGTGCGGATGGGGTTCCCTTTGTGGCACGAAGATGACCGCAGCGACTACAGCGGCCTGACTGGCTATCGCACGACCGAAGAAGAATTCTAAGCTTCTAAAAAATTACGGAGGATCCAAGATCCTCCTTTTTTTATCTCTCTTATTTTCTTAAATCTGAAACTGTCCGCCAACAAAATCTTTCCCCCTGCCAAGTAGGAGCCAACTTATTACTGGAACGGTCGTCCACTCCCCTCTCCGTTCCTCTTCAGGAAAACTTTTAACAGGGAGAGGGGATCCGGAGCAGGGGGCTTTTCACGCCAAACGAATTCCAGCCGCGTGAAAAGAAAGA
>JAFQOH010000056.1:0-2360 GCA_017403345.1 Thermoguttaceae bacterium
GACGGAGAGCGCGTCGATGGAGGTGGCGATGCCCTGAACGAGAAGAGCGGTGAAACCGACGGCGGGGGCTTCTTCGGAAGAGTCGCCCGAGCGGACGCTTTCGCAGATCATCTTGCCGCCGATATAGCCGAGCAGGAGAAGGGCGATCCACGGGATCAGCTTCTCGAAGGTGCTGAAGAGCTGGGCGATCGTGCAGACGCAGCACCAGCCGATCATCGGCATGGCAAACTGGAAGGCCGCGAAAATTCCCGCTACGCCGCACATTTTGCGCGGTTTCATGCCCGGTTCGTGCAGACCGTTGGCGAGCGAAACCGAAAAGGCATCCATCGCCAGCCCGACGCCGAGCAGAATGCTGTTGAAAAAGAACGTGAATCCAAGGTTCATTGTGTTCCTCCGAAAATAAAAAAATTCAAGCGCGGCGAACCGTACCTGAATCCGAAGAAAAAAGACTCCATGTACAGCCTGCGGCTTTACATGAGTCTCGCAATTTGAAACAAGCCAGACCGCGTTCCGCGATCAGTATGTTGACTTGCTACGCCGTGGTCGCGCTTGCTACTCCCTCATTTTTCGGCATTATACCACAGTTCCCGTCCTTTGTCAACACAAATGCACGAAATAAATAGGGGAAACAGCATTTGTTTTTCAGGGGAACGCTTGGGAGAAACTTTTGAGAAAAGTTTCTCCCAAACCCTCTTCAAAACCTTTTAAACTGTGGTATTGGATATAGTCTGTGCAATTCCGGTGCATCAAATATAGAAATACAAACTCTGAGAAAATCGTACGCGAGCTCGTTACCTCGCCACAGTGGGATGTCTGCTTTGATTTTTCGTGAAAAAAGTAAATGCCGTTGCCGTGACGAAATGAATTTTTCTCCCTTATCCGCCGATGTGACTTAGTCACGGAAACCGGTGCCGGAATGTGGTAAACTATAGCCGTAATCAAAAAGCAAAGGAGACAGAACAATGTCTGTAATGGAAATAAATAAATTCAACTTCAATACCGTAAAAAATTCCGAGAAAACCGTCCTCCTCGACTTCTACGCCGACTGGTGCGGTCCCTGCCGGATGGTCGCTCCCATCGTCCATAACATCGCGGAGGAACGCGACGATGTCCTCGTCGGAAAAATCAACGTCGATGAAGAACAGGCGATCGCCGCTGCCTTCGGTGTCGTCAGCATCCCGACTCTTGTCGTAATGAAAAACGGCAAAATTGTCCGTCAGGCAACCGGCGCACGTCCGAAACATCAGATTCTTACGATGCTGGGCGGCTGAGTCCGGTCTACCGCGTAAGCTCCCGCAGACGCTTTTTATCCAGAATCCGGATGCCGCCGCTGCGCGATGCGGTAAGCAGTCCCTCGGCGGCAAAATATTTCAGCATCCTTGATACGACTTCACGGGCAGATCCCATGTATTTGGCGATCTGCTCGTGTGTTAATTTGATGGTGTCCGTTCCGGTTTTTGCAGTCTCGTCCAGAAGGAAAATGGCGAGCCGCTTGTCCATGCTCATGAACAGAATCTGCTGCATGACCCACATGACGTCCGAAAACCGGCTGAGCGCACTTTCCAGTGCGAAGATTTTCGCTTCCGGCATCCGTTTTGCAAGGTCTTCGTAGGCACACCCGCCGATCACGATACAGTCGCTGTCCTCCTCCGAATCAATAAACACGTCAAAGGTAATGGACTGGAGAACACAGGAGGCGGACAGGATGCACATATCTCCCGGAAACAGGCGGTACAGCGTGATTTCCTTTCCTTCCTCGGAGAGAATGTACAGCCGCAGACTTCCTGATTTTACCAGAATAATCCCCGTACACTGATTCCCGTCATGGATATTCATTCCTTTTCCGAAAGACACATGCTGTGATGAACGCAGAAAGGTTTCGCGGTCTTCTTCACTCATGCGGTTCCAGAACGGAAAGGTCGGTTCAAATAAATCAAGTAATTCAAAATTTTCCATTGTACCTCCCGGTGTTTCGGTTTGCGGAGCTTTCTCCGGACTGCACCGTAGGAAAAGTATAGCACAAAACGGGATTTTTTTCAAGATTTTCCGATGAACCGTTTGGAAATGAATCGTTTTTTTCTTGATTCGCGGGGATTTTTGTGATAAAATAATGGAAATCTCCGGAAAGGACACGATGAGTATGACGACACTTTTTAAATATGAAGAAAGCAGACGGCAGTCGGTGATCCGGATGATCGCGGAGTTTTTTGCCGAACATTTTTCGATTTCCGAAGCGGAAAAAGCGGAGGTAACTCCCGAACGGCTGAAATCGGCGGAAGAAGATCTGGGAGACTGGCTGGAGAAAGACAGCGCGGTTTTGTTTGTGATTGAGGAAAACGGGGAGGAAGCTGGGGTGATGC
>JAFQOH010000057.1:0-8551 GCA_017403345.1 Thermoguttaceae bacterium
ACCATGGAGGAAGTGATTTCAGTGTGTTTCAGTGTCTCTTCAGTGCTCTCAGTGGTGAGCTCGGAAAACCTAAATCGGTACGCAGTTTCGGGATGAACCACCAAAAAGACCTCCGTTTTGGGCGGAGGCCTAATGCTTTCTCCTTTTCATTCCTCAGAAGGAACGTCTTCAATTTCCGTAAATTCCCAGCGTCCAGCGAGTCCGCGGCGCGGATCCATTAAACGGGATCGAGATCTCAAGTTCTCCCGCGGGAAGCTCCGGGATCGGACAGGACGGCGTCAATTCTCCAAGCACGTTTCCAAGAGGATCCTTCACGAGGACCGCGTCGGATTCCGGCACGATCTCCGCATAGCATCCGCTCGGAATGGAACCTTTCAGCGTGATGGAGACTCCAGCGAGCGAGACGACCGGGTCGCGCAGTTCCGTTTCACGCAGCGGCAGCGCCTTGAGCGTCCGGAACTTCAGACCGTCTGCCGGCCCATGGACCATCACGTAGATGCCGGAGATGAACTGGTAGTGGATCTTCTGTCGATACTCGACATAGAGACCGCTCCGTCCGCTTTTCCACGGAATGTGCCGGTAGTCGCCGTTTTGGACCTCCGCAAATTCAAAATACTTCCATCCGGTATGGTCCAGCCTGACGTAATGGTCCGCCGCTCCGGAAAGCTTAAAGTACGGACTTTCAACGCGAATATTCACGATCTGTCCCTGACCGTTTCCAAAGATCCAAAGCCCCAGTCCCTGCTTTTCACGCAAATCTAGGAACGGCTCCGGGATCTCCGTTTTGGCGGGCAGTTCCGTCTTCTTCCCCTCATCAAACACGATCAGCTCTTCCGCCTCTTCCGAATCGTACGGTCCAACCGCGTAAAGATTTTCGATCCGAAGGTACGGTCTCTGCGCGCGGAAGGGATTGACGGTCCGGAACGTTTCCGCATCTTTTTTCGGCTGGAATTCCTCGTAGTGTGCCGGAGCCAGTACGTATCCGTCACCATCCTTCATGAGCCGAAAGTGCTTTCCGGGTTCCTTCACCGCCTCGGTACTTTCCGGCGAAAAATAGTTTCCTCGGCGCAGCGAATCGTAAAGGCAGAGCCGCTCGCCGTTTTCGACAGCCGCCGGAGGCAGCGTCCCCAGCGAGATGCCAAGATAGGAAAGTCCATGGTCGTGCGCAAGACATTTGGAACCGAGGTAATCCAAGTGCTCACGGTAGAGCGTCAGCGTCTGAAAATTCCGAAAATCGTCTTTCACCGTCGGCGGACAAACAGAAAACCAGCCCATCTGACCGGGAAGGTAGCATTTCACTGCACTCTGCGCGTTGGACTCTATGTGCCAGTCAAAGAACTTCAAATACCCGCGTGCCGGGGAATCCCACGCTCCCATGCGGCTTCGCGCAGCCCAGAGTGACGGATGCATCGTACTGTACTCAAGGAGCGGCGGTTCCGATTTGATGTTTCGCAGGATCTCACGCACAAAACGCGCATCATGATACCACGCCAGCTCTTTATCCTCCAGAAGCGCCTGCGTCCCGTCAAGAGCGTCCAGATAGATCATGCTGAAACCGCCTTCGTCGTACGTCTTTGCCGTATTGCGCGCGATCTCCAGAAAAAGCGGACTCTCCGGATCCGGCGCAAAATAGGCGCTGAAATACTGCGTCAGGTGCCCGACCTTCGCCCCTTTCCCATGAGGGACCGCCTTCGTCCCCAGCATCCCGCGCTCGCATTTACGGAATCCATTCGGCATCAGGTCCTGAAAGCGGATGATCTCATCGTCTACCTGCAGATACAGACTGTTCCGGATCGTGTACCCGCAGATGAGCGAGACCTCTTCGGTGCTCTCGACGACCGGGATCTCCGTCGTTTCCGCATCGATGCCATCCGCCAGAGTGAACGTCCGGATCAGATCCAGATCCTTATGCGGAACGGGCGTCAAGTACTTCGACCCAGCCACGACGAACTCCGAGTACGTGTGCAGCCCCGCGATGATGCCGTGCTTCCTCAGCTCATCCGTCATTTTCCGGAAATCGGAGATCCCGTTCGGATACGCTGCCTCCTTAAACTGAAAATCCCCCTGACGATACGCATTTCCCTGATGGAAATCGATCTGATCCACGCCGAATCGGGCAAGATGCTCTGCCCACGCAGGAACTTCTTCCGCCGTCATGGCATGACTCGTGATGATGTACGAACCGCGGTTTTTCGGAGCATCTTTGGCAAATCCCCCGCCATTTCGACTCACCGGAGGCGCCATTTCAAAATAGACCGGGTCGTTTGCGGACTTTGCAAGGATACTTTCCGTCACGTCTTTCATGACGCGTCGCATCTGCTTTTCCGGAACGCCGGCGAACGCAGCTTTCGCACCAAGACAGCCGATCGAAGAGTAGCATTTTGCGCCGAGACGCGAAGCTCGCCCGGGATACTCTGCCACGTTCGTCTGGATCGTCAGAATGAGCGTCGAGAAACCGAAAGCGTCCTCCCGCGTATAGTCCGGCGCCAACTGAACGCGCCCAAATTCCATCCGGTAAAAATCACCCTTGACCGAATCGACCTCAAGCGTGAAATAGTCATCGTACGACACATAGTTCAGGACCGCTTCCGTCTGATTTTGAAACGTGACACGGAGCTGCGTCTTTTCCGGACTTACCCACTCCAGTTTCTCGGGAAGGACCGCCGCCGCGCCCTTTTCCGGCACAGTCAGCACAAAAAACTGCGTTTCCGCTTTGAGCCAGTCTTTCCCAGTCTGCCGTTCCACCGCAGAGAGCACTCGGCCGTCCGGCTGGACTTCCACCGACAGAAAACCGCTTTCAAATCGCAGATTTTCAGAAGCCGCCGTCTCTGCGGATGAGATCTGCAAAGGAAATAGGAACGGAAAACAAAACAGACACAGGAGAAAGATCTCCAGATCCAGGAGCATTTTTCCAAACAGCAGGCAGGTCGATTTTCGCATTTTCTTTCCTCTTTTGAATTCCTAAAAAAGCGGAAGTGTGACGATCCTCCGCTCGGTATCGGCGAAATAAAAGATCACCCCAAAAGAGAGCCGCGAAAAAACGGCTCTCCGGATCAAATCGGATCAAAGTTTGGCGGCGATGATCAGTGCGATGCCGAGGATGAAGCTCAGGAACATGACAAAAAGCAGTTTCCCGGTCCCCTTGGGAGCCTCGCGGAACTCACGCCAGATGAAGACGCCCCAGATCGCAGCAACGAGAGTAGCCCCCTGCCCGAGCCCGTAGGAAATGGCAGGAGACGCGACTCCGGCAGCCACAACGTTGAGCGTCATGCCGACGGCCCAGACCGCCCCGCCGATCCAGCCCCAGAAATGCTCTTTGAAGCTCCCCTTGAAGAACGCAAGCGGCGAGACCGGAGTTCCGACGAACGGTTTCAGCTGGCAGAAGGTCACGACGAGGAAACTACTGAGGAAAATACCGAGCGCAAAAACGACGTTTGCAGAGTACGGAGTGAGTTTTCCGTCCTGAAGTTTCGCTCCTTTCAGAGCAAGATTTCCGGCCGTCACATCCAGCAGCTGAACCGTTCCGGATGCAGCATTTGCCGTCTCCGCAGCGGCAGGAACTTCCACTTTCGCCAGCGATGCCGCGACAAAATAGTAGAACGTAGACATCAGAACGCCGCAGACCAGCGCAAGGATCAGCCCCTTCGTTTTGCTTGCCCCCGTCTCTTCAGGCTTCGGAAGTTTCCCATACGCCTTCGCATTAATGATGATAGCCAGCGCGACGAGCAGAACTCCGGCTCCCAGAAGTATGGGGTCCCCCGCCTGGTCCGCGAAGTAGTTCAGAGCCACACCGAGGATCAGCGCCAGCCCGATTCCCACGGGAAATGCGACGGCCATTCCGGAGATCGCAATCGCGGCGACCAGAAGAATGTTCGCAATATTAAAGACGACGCCCCCCAGAAATGCCGAGCCGAGCGCACCGCCGGAAGCCTGCTGAAGATCCGCCAGAAAACTGCGTCCCAGCTCCCCCTGCGACCCAAGCGTAAACGCGAACGCCAGTGCCGTCAAAAGCACGCCGATGACGTAATCCCAATAGAAAAGCTCAAACCGCCACGTTTTACCGGCAGCCTTCTGCGCGTTGCCCCAGGATCCCCAGCAGAGCATCGTGATGAAACAAAAACAAACGGCGATCGGATAACTTTCAAGTAAAAACATAAATTTCTCCTCAATTTCGGTTTGTGGACGTTGAGGACCTCTGGATCTTGAGGAACTCCAGCCAGGATATTCTGTAAGCCTTCCCCGAGCTGAAACCTCAAACCCAGCAGATCAAAATGGAAACGAAAACAAAAATGGAAACGAAAACGAAAATAAAGGGCAGGAATATCGGGTAAAAGACCATCGGCACATCCCGAAATTTGAAATTCCGTCTCTCCCGATTTTGATTTCACTCTCAATATAGTCTATTTTGTCCCAAATGTCAAGAAGTTCCCCTGAAAACTCACTCAAAAAATAAAAAAACACGCAGGATCTCATTTTCCCGCGTGTTTTGTCTCATTTATGTAGAAGAAGCCTCAAATCGCTTCCTGATTTCCGGATCGCCGGTTTTTTTATTGCCGGGGTCAAGAAGTTCGAATTTCCTGAACCCTCATCTCTCTTTAATTTTTTGTGCAGTCCCATAAAGGGATCCTTGACTTTTTCTGTCCTGCCGTCCCTCGCAGCCGTAAAGGCTCGGGATCCGCCGAACATTCGCCTTCTTCCGCACTCATTTCAGTTGGATCTTGCCTGCCGAAGGAAAACACTAGTCCTTTTACGCAGCTGAGTGTTCTTCAGACCCGGGTTGATGTCCAGCGCATTCCGGAACGCCCGAAGCGCCTGGACTGTCCTTCCAGTCTCCATATACACATAGCCAAGCATCACGTAGGCGTCAAAATGGAACGGATTCAAATCAAGCACCGTTTCCAGATCCTCTCTGGCAAACTCATACTCTCCCAGCTCAAACCACGCACTTGCGCGCTGAAGCCAAATTTCAGCAAAACGCGGCGTTTTTTCCAGCTGGAGTGACGCAAACGTCACCGCCATCGCAGCTTCTCCGTTGGACACCATCCGGCCCAAATTCCGAAGCATACGCTGGTCGCTCTCGTCTCCGGCACGATTCCAGATACTGTGAAGCGCGTTTTCCGCCAAAATCGCGACCGTCCTGTCCGCGTCACGCAGCGCAGATACTAGGATCCGTACGGAACTTGCTCCGCCCATCGATCCAAGCGCAAACACTGCAGCCCGCCGAACACTCGCGTCCGAATGCGAAACCAAACGCTCCAAAGTACCCGCTGTATAGCTGCGGGAAACTTCTGATTCAAAATCCGACATATTCGCCTGCATGAGGTAACGCTGGTAAATATCCAGCAGCATTGGGGAGCGACTACATCGACAATTCACGTAAAGAGTCCTTTCTTTGGGGGTTGAAGTTTTGGATTGACCTCGTTTTTTCTTCTACTCTTATTCTACACCGCATTTCTCGTCACGGCAAATACTTTTTCACTTTTTCCGCCGTTTTTTTTCCAATGCTCTGTACGTTCTGTCTATTAAAAAAACCTTGACTGTCCCGCAATATCTACCTCTCAGAAAAACTTTCCCGTCTGACAAAAAAAAAGAAAAAACGCACTCCTCAACGGTCAGTAAGACTTTAACGCCTCCAAGACACGGCACCGAAACCTCAAGAATTCAGCTCTCGCTCCGCATGATCTAGAAAAACCTCAAGAATATCCAGCTCCGTATGCGCGTAAAGCATCCGCGAACCAACGACGTCCTCGATTTCATTGAGGATCGGACGGCCTTCATGAAAAATGAGATCGATCCCGGCAAAATCGAATTTCATCATTTTCAGGATCCGACCGGCAAGCTCAAGTTCCTCGTCCGTCAACTGCCGTCGAAACGCGGTCCCGCCAAGCGAGTAATTACTTCTGAAATCCGACTCCGAACGACGCTCCATCGCCGCGATGATCTCGTTTCCCACGACGTAAATGCGCAGGTCCCGTCCCGGAGCGTCAGCAAGACGCTGCACCATCCAGCGCTCGGAAACTCCGTTCTCTGTTTCCAGCGGCTGCTGCAGCTGCAGGATCTTGCGGAGTTCGGACGCTTCATGAACGCAGAAGACCTCCGAACCGCCGTGCCCGTCTCTTGACTTCAAAACAAAAGGAAATGCCGGAAGGTGCCCCAGATCCATTTTCCACGACTCCATCATCGGAATCCCCCGCGGCTGAAAGTACCGAAACGTCTTCAGTTTATCGTTCGTGATCTCCGAAACGCGAGCTGAATTGAAAACTCGCAGCCCCGCATCCTCGCACCGCCGTGAGAATTCCGGAGCCGTGCAGCGCATAAAAACGGCATCCGGCCTCCCTGTGCCGCCGCTCTCACGCACAATGAGCTCGGGAAACCAGTCTCGAAGCTCCTCGATCAGCTTCACCTCCAGTTTCCAGCCGCGCCAAGAACATTTTTCAGTCAGCGTTTCCGCAAACCAGCGGTTACGGGCAAGACGGACGGAATCATAAACGAGGAAAATGTGAAACGGCTTCATAACTGCAACGGAAAATTTTCTCTCTTGCGTGAATGGAACTTTCAGAAAAACGGCAAAAAACACAAACTGCCGTCCGCTTTCTATTTTCGGAATGAATCGGGAAAGAAATGGCATCCCAGGGGTGAAAAATTAAAAAAAATGGAAATTTCGTGAACTTTTTATCCCTTTGGCCTTCCATAAATTGAAATTTTGTGTAAGATAAAATGAAAGATTTCATGTTTTCCTAAAGGAGGATCGCCTCATGGCTCGCCCCAATCCGCGCAAAGCGCAATTCGTCCCGCACCGTTCCCAAAATCCACGTTCCGGCACAGACGGTTCCAGCGGTCTGCGAAAGGCCGGTAAAAATGTCGGTTCCTACTCTATGGAAGTCGATCCTGTCGGTCTGCGTATCATCGGAGGGAAATTCCGCGGAAGTAAACTGAGCTATCTTGGCGACCGAAGGCTGCGTCCGATGAAAGACCGAGTGCGGGAAGCCGCGTTCAATCTGATCCACTCCTACGTCCCCGGCTCGTACGTACTTGACCTGTTCGGCGGAACTGGAGCACTGGGTCTGGAAGCTGTCAGCCGCGGCGCGTGCGGATGCCTCTTTACGGAACAGCATTTCCCCACCGCGAAGATCATTCAGAAAAACGCCGATTCTCTCGGGATCCAAGAGCTCGTAAAAGTCCAGGCCGGCGACGTCTTTCTCTGGTATCGTCGGGACCCGGAATTACCGAAAGACCATCCGTGGCTCGTTTTCTGCTCGCCGCCGTACCATTTCTTCAATGAACGAACGGAGGATCTTCTTGGACTGCTGACGCCGCTGTATGAAAAAGCGCCGGAAAAGAGCGTTTTCGTCGTGGAATCCGACACGACATTTGACTGGAGCGCGTTCGACTCGCTTGGACCGTGGGACATTCGCCCCTACCCGCCGGCAGTCCTCGGGATCCATCAGAAAGGAGTTTCTGCAGAATGACTGAGTACATTCAGATGATTTTAATGGCGATACTTCAGGGCGTTACGGAATTTCTGCCCGTCAGTTCTTCCGGACACCTGACCCTCCTGAACGAGATCTTTGCCCGGACCGGAATGGGACGGATCGAGGAACCGGTGACGCTCACGATCCTGCTTCATTTTGCGTCGCTGCTCGCGATCCTCTTCTACTATTGGCGTCCGGTCCTGCGCATGGCGATGGGAAACGATGTACGGCTGCTGAAGCTCCTGATCGTCGGAACGATCCCAGTCGGAGTCGTCGGAATGACGGTCAAGCTCTTCTTTGACGAGGTGTTCGAGACGCTCTGCACCAGCGTTCAGCTCACCGGAGCCATGATGCTCCTGACGGCCGTCCTGCTGATCCTTGCGCAGAAAATGTCCCGCCGGGATCCGCACGAAATGCAGAAAAACGGTCTGCGCCGAAATCTCAAGACGCTCTCGTATCTGCGTGCGTTCCTGATCGGATGCGTGCAGGCCCTCGCCATTCTTCCCGGCCTTTCCCGAAGCGGATCGACCATCACGGCAGGACTTGGAGCCGGTCTGAAACGTCAGGATGCGGGAACTTTCTCCTTCCTCCTGGCCCTCCCCGCCGTTGGGGCCGCAAGTATGGTGGAGATCCTGAAGCTCTTCAAGGACGGTCCCGGCGATTCGCTTAACCTCCTTCCGCTCGCTGTCGCGTTCGCGGTCTGCTTCATCGTGAGTCTCCTTTCCCTTTCGCTCCTGGTCAAGATCCTCCGCACCCGTTGCATCGGCTACTTTGCCTTTTACCTCATTCCGGTCGGTCTCATCCTACTTTTCCTGTAACCGCACGAACTAGAACAAAATCGCGGGACTGGGTAAAAGTCATATGCGCAACTCTTTTGGAGTTTCTGTATTCAAGTCAAGGGGGTAAATTGTCAAAATTTTAATTATTTTTGAAATTTACCTTTTTACTTGGTTCAGCATCCAAGCTGGGAAGTGTTTTCCACAGGGGATCAGGTCAAGGACGAATGGGGCTTGGACTGATTTTCTCCCCAGTGCTGGCCGGTTTTGAGCATTTGATTCACGATCGTGATCAATTTGCGA
>JAFQOH010000058.1:0-2803 GCA_017403345.1 Thermoguttaceae bacterium
TAATCATTGTGAAAGGGAACTCATATTAGCAATATGCAGGTTTGTCAGGTTTTTAAAGCAAAAATATGAATTCCCGATCCTTCTGAAAATAATCCTTTGTGATTCGGCAAAAGTGACTGCTCCAATCAGCAAAGAGCAGGTTGTAAGTGTGATTTGGACACCGGACTCCCACACAAAAGTCTATAAATATCCGTATATTCTTATTGCTGCCGGAAACTATTTAAAAGATCGAAGACGCCTAGGAAGAGATGATGCATTGGCATCCTATTTGGATGATCTGGCCTGTCGTATATTAAGTTATCAAAATTGGCTCAAAAGGGACTCGCTGAATGTTTACGCGATTTGTATTAAGGCAAGAAATCTTCTATATGAGTACGCAGAGACGAGGGAACATCCTTGAAAAAATTTTTTTCACTTGACAAACGATTCCGGATATGTTCAACTGAAAACATCAAACACGATCCCATAAAAAGTACCCCGTCCCCATGCCGCGTTTCCTAATGCACGGCCTCACCCATCGCCCAATGATCTCCCGCTCGTGTCTGCACGAACGAACGGCATGAGAGGTCGATCAATGAAAGGCCCAGAGTCCTCGATCACCTGCCGGGGGGCATGAAGAAACAGACGCGCGGATCTGCCGCGTATCGGGGGGTAAGGTTTGCTGCGGGGGGGATCTATGACAACTCTAAAGAAATATACGGCATCCGCCTTGGGGAGGATCTTTGTATGCGTACTTCTGCTTTTTCAGAGTTTTTCCAGGCGATCGTCTCTTTTCTCCGCGAAGAAAAACCGCATTTGCGACATTTTGTACCTCTTCTTTACTGAAAACCGGAAACCTTTTCCATCGTAACAAATATTGACAAAATTTCAATCGGACTTGATTTCAAATGGATATTTTTTTGGAAAAAAAGTTCTTCTCTCGATCAAACTCCTTGACTTGGCGTTCTTTTTATGCTAGAATGTTTTTTGTTGGATGATCTTTTGTGAAGAACGTGGTTTTTCGAGGTTGCCAAAAGAAAAAGAATTGGAAGATCCCGCCATGAAAACTCAAGCCAAAGGTGTGCGGTGGAGCACACTGATCTACATCGTGATCGTTTCCGCTTTGGGAGGCCTTTTGTTCGGTTTCGACTCCGGAGTCATTTCGGGGTGCGAGAAAGGAATGCAGCTCGAGTACTTTGAAGTGCTTCAGGAGAAAGCTGCCGACATCGCCGAGATCGAAAAGGAACTGGAAGCTGCGAAGGCAGAAGCGTGCCCGTCTGAAACTGCGGATGCTGAAACTGCGGATTCTGAAACTGCGGATGCTGAAACTGCGGATTCTGAAACTGCTGCGAGTGTTCCGGTCTTCTCGAAAGTCGCGGAGCTGGAGAAGAAACTCGCAGCGAAAAAAGCAGAGAAGTACGCCGGTGAAGATAAGGCGAACTTCTGGCACGGCTTCACGGTCTCCGTCGCGCTCATCGGCACGATCATCGGCGCATTCGGCATCGGCCGGCCGTCGGACCGATTCGGGCGTCGGAAGATCCTGCTGGTCATGGCGGTCTTTTACTTTATTTCCGCGGTGGGGTGCGCTTTTCCGCCAAACTGGGAGACGCTTGCCTTCATGCGTTTTCTCGGCGGAGTGGCTATCGGCGGCTCTTCCGTCGTCGTGCCGCTCTACATCGTGGAGATCGCGCCGGGGAAATACCGCGGGCGTCTCGTGGCGATGAATCAGTTCAATATCGTGCTCGGGATCCTGATCTCGTACATTTCGAACTACTACGTCGCGCTGGCGATCGATCATCAGACGGCAGTTTGGACGTGGTGTGAGAAACTCGCGGGCTTTTTCGCGGAAGGGATGACGGCTGAAGCGATCAAATGGCGTCTGATGTTCGGCGTGGAAGCGTTCCCGGCGTTCCTCTTCTTCCTGCTGCTCTTCACCATTCCGGAATCTCCGCGCTGGCTCATGCGTTACGGTCGGCGTGAGGAAGCGAAAAAGGTGCTGGGATCCATCGGTGATGAAGATCCGGAAGAAACGGTCGAACAGATCGCGGAATCTCTGAAAAATGCTTCTGACGGCGAAAATGTCCCGCTTTTCCAGAAGAAGTACTTCTGGCCGATCTTTCTTGCCTGGGCCGTCGCGATGTTTAATCAGGTCTCCGGGATCAACGCGATCAACTACTATGCGCCGCGCATTTTTGAAATGTTCGACTTCGGCACCCAGGCCGCGCTTGCAAGCACGATCGGATTGGGAGTGGTCAACCTGACCTTCACGGTGGCCGCGTTTTTCTTCATCGACTGGTTTGGACGCCGCGCGCTTCTCATGTTCGGTGCGTTGGGAACGTGCGCGATGCACTGTCTTGCCGCGTGGCAGATCGGACTTGGAAACGACGCCAACGGATTTATTGCGATCCCGGCCATCCTTGGATTCATCGCTTTCTTCGCGATCTCGCAGGGGGCCGTCATTTGGGTCTTCATCTCCGAGATCTTCCCGAATGCCGTCCGTGCCAAAGGGCAGGCGCTGGGAAGTTTCACGCACTGGTTCATGTGCACGATCATTTCGTGGGCGTTCCCGGTCGTCGTCGGACTTTCGGAGACTTCCGGACAGTACGCGTTCATGTTCTTTGCGTGCATGACGCTCCTCCAGTTCTTCTTCGCCTGGCGTCTGATGCCGGAAACGAAAGGCGGAACGATCGAGTCGCTTGAAAAGCAGATCATGAAGGAAGCGTAGTGCTTCATGGAAACGCGAGGCCCCCGGACCGCATTTCGGGGGCGTTTCCGTTCCGGTCCGAGCTCGCCGCTGAGAGTACAGAAAAGAGGCAGAAACACA
>JAFQOH010000059.1:0-26862 GCA_017403345.1 Thermoguttaceae bacterium
CCGCTTTTCACGCCGCTTCCGCTTTTCACGCCGCTTCCGCTTTTCACGCCGCTTCCGCTTTTCACGCCGCTTCCGCTTTTCACGCCGCTTCCGCTTTTCGCACTCTTCGCACCTTCCGCACCTTTTATACCTTTTGCGCTTTTCGCACGGACAGCATCCGGAGGACTCATCCAGAATTCATTCGGAAGAGGACTGACCCGGATCTCATCCCACTCTTCTTCCGGTTCCGCCCATCTGCGCGTCTCGGCCGCCTGCTCCTCAAGGCCATTTTCGTCGCACCATTCGGCAAGCGCCTCCAGTTTTTCAACGTAACCGGCACGATATTTCAAGAAACTGGCGTAGAATTTCTCTGCTCCGTCGGCGGCAGCCAGGAAACCGGAAGTGCAAAACAGCATGAAGACGGCCGTCAAAACGAACGCGGCCGCAGATACGAAACGCGCATGGTCGGTGAATTTCATAAATGGCTCCTGGATCGGGCGATCCGGCTGAATGGTGGGAAGGAACGCAGAGCGACTCTCTACTCTTTCGATTTTACCCAGATTTTTGTTCCGCGTCAATCCCTCATCCTGCAATTTTGAGAAAAAATTTCCGATCAGCCGACCCACCGACCGTCAAATTCCCCCTCCGTCCCCATTCAGGACCCTCTTGCATTTTGAGCAGAGTCTGCTATAATAGCATCATCAGTGAGCCGTTCGGTTTCCTTTCAGGCTGCCTCCAGAACCGGAACGACGCAGATTTTTTGCGTTTCACGGATTTTTTGCGTTTCACGGATTTTTTGCGTTTCACGGATTTTTTGCGTTTCACGGATTTTTTGTATTTAAATGAGTCCCAGATTTTTTAAGATTTCATCCAAATTTCAAACCCCAGGAGATTTTTCATGAACGATGCCATTTTCAATGATTCTCAGGAAAGTAAACCGACCTTCCGCTCTTTCCGCGATGCCAAACAGCTCGCATGGGGACCAGGAACGGAATTTGACGGCTTTCGGCTCCTTGGAAAGGTCGGACGCGGCGGGTTGGGTGAGGTCTGGAAAGCTCGCGATCTGGAGGGGAACCGCGACGTGGCGCTCAAGTTCGTTCCGCGCGACATTCAGAATCACGAGGACGAAATGCAGCGCGTCAACGAGACGTTTCAAACGGTCCATCAGCTCCATCATCAGCACATTTGCCCGATGCACGCACTGCGCCGGCATGATGATTTCGGCGCGTATCTCATGATGGACTTCATCGACGGCATTTCGCTCTCTCTTTACCTACGGCACGAAAAGAAACTCACCCTTTCCCGCACGCTCGAGATCCTCCGTCCGCTTGCCGCGGCACTCGATCACGCACATTCGAAAAAGGTCATCCACCGGGACATCAAGCCGGGAAATACCATGCTCGTTTTTGAGAAAAATGCCGACGGAACGTGGGATCTTGAGAAACTCCGCGACGTTCAGCTCATCGATTTCGGGCTTGCGTCGGAGTTCCGGCAAAGTTTGACGCGCGTTTCGCAGGTCCGGATGGGCACCAGCGGCACGATGCCGTACATGAGTCCCGAACAATTCCGCGGCGAGTACCAAGATGCGTATTCCGACCAGTACTCTCTCGCCGTGATGACGTACGAAATGCTTTCCGGACATCTCCCCTTCTGTGCGGACGACCCGATGATCTTGATGAACTGCATTTCCAGCATTCCGCCTCTTCCGCTCGACGATCAGCCTCAAACGGTCAACTCCGCCCTTCTGCGCGCCCTCGCGAAAACGCGAAAAGACCGATTTTCGACCTGCACGGAGTTCGCCGACGCGCTGACCTCGCAAACAGTACGGCCTAAACCGGCTCCTGAGACCTCAAATCCGTTTGCGGACATCTTCAAAACGGCAGAACAAAAGCGCGAAGAAGAGCGAAAACGAGCAGAAAAGGAACTTTCGGAGAAGAAAAAGCAACTGGAAGATTCCGCAAAAAAAGCGTACGCGGACGAAGATCTCCCGCTTGCGAAAATGTGTATCGACGAACTTCTCGCGCTCGATCCGGAAAATCCGCACTACCTCCAATTCCGCGACTTCATCCAGATCCAGTTCGATTCCCTCCAGTTCGATTCCCTCCAACTCGATCCCGCCCCGCCGACCCGCCAAGCAGGCGAGCGCATGGTGAAGACCGTCGACGGAATCGAGTACGCCTTCCGCTGGGTCCCGCAGGGAACGTTCATGATGGGAAGTCCTAAAGACGCACCCAACCGATTTGGTGATGAGACCCAGCATAAAGTGACGCTGACGCGGGGTTTCTGGATGCTTGAGACTCCCGTAACGCAGGCAATGTGGCAGAGCGCGGCAGGCACGGATCCAAGCGAATTCAAGGGAGCCCAGAATCCAGTGGAGTGCGTGAGCTGGAACGACTGTCAGGAGTTTTGCCGTAAACTTTCATCCAAACTTTCCGGCAGCGTAAGTCTTCCAACGGAGGCGCAGTGGGAGTACGCCTGCCGCGCGGGAACGACGACAGCGTATTCGTTCGGCAACAGTCTGAACGGTACAGACGCAAACTGTGACGGGAGATTTCCTTACGGCACCGCGACGATTGGTCCGTATTTGGAAAAAACGACTCCGGTGAAGAGTTACGCCCCGAATAGCTGGGGACTTTACGACATGCACGGAAATGTGCGCGAGTGGTGTTCGGACTGTTACGGTCCTTACGCCAAGTCGCCAGTGAGCGACCCGACAGGCCCTGAAAACGGCCCGGGCCAAGTCAACCGCGGGGGAAGCTGGAACGGCAGTGCGGGGGGCTGTCGTTCCGCGTACCGGAACTACTATGAACCGGACTTTCAGTCTGTCGGTCTTGGCCTACGCGTAGTTTTGGAAGAGTCGGACCAGTAAGCAGAGCGTACGCAGTCCGCACCAATGGTATGGATGCGGCAATACAGTCACTCAGTGACATTTGCCGCTTTTACCGCGAGCCGCGGCGGGCAATGGCGTTTCCGCGCGATGACGCAGAAACCGCGGCTCGTTGGCCGCTTCGTTTTTAGAATGCGCATCCGCTTTAGAATGCGCATCCGCGCTTTCACCGGGAGTTGGTGTGGGTTTCAGAAAAAGGCACCCTTAAAAAGTCCCTGCGTTCCATCTCGGCAAATGGTCTGACGGCCAGTATCACTGCACTCCCAAAGGGCTTGAAATTTTTAGCGTACCAGTCGCTAAATGGAAAATGGAAAAGAGAAGAATTTCCCAAATGATGAATACCCAAAGACTGAAATTTCACACTTTTTTCATTTTGCTGACTGTTCTCTGGAGCACAGTGTTTCCAGCGGCAGACGTGTGCCGTTCGGAATCACGGACGGACCGCCTGACGGGGAAAGCTCCGTCGGCCCCATCTTCTTCACTGCGTCAAATGGAAGCCGAAGTCATGGGCGTGACTCCGCAGATGGTCCAGAACGCGATCTCGGGCGGAGTCGAGTATCTGAAGGCGACGCAAAATCGAAACGGCAGCTGGGAGGAGCAAGACATCCACATCGGCGGGATCTCAGCACTCTGTACGCTTGCGCTTCTAAATGCGGGCGTGCCGATCGATGACCCGAAAATGGTACGTGCGCTGGATCACCTTCGGAGCATCGATCCCACTTCCGGAACACTGCAGAGCAACTACGTCGCGGCACTCCAGACGATGGTCTTCTGCATGGCAGATCCCAAACGTGATGCGGGTCTGATCCGGCGGAACGTGCTTTGGTTCATCCAGACGCAGAAAGAGAAAGGTCTGAAACCTGGTTCGTGGGGCTATCCGTACGGCGACGGCGACCCGTCCAATTCGCAGTTCACGCTCCTCGCGCTCTACGAAGCGTCGCAGCTTGGGCTGAATATTCCGCCGGAAGTCTGGGAAAATGCGCAGAAATACTGGGAAAAGATCCAAAATATGGACGGCTCCTGGTCCTACTACTATTTCCCCCCTGAACTGGAACGGCAGACGGCAGGAACGGGATCCATGACGTGTGCGGGGATCGTTTCGCTCCTGATCGCAGCGGAAAAGTCGCAGTTGGCAGACGCGCGGATCGAGGGTGAGGAGTTCATTCCGTGCCAGCGTCAGGAAAACCGCCTCACAAAACGTCTAAGCCATGCGCGCAGCTGGATGGAAAAGCACTTCAGCGTCGCGCGAAATCCGGGAAACAAAGACTGGCTCCTGTACTATCTTTACGGTCTGGAGCGCATGGGGCGCATGACGGAGCAGCGCTTCATCGGCGGGCACGACTGGTACAGAGAAGGGACGGCACACCTTCTGCGTCTTTCGAAGATGGCGGACCGGGAGGACAAACTGCTCGTTTACTGGGAAGGCGCCACTTCCAGCGAAAAGATCAAACCGATCGCAACCTCTCTGGCCCTTCTTTTCCTCTCGAAGGGACGTTACCCGGTCCTCATGACGAAAGTGCAGTTTACGAAAGAGACGGAGGATTGGAATCAGCATCGGCACGACATCAGTCACCTGGCGCGTTTTGTGGAACGGAAGTGGAAAAAGCACCTCACGACCCAGAGCGTGGATCTGGAAGCCGCGTCGGTCGAAGATCTTCTTCTCTCGCCCGTCCTTTTCATTTCGGGGAAGGACTCGCCGTGCCCGAAGGATCCGGTACTGCGTGCGGAATATGGCCGGAAGCTGCGGGACTACGTGGATCGAGGCGGATTCATCGTCGCGGAGGGCGTCTGTCCGGGAGGGACTTTCGATGACGGGATGCGCCAGCTTCTCAGGGAGATTTTTCCGGAGGAAGAAGAGCATCTTTACCCCATGCCGCCCGAACATCCGATCTGGAGTGCCGAGGCTGCCGTACCCCCGCAGTATGTGCGTCCGATCTACTGTCTGGACTACGGATGCCGAACGTGCCTGCTCTTTTTGCCGGCGGAAAAGAATCCGCGTCCCTCGCTGTCGTGTCTTTGGGAACTGGCTCCTGAAATGCGTCCGGGAGCGCTCCACTCTGCGAACGTGAAGCGTGAGATCCTCGCCGGGATGAATCTTGGGCTGAACATTCTGGCGTACGTAACGGAGCGGAAACTGCGCGGAAAAGAGGAAAGTTTTGCGAGTTTTACCAAAGAAGCAGACAAAAAGCTCCAAGAACCGGAGGAAATGCAGACGCGCGGAAAACTGCGCATGGCAAATCTGCGTCACGGCGGCGGGTGCGAGGCGGCTCCGGAGGCACTGCGGAATCTTTTGCGGCAGGCGCAGACCGCGCTCGGAAACACATCGGGGATCCTAGAGGAAACGCTCCCGCTTTCGTCGCCGAGGATCTTTGAGTACCCGGTCCTCTTCATGCAGGGGCGCTATGCGTTCCGGTTCACGCCGGCGGAGCGGAAGATGCTGGCCGAGTATCTCGACCGGGGCGGGATACTGTTGGTGAATTCCATTTGCGGTGCCGAAGCTTTTGACGCAGCGTTTCGTTCCGAGATGCGCGAGGTCCTCCGGAGCACTGGGACCGCGGGAACGGGAACTCCGGGAAATGCCGAAGTGCAGGGCAGAGTCGAAGTGCAGGGCAGAGTCGGAGAGCAGGGCAGAGTCGGAGAGCAGGGAGTTGGCGAGTTGAATAGAGTTGGAGAACTGGAAGAGATCCCGCTTTCCGACCCTCTGTGTACGGACCGGCTCGGCGGGTTTGCGCTTTCGGAGATCCGTTCCCGTGCGGAAAAGAATGCGGAACCGGTCCCGCTCCAGCTTTTAGGGATCCGAAAAAACGGACGCTGGGCGGTGATCTACTCGCCGCTGGATCTGAGCTGCGCACTGGAAGGGCATCCTTCTGCAGGCTGTGTCGGATACCGTCCTGAAGATGCTGCAAAGATCGGGATCAACGTCATTTTGTACTCGATGCAGTGACTTTTCGGAAAAAATGGCACAAAATACAGTAAATTTGGGAAAATTTGTGTCATTTTGGGAAAAGGAGAGTTGACATTGTCACAAATTTAGGCTAAGATAGAAGAAAAGTATTTGGGGAATTTTCAAATTTACCGCCATTCACCGTAGAGGAGGGGCCTGAGTATGATGGAAGTCAAACTGATCGTAGCCAACGGCTCGCACAAAGGGAAAGAGATCAAGATCGCGCGCGACATTTTTGAGATCGGAAAGTCGCCCCGATGCCAGCTTTCTCCGGGAGGGGAAGGTGTGGCGCGCCACCATTGTGCCATTTTTCGTAAAGAGGGATACGCGGCGATCAAGCCGATCGATGCCGTCGAGCCGACTTTCATCAACGGAAAGCGGATCGAGAAACCGCAGAAGCTCCGAAACGGTGACCTCCTGAAAGTTGGAGGACTGGAACTGGAAGTCCAACTCACGGTGGGCGTCAGCGGTCAAAAAATGTCCAAAGTCCAGTCCGTGACCGAAGCGGCTGCCCGTGTCGTGGAGAAACGCCAGATTCGGGAAAACAAAGCCAAAGCCGCCGGCGGAAATGATGACGATGACCTGGATCTTTTCGCAATTTTTGGCGAAGAGGCGCCGACCGAGGAGGATCTGCCTTCCTTCATCACGCGCAAACATCGAGAAACGACCGAGGAGACCGCGCAGGCCAGTGCCGAAGAGGATGCTCTGGCGAAAGAAAAGAAAATGCAGGAATCGACGCGAAATGCTGCCGGAGACGCGATCAAAGCAATGCTCCGTCAGGCGCGTTAAGTGCAGGCGTGCGTTAAGTGCAGGCGTGCGTGAGTGTAGGCGTGCGTGAGTGTGCGTACGGGAAATTTAGGAGGCTGGCATGAATTCCGACGAAAATGAAGAAAAAATGACTTCCCTGCTGGGGATCGGCCTGGATGCTCCGAATGGAGATGAGGAAGTGCGTTTGACGCGCGGACGGAATTTTGCGCTCGTCGGCGGAAGTCAGGAAACGCACGAGGTCATGCAGGAAACAGTCTGCAAGGTGAACGAGAATCTGGAACGCCGCGGGAAGGTCTTTGAAGAGACGACGCGCAGAGAGTTTCTTGACGTTCTCCACGAGGTCGTCGAGTCAATGAATTACCGGAGAGACTGACTCTTCCCGGAGTAAAAGTAAAAGTCCAGCGGGCAAAAGTCCGCTTCAGGACGTGAAAGGAAGCTGGATGAGAGCGTTTGGATCGCATTTAACGTGCCTCGTTTTCGTAATTTTGCTGGGAGTCTGCCTCGGTTGGCTGCTTGGTAAAGGACAGTATGCCCAATGGACGCAGAACTACGCCGAAATGGAGCAGTCCGAGGCGGACCTGAAAGTACTGGCGAACGTTCCGCTCGTGAAATACGATGGAAAGTTTGATTTCGGGATCCTGACGGGCGATCCGGAAATTCTGACTCATGAGTTTTCCGTGACGAATACCGGACGCGGTACGCTCCGGTTCGGAACCCCGGTCACGGAGCAGGAGGGCGTGACGTGCGTGCTCTCGAAAACGGAAGCAGCTCCCGATGAAACTATCTGGATCACCATGTCGTGTACTCCGGAAAAGGGAGAGATCGATTTTGGATACGCGGTCACCATCCCGACGAACGCTCCGACGGAACCTGAATTGGAGCTTTTCCTAAGCGGGTCGCTTTACCCTGCTGTATGGGTGAAGCAAACCGCGTTGGAAGTGGCGGGAGTTCCGACTGTACATGATTTTCGTGTCAGCAATCCAGTCTACTCCATCGTGGAAGGTGAGCCGCTGCATCTCTCAGAGCTTCGGGTCACGAATGAAGAGTACGCGCCGTTTTTTCAGTTTGAGCAAACGGAAATGTACTCCTACGATTTTACGGAAGTAGAACCTGCCCCGGTCTCCGGCCAGATCGTGCTGATCACCATTCGGCCTGGATTGCCGAACAAAATATTTACGGTGAACGTAGAGGGAAAGACGAATCAGCCGGAAATGCCGACGATCCGTTTCGCCATCGATTTTAAAATGCCGAAAACCGACATGATGCTCGAAACTCCTGGCTTGGGCTTTGTGCCGCTTCTGCCGCAAACCGGACCTGATGCCGGACCGGATGCCGGACCTGATGCCGATGCGGATGCAGCTCCAGCTGGGAATGAAACGGTGCCGGGATCCATTCAGTTGGAGCCGGAACCGCAGTTGGAACCGGAACCGCAGTTGGAACCGGAACCGCAGTTGGAGCCGGAACCGGTCGAGTGAGCCGTTGGGGAAACTCGGGCAAACGGAAATGTACTCCACCTGCGCAGCTCCGCGCGAGGAATTGCCGTGCGGCATAGAGTTGAGAGGAACTTCATGTTTGACCAAAAGACGAACGAAACGGCAGTGTTCCGTACTTTTGGGAAGTTCTCTTTCGTGATTTTTAGTGAATTCGTGAAATCCGTGAGATCCATGAAATTCGTGAAAGCCTTAAATTTCGTGAATTTCGCGAATTAAAATTTTCCGGCTGAAGGATTCAGCCTTTTTGGGGCGACAGGAAATCCCATGAAAAATTCAACGACACTTTCCTTTTTTGGCATATTCCTTTGCTTGCTGGTGTTCGCAGGCGGAGTTTGGAGCGTATTTTTTTCCGTTCCGGCCCCAAACGCAGACACGGCGTTTTTTCAACCTTCGGAGTTTCCGCATAGCGGCGGAGTTTTTTCGGATGGAGTTTTCATCGACGGAGTTTTCACGGATGGATCCATACCGTCCGTTCCGTTTTCGGAACCGTCTGCGACCGTTGGCCGTTCTGTAGCACAGGGCGGTGCGCCGCGATTGGAGATCAGGGAATCACAGAGTCCGTTTGGGACCCCTTCCGTCTCTGCCATTCAGCACGTCTCGATGAAACCGGCGGCGTTCGCGGACGCAGGATCTCGAGGTGACGCAGGATCTCGAGGTGACGCAGAGTCCCGAGGTGACGCAGCCGAAAACGGCACGGGAACTCTGGCAGAAGCAGGCGGAGAAGACGCTCTGCTTCCTGTTCCGAAACTGTCTTCCGAAAACGAATTTCAGCCGGCTGAGTCTTCAGGAGTGCAGTTGGCTGTGGGCCTGGAACCGGTTTCAGGCGCTTCGGGAGTGCGTCCTGCATCGGGAACGGAACCGTTGGCTGGAACGCCTGCCGATCCACAGTCTGCGGCAGCCTCGCTTTCTGGCGAAACTGTCCCGCTTTCTGGCGAAACTGTCCCGCTTTCTGGCGAAACTGTCCCGGTCCTCGGCGTTCTCGGCACTGCGAAAATTCCCGGTTTGGACCGTCCCTCACACTTTGGGATC
The DNA here is from genome assembly GCA_017403345.1 of Thermoguttaceae bacterium. Classification (GTDB taxonomy): domain Bacteria; phylum Planctomycetota; class Planctomycetia; order Pirellulales; family Thermoguttaceae; genus RGIG3701. Next base: position 9,101 of record JAFQOH010000059.1, read on the forward strand.
GATCCGACAAAACCCTTTGATCCAATCAAAGAAAACGGCGAGATCTTCACGGGCTGGAAAAAACCGGAAGTGACTTTAGTTTTGACGGGGCGTCTGAACGGGTACATGGAACCGTGCGGCTGCGCGGGTCTGGAGCGGATGACGGGCGGGCTTTCGCGTCAGTCGTCTTTCATTCAGCAGCTGAAAGAAGACGGATGGAATCCGCTGGTCCTTGATGTTGGCGGATTGAGTCCCGGCGTGACGAAGCAGGCACAGATCAAATTTCTCACGACGGTAAATATGCTGCGCGAAATGGAATACGATGCCATCACGCTCGGCACGATCGACTTGACTTTCCCGTGTGCGGATGTGCTTGCGGAAGTGGCGAATCCCGGCTATGCTGGCCAGCTCTTTACCAGTGCGTGCGTTGGGCTTTTTGAATTCGACAATAAACTGCTTCCGCCCGCCAAGATCGTGAGCCGAAACGGATACAAGATCGGCATCATCGGCATTTTAGGCGAGAAGGAACGCGAGCAGGTCCAGAACGATGAGATCGTTTACCGGGCTCCGCGTCTGGCACTTTCGAAACTTGTGCCGCAGCTTAAGGCACAGTGTCAATTCATCGTTTTGCTTTCGCACGCCTCGATGGAGGAATCGAAGGCGCTCGCGCGGGAATTCCCGGATCTCGACATCATCGTGACGCCGGACGGTCCGCCGGTTTCGCCGTCGGTTCCGGAAGTGCTTCCCGAGACGGGACAGTATGTGATTTCGATCGGTGAAAAGGGAATGAACGTCATCGTGCTTGGCCTCTACGACGATGACCGGCAGCCGCTTCTTTACCAGCGAGTCCCGATGGATTCCCGGTTTCCCTCTTCGAAAAAGATCCTGGATCTCATGGCGCTCTACCAAGAACAGTTGAAACTCCAGGGGCTTGACGGGCTTGGCGTTCGCCCGGCGCGAAATCCGTTCATGAAGACGCATGGGATCTACGTCGGTTCCAAACGCTGCGAATCGTGCCACAAAGAGTCGTACGAGGTCTGGAAAAAGTCGCGTCATGCGATGGCGTGGAAGTCTCTTGAAGAATCGACTCCGCCCCGCACGTTCGACCCCGAGTGCATTGCGTGCCACGTCGTTGGATGGAGTGCCGAGCATCGCCTTCCGTTCCAGTCCGGATTCCTTGGCATGAAAGAGACGCCGCAGCTGAAAGACGTTGGCTGTGAGTCGTGCCACGGGCCAGGTTCGCTCCACATGCATGCAGAGATCGGAAGCAATGCGAAACTTCAGGCGCGCTATCGGAAAGCATTGCATCTGGAAGCGCGGGAATCCAAAGCGATCTGCATCCAGTGCCACGACTTGGATAACAGTCCAAATTTCAATTTTGAGCGTTACTATCCGTACATTGAGCACCATGAGACCTCTTCTGATGACGAGGAGGATGAGAGTGAAGCCGAAGATGGTGAAGCCGAAAATGGTGACGAGTGAGTCGGCTGCTCAGAATACTGGAGGTCTATTTTGAATTTTAGTGAAAGTCAGGACGATTTCGCGGCGGCCTGACTTTCTGTATTTTTCCTTGACTTTCCGCCTCATTTTGAAGGAATCGCAAGATCATGCACCGTCCTCCCAGTTTCATCCGCACCCTGCTTTGGAACCAGCTCCTCTGGCTGATCCCCATACTGACGGCTATGATGTCTCCGATCCTTTTCATGGCGGGGCTTGGAGTTTGGGGACTTTTTTCCGACCATGAACGTTTTCTTTGGTTTTGGGATCGATTCTGGCTCTGCTCGGCGATTGCATTTCTTGCGGTTTTGCTGTTCTGTCTGGCAGTTCGTCAATGGCGTCTACCCCGTCGGTCGACTCCGGAACGAGAGGCGGCTGCGCGGAAGGTGGTCGAGGATTTTGTGCGCGATTTTCCCTACGAGAAGTTGACTTTCACCGATCAGGGTAATATTTTAAATGCGATCTTAGACCTAAATGCGCGAGTTGCCCGGGTCTATGGCATCCGCAGTAAAAATCCGGAGCTGGACATTCCTCTGAGCTACGCACTTTTGCTGGTCGACCGGATCTCGGCGGACCTGACGCGCAAACTTGCCGGTTTCCGCACGGGCGACCTGACGCAGAAACTGACCGGCGTGCATTGGGGAGACCAGCCGCTCTTGGATTGGGTGAAGCTCTCGCATCTTCTCTGGTTCCTGCCCTCCTCCTCCAAAACGCGAACAGGAAAGAAAAGATCCGGCGGTTGGATGGCGTTGGGAAGAAATTCCGCCTCTGCATCCACTTCCCGACAGTCTGCAGATACTGAAACTGCGGAAGGGGAAGTGCGTGCGAAAGGAGGAATTCGCATACAGGGAATGCGTTACGCGGTACGAAAAGTTTTTCCGATCCTTTTCCAAATCGTTGGCGACTACTCCGTCCTTCTTTACGGCGGAAAATTCCAGTTAGACATTCAAGACTCGCAGAGATCCCAAGACTCTCAAGCTCCTCCCGCCGCCCATTCAGAACGGTCCGCTGCGGAAACGAAAGCGGAGACGCCGGGACGTTTTTCTTCGGTGAACGTTTTTTTTCACTCGCGTTTAGCGACTCCGCAGTGGATGGCGTTTCTCTATGCCGGTTCCCTTTTTGCCTGTCTGTGCGTCGGCGGCGTTCTTTTTCCGCTCGAGAAGGCGTACCGTACAGTTCCAGAATCCCAGAGTTCAGAATCCCAGAGTTCAGAATCCCAGAGTTCAGAATCCCTGACTTCAGCGTCCCAGGAATTGGCGTCCGAACGAATTCATTCCGCAGATCCGGAGCCGGCGGGAACGCAGGAGCTTTCCGAAAATGGCCCCCAGAAACCCGCGCCCTTCACGCGGGAATGGATGGTGCAGATCGCGCAAAAGCATGGGCTCGTGATCCTTGCGGGCGGTGCGGCACTCGGATTCATTTTTTTCTGGCTGAAAAACCGCACGAGTTTTCCGCTCTTGACGATCGCCCCGGATCCGCGCTGGCTGAAAAAGGAACGTGAGGCTTTTGAGAACGTCCAGAAAACGATCGATTCGCTGAAAGTGCAGGAGCTGGAAGGGATCCCGGCACTTCTTCGCTCCGTTCGGCACATCATTGAGCAGGTGGATCGGGAGTACTCCGGAAGATCCAAGCCGGCGTACTCGATCTCGCTGGCGGAACTGCTTCAGGCACAGAGGATCCTCGTGGGACGGCTTCAAAAAATGCTCGCACGCGAATTTCCCGGAATGGACTATCTGCGGCTTCGGGATCTGCGTTTCGGCCTGAAGCTCTACGGAGCCTACGTCTGGACGTTCGGGATCTATCGCAGAGTCCTCTGGTTTGATCCTGTCTCGGCCGGCGTGCTGGAGCTTCGGCGGAGCATCAATCAAAAGATCCTGAAATTCTACTCGCGCCAGTTTGGTGTCGGTTCCGCTCTCTGTGTGCTGGAACTTGCGGGATTCTACGCGGTGGAGCTCTACTCCGGTCTCCTGTTTTGGAAGGAGGAAGAGGCGGGGCCGATCCGGATCGGAGTGCGCGAACTGACTCCCGAGAGTCTGCGAAAGCATCACGTCAGGAAAATCGGCGAAGCAGAGCAGGAAGCGCGGGCACTTTCTGCAGATGAAACGGTACTGTTTTCAGATTTCATTCCGGAAACCGACGGAGACGGCTGGAGCGTGGAATCGTTTGCCGTCGCGAAGACCACCTGGACGAATTTCGTGCCGTTTCGGAGATTTTTCCGTGAAACGGAGTGCGGAACAGAACCGGCTCACGCTGACGTTCTCGTTCTCCTTTCCCGCAGCCGGGTGACTCCGGAAGAAAAGGCCGCGGAAGAGAAAAGCCTCACGGAGCTCCGGGAGTTTTGGGAAGAGCTGGAAGCGAAACCGCTCCTCGTCCGCATTTTGCATGACGGAGAGGAGCCGGAAAATGCGGCCCCCTCGCAGGATCGCATTCCGTCTGCGTCTCGTTCGCCGGTTCACGCACCGTCAGAAGAAAATGCTTCGCCTGAAGATGAGAGAGCGCAGCTGCCTGTCAGGAAAAGAAATGGACACATTCTTGCCGAACGTCAGACGAGACGCTGGGTCGGCGAGGTTTTTAGTAGGGTATCGCATTGGCTGGATCGTGCAAAGGGATCCAAAAACGGTACGTCTGTACTTCCAAAGCGGGTCCCCTCTGCGCTTTCCGAGCCTGGCTGGCAAATGGAAGCCGGTCCGCTCTGGAAGTTTGGGGAAGATCCCGAGAGCACAGCGCTTTTACGAGAGGAACTTCAGCATTTCCTTTTGGAGAATCGCGCGCAGCTTCGTCTCTCTCAGGAACGGCGTTTTCTGACGGCGTACCGTTCCCGGCATCGGCGATGAAACGGTTTTAAGGCGGAGATCCCCTCCGTTGAGTTTCCTGTGGTCCAACGAGGATCTCCTCCGAGGATCTCCTGTAATGAATGGATCCGATCTTCGTGATCTTCAAATTTGAGATGCGATGTTCGGATCCTGTCAAGAATGAAGGAGTTTTTCATAATGAGATTTTTTCAGAGTTTTTTGCGAATTCCTATCCGTACGAAGCAAACTCTGTTTTTTTCAGTGAGTACGTTGGGAGCGGGGCTTCTACTGGCCTCCGAGCCGTCTTTTCCCGCTGAAACTGCCGCTGAAACTGCCGCTGAAACTGCCGCTGAAACTGCCGCTGAAACTGCCGCGGAAACTGTCGCTGAAACTGCCGCTGAAACTGCCGCTGAAACTGCCGCGGAAACTGCCGCTGAAACTACCGCTGAAACTACCGCTGAAACTGCCGCGGAAACTGCGTTGGGCGCAAGTGGATCAGAGGCGGAGTCACGTTTCGGGGAGGCTGGAGCAGAGCAGAAGGACGCAGAGTTTTCAGGCCGATATTTTGGGCGCCTGGATCTTTTTGAACGCAGCGAGCCGCATTTTCCTGTCCTTATCGAAAAAGGCGGCTTTGCGGGTGCGCGATTTCGGATGGACCGAGAGTTTTGCAATATTTCGGTCTGCTGTCCGAGCTACGGGAATTCCGTCGGCAGTCTGACGCTTTCTCTCTATCGATGGATGGGGTCTGTTGAGGCGTCACGGGCACAGAAACCGACGGCACGAAAAACGTTCACAGACTTTCCGGACAATGCGATGCTTTCGCTTGAATTTGAACCTCTTTCTGGCGGAGAATTCTATTGGGAACTTGACGGAGCTGCGGAAAATGTCGGCGTCTGGATGGTCCCAACGTCTCACGAGGGAGTCGTTTCCTTCCTGAATGGTACGGAAAAGCCCGGCGCTTACGAAATGAGCGCAGGATCCGAAGGTTTTCCGATCCCATTTTCCGGCTCGTGGACTCTTTACTCAAAACTGACCGCTCCGCCTCTTTCTCCGCCTGAAACAGACAGGGTCTCGGCAGAAAACGGAACGCTTTCCGAGTCGCGTTTTTCCGAGCGGGATCTCTTTGCCGACACTTGGGATGCGATCGACGGGCTGGGGCGGGTCTTGGGGGATTCGGAGACGCTTGGACTTCCGCGCAAAAAGCAGGTCGGGATCTTCTATTGGACCTGGCATGAAGGTCGGGGCGTCGCGGACATCGTACCAAGCAGCAATGCGGAGATTTTGGCCAAAAATCCAGGGATCGCGGAGCGTCCGTTTGATCCTGCCTGGGGTGAATGCGGTCCGCGGCACCATTGGGATGAGCCGCTTTTCGGATTTTACCGGACGACCGATGCGTGGGTCTCGCGCAGGCACGCTCAAATGCTCAGCGCGGCCGGAGTTGATGCAGTGATCTTCGACGCAACAAACGGAACGCTCACGTGGATGGACTCGACCTGGACGCTCCTGGAAACGTGGGCCTCCATGCGCCGCGACGGTTTCCGTACGCCAAAATGTGCCTTCATGCTTCCATTCTGGCGTCAAACACATCTGCGAGACAGTTTGCTTCAGCTCTACCGCGACATTTACCGGCCCGGAAAATTCCGTGATCTCTGGTTTTACTGGAACGGCCGGCCGCTGGTCCATGCAGATCCGTGGGTCATCGAACAGGCTCTTCACGACGAAACGGCCTCGCCGGAAGACCGAAAAGATTGGGAGGAGATCCTCCGTTTCTTTACCTTCCGACCGCTTCAAGCCGCGTACGCACTTGGACCGAAGATGCCAGATCAATGGTGCTGGCTGGAGGTCTTTCCGCAGCATGGTTACGGAAAACGGAGTGACGGAACTTTCGAAATGTGCGCAGCAGGCGTCGCGCAGAATCATTCCTGGAGTGCCGGTGACGGACACGTCGGCCTCGCGGCAATGAATGACCGAAACGTTTTCGGACGCGCTTACGTTGGACCTTCCGAAGATGAACTGCAGCCCGGAGAACATTTGCATTTTGCGCCGGACCGAAATCCGCGAAAAGACGAGCCGGACCGTTTTCTCTGGGGGGAGAATTTTGCGCAGCAGCTAGATCGTGCGCAGGAACTCGACCCAGATTACCTCTTCATCACAGGGTGGAATGAATGGACTGCCGGCTTTTTTGCCAAGTGGATGGGAAAGGAAAGAGCCTTCCCGGACCAGTACTCGCCTGAATTCAGCCGTGATCTGGAACCGTCCTCCGGGATCCTGCAGGATCACTTTTACCATCAGCTCGTTCAGGGAGTCCGGCGTTTTCGCGGAGTCCGTCCCCAACGTGCTGCCGACGAGGACCCCGTCTATCGTGACGCCCTCCGTGACACGCTGCCGCGTGATGCCGAAGGGTACGGTTCGCTTCGGCTGAAAAATGAGACGGGACGGAACGATATTGCGGAGTGTTTCGTCTCGCATGATTCCGAGACCCTCACCTTTCGCGTTTTGTGTGCCGACCCGCTGACGCCGTTCACCGACCCCGGCTGGATGCGTCTCTTCCTTTCAGTCTCACTCTCCGGGGAGAGGCCGCACTGGAACCACTTTCAGTACGTCGTAAATCGGATCGCGCCGGATGGAAAGTCTGCCATTCTGGAAGTCTGCACTGAAAACGGATGGAATTGGCAGGAAGTTGGACGCGTCCCCATGAAGGTGGACGGAAAGACGCTTGAAGTGCAGATCCCGCGCCGCATGCTAGGAATGGCCGAAAGAAAGATCGACTTGCGTTTCAAATGGGCAGACAATTCTGCCGGTGACGGAACGGATGGTGAGATCCTGAACTTCTATCGAAATGGCGATGCCGCACCAGATGGACGGTTCCTATACCGGTACTTTGAACGTTAGTTTGCGTCCCGTTTTCTGATTTCCGGAAAGGCAGAGCAGAGCAAGACTGAAAAAGAAAAGCACTCACGAGAAAAAAAAGGAAGCGCACAGATCTCAATGCGCTTCCTTTTTCTTTCAGCGACGCGGCCCTCCAGAGGATCGCCCTTTCCAGCCGTTACCGCAACGTCTCATCTCAGGTCAATGATTTTTTTGGAATCAAGCGGAATTTCGTCTGAACCACCGTTTTCAGCGTCATCCTCAGCCGTGATGCTGCTCGATTTTTTGGCTGCAGCCTTTTTCTTCCCTTTTTTATTTTCGGCCTTCCCTTTTTTGTTGGCTTTTACACCATCTTTCACAGCGTTACCGGCACCGCTTGCGTCTTTTGCAGCTCCTGCGTCTTTAGCAGTCTCCGCATCTCCGACAGCTTCCGCGTCTTTTGCAGCTTCTCCGTCTTTTGCAGCTCCCGCGTCTTTAGAAGCGTCTTTAGAAGCGTCTTTCGCTGCCTCTTCAGCCACGCCTTCCGGCAACGGCAACGGCTGCGTAGAAAGCCCGTCCGTATGGATCTGGATGGAATCCGATCCCAAGAAAGACTTTACGTGTCCGCGGATCTCTTCCGGAAGCGAATCCAGCTCTTCTTCCGTAATTTCGTAGGATTCCTCCCCCCACTCAATGAGGAGTTCCGCCGGCTCTTCCCCTTCCTTTTTGGACAGAATGGTCAACGGCTCACCATCGACTTCCGTCTCCATTTTGCGGGTCACACGCGTTCCGTTCGGCGTGACTTCGATCTGCATGTGCGATTTCTGTCCGCCGTGGAACTGGAAGTTCGGTACCGCGCGCTGGTTGGGCTGACGAAACATACCGCGCTGCTTGCGAAGCATTTCGCGCACTTCTTCCGGGATCGGAAAATCTTCCGGAAACATCTCGCCGTCAAACATTTCCGGCATTTCTTCCAGCGATTCGGGCACCATCTCTTTCATATCTTCCGGCATTTCGAAGTTCGGCACGACCAGACGTCCGCCCGGCATACGGAAGATGTGCGGCTGAGGACGAACAGCATTCGGCTGGTCCGGACGAACTTCCGGAGTCAGCTCCAGCGTTTGAACTTTTCCGGAACGCAGGACTTCACAGACGAGCTTTTCACCTTTGCTTTCACGGACTTTTTGGATGAAAGATTCCGGATCGACGGTCTCGCCGCCGACTTTCGCCACGATGTCAAACTGCTTCAATCCCGCTTTTTCTGCCGGTGAACCTTCGACGATCTCGTTCAGGAAGACCCCTTTACCCTCTGCGAGCAGGTCCTCAGAAATGTGAACGAGGATCGGTTCCGGAACCGGGCCGATCAGGGCACCGACCCAGTAGTCCTTTTCTTTCCCATTTACGCCCGCGTCCTGATCCTGCGCGTCCTGATCCTGCGCGTCCTGATCCTGCGCGTCCTGAGCCTGCGCGTCCTGATCCTGCGCGTCCTGATCCGACGCCCCATCAGCCAAACGGATGGCCTGCGGATCCAGGATCTCAATTTCTCCGGATGCGTCCCGGGCAAAACTTTGTATTATTCCAGCCGTTCCCGCAAGAACACCGGAAGTGAAAACCAAACCAAAAATCATTTTTTTCATCAGAATCCTCCTTCAAAATGAATACTCAAACGAAATTTTTTATTTTTCATGAACGAGAGGAGCGTACCGTCCGCAGTTTGGACCAACGCGGCTCTCAAGTATTTTTCAGTACCAGCCAGTCCCCCAATTTCGGACAGATCTGACTGATGATGAAGAGAAGACGAGCTTTTTTGGGAAGGACCAGCTCGACTTTCCCTTTTTCCGAGGCATTGAGGATCGCGGAGACCAGCATCTGCGGCGAGATCCGGCTCACCTTCACTCCAGCTCCGGGCCGCCTGGCGCTCTCCGGAAGATCTTCCAGACCTTCAAGCGGATAGAGACGTTCCGTTTCGCGCTGGATCGGACCGGGACAAACCAAAAGGACTTTCAGACCGTCCTGTTTGTGCTCAAGCCTCAACTGCTGCGAGTACGCCGCCACTGCGTGCTTGCTGGCCGGGTATGCCCCCGTCCACCGTGACGCGGATTTGGAAGCGAGCGACCCAATGTTGATGATGTGCCCGCGAGATTCAAGAAGCATCGGTAAAAATGTATGTGTAACACGTACCAGAGCGATGAAATTCAGCTCCATCGTTTTGGCAAAATGGCCGGCATCGCACTGAAGCATCTTTCCGCGGTCAGTCCGTCCCGCAACGTTCGCAAGGACATCCAGCCGTCCGAAACGTGCCGTGATCTCAGATCTCAGACGCTCAACGTCTTCGTCAAGACAGATATTTGCCTGAAATCCAGTCACATCCAGTTCCTTTTCCCGAAAAGTTCGGACAGTTTCTTCCACCGCCTCCTTTTCAAGCCCAACGAGGATGACTCGTGCGCCATTTTCCGCAAAAGCGGATGCGATCTCCAAGCCAAGTCCACTGGAACCGCCAGTCACCAGCACGACTTTTTGCTGCCAGTACGATTTTTTCATAGGATCAGATCTCCTCATGGATCCCCTCACTGAATTTTATGCACAACACGGGAGTCGGGTTTCAAATTTTGTCTCTCTTTTGACGATTTTGGGGAATTTTTCTAAAAAAATCCAACCAAACCATCCAACCATTATATTTTAACGAAATTTGCCTAAAAGTCAAGGGCATTTTCTGAAATTAGTATCTGTTTCGGAGAAAAAGACCGCACCGCTGCCGATTTCAGAGCGTTCAGCGGTCTCTGACGTGCAAGGTCTGAATGAGAAGTTCGACGAAAATTGCGTTTCCAACTTGAAAACTACTTCTCCAACTTGAAAACTACTTCTCCAACTCGGAAACTACTTCTCCAACTTGAAAACTACTTCTCCAACTTGAAAACTACTTCTCCAACTTGAAAACTACTTCTCCAACTTGAAAACTACTTCTCCAACTTGAAAACTACTTCTCCAACTTGAAAACTACTTCTCCGACTCGGAAACGTTCATCTCCGCTTTCCACGCCTCGTAGAGAGCATCTGCCGAAGCGGGGGTTGCCTGTAGAGCGTCCGTCCCCAAACCGGCGTCTTCCATCCCAGCCGAAACCGTGTTTTCTTTCAGTTCATCTTTGGAGATCTTGGCTTTTTTGGATTTCTTCTGGACTTTCTGCGTTTTGGGAGCTTTTTCCTCTTTCGCGTCTTTCGCGTCTTTCGCGTCTTTCGCGTCTTTCACTTTCTGCGTTCCCGTTTCCGATGAAGCAGAAATGGACGCCCGATTTTCATTCAGTCCGACCAATTTTTTCAAACTGCGTACTTCCTGTGACGTCAACGGACGGTACGCACCAAGCGGAAGTTTTCCGAGCTTCACGTCGCCGATCGAAACACGAACAAGATCCAGTACATTGTGCCCGATCTTGGCCAAAATTCGGCGAACTTCGCGGTTTCGGCCTTCCCGCAGGGTCAGTTCCAAAACAGACGTCCCGTCATAGTAGGAGTGACGCAGCCGCACTTCTTCTGCTTTTGCCAACCCTTCCGCAAGGTAAACGCCGCGGCAGATCTGCGCGATCTCCGCACGAGTCGGAGTGCCAGAAACGCGGACCCGGTAGACCTTCGGTACTGCGTAACTGGGGTGCGTCAGGCGATTGGCCAGCTCGCCGTCGTTGGTGATCAGCAGAAGCCCTTCACTGTGAAGGTCCAGCCGTCCAACCGCAAAAAGTCCCGGAACATTTTCGTGAATGAAGTCCAGCGCACGCCGACGGCCGTCCGGATCGTCGTTCGAGCAAATGACGTTTCCCGGTTTGTTGAGCGCGTAGTAAACGAATTTTTTCGGCCGGCGGACCAGCTGACCGTCCAAGTGGATCGTCTGATGCGGAAGCACGCGCGTTCCAAGTTCCGTCACGACTTCACGATCGACCATGACTCGGCCAGTCACGATGAATTCCTCGCAATCGCGCCGACTTCCAAAACCTGCAGCCGCCAGAACTTTCTGAAGCCGTTCCCCCTCCGTGACCGCATTTTTACGCTGCGTCGGTTTCTTCAGGCCGGCTTTCTGCTTCTGGATCGCGGCGAACGCGGAATCCGTCAGCGTACGGCCTCGGTCATTTCGAGAATTGGAGGTCTGAAGACCTGCCCGTTTGCCTTTGGCGGGTTTGCGAGCCGACTTCGCATCCCGGAAATCTTTCATGAATTTCCCGGAGGCTGCTCTGCCGCGCTCAATGGCACCAAGATCCTCATCCCGCCCTTTCGATCTTGGACCAACTGTGCCGTCGAAACGGGAAGAAGTATTGCGTCCAGCTTTTTTTCCGCCGCGGTCACGCAGACGTGCAAAGTCGCGGTCGTTCATCTCGACATAATCCATCGAAGGAAGGTTCACGACGCCGTCTTCTTCGTCTGCACGCAGGAAATTCAGAGGGTTGAAGTGCTTCGAAACATTCTCTTTACCCTTGCGGGCGGGAGCCTCCATACGCACATAGTCATTCGCCTCCGTAAAATCCATGGAATTGGAAGACGCACGACGGCGCCGTCCGCCAGAACGCGGGGAACTGCCGGGATCTCCCTGGCGAGAGGAGGCGGAACGACTTCGGCCTCCAGAACGAGATCTCGACTGATCGAACATCTTGACCCGTCCGACCGGTCCGGGATTGCGGGCAGTTTTGCTGCGTGATGAGTTGAATTTGGCCATGGGACCTCCGTGTCGGTACTGGGGGGTAAGTGGTTGAGCGTAAGAAAAGTTTGGAAAATCCTAAAAAACAGAGTGCCCGAAGACACTCTGTTTCCGTTTTTTTCTGGAGATCGTCACAAAAACGGTCGACAGAACTCCATTCCATTCATGAAAGATCAGCCGTTTTTCTGCATGAAATCTTTCATGAACTCAGCCAGCTTCTGAACGCCTTCGACAGGCATCGCATTGTAGATCGAGGCGCGGAAACCACCGACACTGCGGTGACCTTTGAGAGATTCCAGCCCAAGAGCTTTCGCTTCGGCGAGGAATTTGTCATTGAGCTCGTCGGTGGCCATTTTGAACGGAACGTTCATCAGCGAACGGCATTCCGGTTTAGCGTGTCCGAGGTAGAAGCCGTTGGAGCTGTCGATCACGTCGTAAAGGAGCTGCGCCTTCATTTTGTTGATCTCGTAGAGTTTGTCAACGCCGCCGATGGTGTTCATGATCCATTCCGTGACGAGTTTCACGATGTAGATCGAGAAGCAGGGCGGAGTGTTCAGCATGGAGCCGTTTTCGGCCATTTTTTTGTAAGAAAGGACGCCGAGCAGACCGTCAGCGCTGTTTTCGACGAGGTCTTCGCGGATGATCACGATCGTGACGCCGGCCGGACCGCAGTTTTTCTGGGCGCAAGCGTAAATGCAGCCGTACTTGCTGATGTCGAGCGGTTTGTACATAAATTCACTCGAGGCGTCGCAGATGAGCGGAACGTTACCGACGTTCGGTTCCGTTTTGAACTGAACGCCCTGGATCGTTTCGTTCGACGTGTAGTAGACGTACGCAGCATTCGGATCGAGATCGAGTTCGGAATCATCCGGAGTGTGGTTGAAGTTGTCGGCAGAACCGTCCCACGCGCAGCGGACCGTACCTTGGGTCTTTCCTTCGGCAAGTGCTTTTTTGCTCCAAGTTCCCGTGCAGATGTAGTCAGCAGAACCGCCTTTCAAAAGGTTCATCGGGACCATACCGAACTGCAGGTAGGCACCGCCCTGCAGGAAGAGCACTTTGTAATTGTCCGGGACGTTCATGACTTTGCGGATATTCGCTTCCGTCGCATCAATGATCGCCTGGAACGGCTTCGAACGGTGACTCATTTCGAGAATGGACATTCCGGCGCCCGGCATGGCGAGCAAATCGCGCTGAGCTTCTTCAAGGACCTGAAGCGGTAAAACGGCTGGACCGGCCGAAAAATTGAAAACGCGTTCCATGAAATTCTCCTTTGAGTTTTTTGGGGGTTCTGCATTCGACACATACGCTGGACCAGGTCCGTGTCGATTTTAGATTTTTATTTTACCACATTTTGTGATTTTGTCCAGTGGGGGACCACTACCAGTGCAGGATTTTTTCCAAAAAAAGTGAATCTGGGAAGAGTTTTCCGCAATATTTCCGTAATATTACTGTCTTGAAAAGGGAGCATCCGGGAACTGCGCACCAGTTTCACCACTGAAACCGCTGAGGAGTTCACCGAAAGACACGGAAAGGAAGCACGAAAAACTCGAAAAGATGCGAAATTCACCAAAAGGCGATCAAAAATATTTTAAATTTTTCGCGTCTTTTCGTGTTTTCCGTGAAATTCGTGTTAGGGCACGTTCACTCCCTTTTTCCTCTTTCTTTTCAGAGTGTTTCTGCGTCTCTTCAGTGCTCTCAGTGGTGAGATCGGCACCTGACCGGTACGCACTTGCCGTAAACGGACGGGATGGAGAAGGAAAAATTTTGCTTTTTTTGCGGAAAAAATGGAAAATTTGCGTCGGGCGGTCTGGTAATTTTTCGCGGTTTGTGGTATAATTTAGGGAAATTAGGCAAAGACTACAAACAAACAATAGCCAAAGACCCCAAAAGGTCTTTGTGCTATTTCAGGATGAAATGAGCCATACGTGAAAATCATTAAATTCCTCCACGCATCGAATTTTCAGCTTCACACTCCCGTCACCTGCTGGATGCAGCCGAGCCGGACTCGCGCATTTTCAGTTTCGGGGCAATGTGCAGGGGAGGGTCTGTCCGGCGGGAAGGGCGACTCGGTTTCATCCAGTTTTTCCGACACGGTTTCCGACTCGCAGGGCTTCGATCCGGTCTCCAGTACGTCCGACCTCGCGGATCTAGGAACCAGTGCCTCTGAACCCGAAACTTCAGGAGCAGGTAAAGATGTTTTTGAAGACGGCCTCATGTTTGAGTCGACGGCAAGCCCTCTTTTCGGCGGCGTGTTTCCGGAGCTTTCAGCATCCATTCGAGAAGAATGCCTTCAGGCGGTCTGGACGAGTGCGGCACGGGTCTTTGAACTGGCTATCGCGCAGAACGTGGATTTTGTCCTTCTGACCGGCAATATTTTGCAGCCGGATCTCTGCGGAGCGCGCGGGATCGCGTTTCTTGCCGGGCAGTTTCGCCGTCTTCAGGAGCGCGGGATCCCCGTGTACTGGAAGCTGGAACGTTCTCTCGAAGAGTGGATACTGCCGGATTTTCGGTTTCCGGAAAACGTTTTTCTTTTCCCGTCGAATCAGGCGCACATCAAAAAATTCCGCCTTCCCGACTCGCCGAAAAATATTTTCATCGCGAGCTGGCAAAGTGAACGGCCCGATTTTTCACATTACGATTTTTCGCGGCTTCCGGATGGAAAACTGCCTCCATTTCAGACGATCGCGATCTGTCCGGACGAACGGACTTTTTGCGGTAAAAACGCGTTTTCTGCGGAACGTTCCGTCTTCGTGGAAGGCGGACCTTCTGTTTCGAGTGAAATTTCCGATGGGACCGGAAACGTTTCTGGGCAGCAGAGCGTTTCTGGGCAGCAGAGCATTTCTGGGCAGCAGAGCATTTCTGGGCAGCAGAGCGTTTCTGGGCAGCAGAGCGTTTCCGAACAGCAGAGCGTTTCTGGGCAGCAGAGCGTTTCTGGGCAGCAGAGCGTTTCTGGGCAGCAGAGCGTTTCTGGGCAGCAGAGCGTTTCTGGGCAGCAGAGCGTTTCCGAGCAGCAAAGCATTTCTGGTCTGCAAGTTTCCAAGCCGCGTACTGTTTTCTCCGCATCCGTCTGTGAGGTGCCGTATGCTGCGTTGACGGGAACGCAAGAACGTTTCACCGTGCAGTACTCCTATGAGTCGGGCAAACGCGTTTTTCTGCATTCTCCGGGACCGATCCAGTACCACGAGCTGCCGACCGGGAAGGATGGGAAAGAGCCTTCACCTGCGGGAGTCACCGTCGTTCAGATGGATCTTGACGGAGACGTTCCGGTCTCTCTCCAATTTTTCCCGACAGAAACGATCGGATGGCGAATTTTGGAAAAACGGATCCCTGGCGAGGTCACCAACAGAGAGTCGCTTGCCCGTTGGATGAAAGAGACGCTCCGAAAGGAATTTTCACGCAAAACAGAGCCGGCCCGGCTCGAGAGTTCCGCCGAAGATCAGACTTCTGCAAACGCGGTTTCTGCGGACGGCAGCGGCACGGCGCGAAGTACAGAATGCGAGCGTGTCTTCGTTTTTTGGAAATTGGCTTCCGGAAAACCGGCGCATGGCGAAATGCTCCGCCTCCTGCTCGAAGAAAGCGTAGAACACGATGCAGTTTCCGATGCAGTTTCCGATGCAGTTTCCGGTGCAGGCTCGGATGCGGCACAGCGCGAAAATGCGAGCCTCAGCGATTTTTTGTTTTCAGAATTGCGGCCGGCCGGTGAAACGCTTCCCGGTTCCCCTTGGACAGTCAGCATCACCCCGGTTCGTACGGGTCTGATCCCGTTTTCGTGGAGTCAGGCAGAAACGATGCTCGGCGACCTTCTGCGTTTGGCTCAATTTCATCTGATGAATCCGACGGGACAGACGCGGCATCCGGATTTTGCGTCCCATTCCCTGGATCTTTTTGAGCTCCTTGCGGAAGAACAGCGAGCGACTCTTCTCCGGGAAATGGTCCAAGTGCCTCCAGAAGACGAGATCCGGATCCTTGAGGCAGCCTCCATTCTCGGCGCAAGCGCGCTGGCTCAGGCACAGGAGGAACGCAACCGATGATCATTCGCGCACTTCACATTGAAAAATTTGGTAAATGGAACGGTCTGCGGCTCCAAAATCTGGAAGCCGGCGTCAATCTTTTCTATGGTCCAAACGAAACGGGTAAAACGACGCTGATGCAGTTCATCCGCTCGGTCTTTTACGGTTTTCCCGCAGAGCGTTTGGCGTACGCGTTCCGTGAGGCTCCTGAAAAAACAGGCGGAAGCCTTTGCGTACAGACTCCGATGGGTGAACTGAATGTTCGCAGGCTTCTTGTTCCGCACAGCTTTTCTGACTCCGTTTCCGGTACACTGGGAGAGTTTGGGGGCCGCTCTGTGCCAGAGGAACTGCGTCAGGAAGCAGAGACAGCACGCGCAAACGGGGCACGCACAAACGGGGCACGCGCAAACGGGGCACGCGCAAACGGGGCAGGCGCAGATCTCGCGTCTCGCGCCGAGTCTCTTTCCGAAATGGAACGAACGGCAGCCTTCCAAGGGTCTGAACTTCCTTTTTTTGCCCAAGACGGCTTTCAGAGACTGTATCTGACGCGCAATATTACGGATGGATTGAGCATCACGGACGCAGACGGCGTGCATCAGGATTCCTTCCATTGGCGAAATCTTCTGGAACTCTCCGCAGATCCGCGAGACGGAGAAAATGGTGCCCGACTGGAACTTGATGAAAAACTCTTCAACAGTATTTTTGCCCTTGGCCTGCAGGAACTCCAGCAGTTGGCGGTCCTCGATTCCACGGAAGCTGCTCGCCGACTCTACGACTTGAGTACGGGAATGGCACGGTACTCGCTGGTGAATATTTTAGCGAAACTGTCCGCGACCCGCCAAATGCTCCTTGCGCCGAACGGCATTCCGGAACGCCTCCGTCCAGAGGAACTCCAACGGTGCGATGAATTCTTTGCGTCCCCATTTTTCCGTGCGCAAAGTAATTCCGGACGCAAACAGCCTACCGAGCTCCTAAGCCTCTGGAACTATCGGCAGATCCTCCTCCGTCAGCAGGAAAATCTCCAGACGCAAAACCGTCAGTACGGAAAGATCCACGCGGAACTCATGGCACTCGAGGCCAAAGAGAGTGAACTTCAGGAAACGATCCGTCAGAAAAAACACCGGCTCCGGATCCTCGAAACCGCCCAGGAGATCCAGGAAGAGTGGGAGACCCGAACGCAGATCGATGCCGAGATCGTGGAGTTCAACGCAGAAGATCCGGAACTTGGCGAATTCTCTGACTCTGGGATCGAACAGCTCGGCGAGGGACGAACGAAATTGAAGAAGATCCGGCAGGAAATGGCTGACCTCCGTAAAGAACGCGACGGACTCAACGCGCAGATCCAGGAGATCCAGGACAGAAAATGCCAGATCTCTTTCGATCCGGAACTGATCCAAAAAGCCTCCGTTCTGGAAACCTTTTTCCAGCAGCAGGAATGGATCGAGACGCTGCGCGGGCGTTTGGCGGATCTTTACCGTCAGCAGATGGATTCGGAAGCGCAGCTGGCGATCGACTATCGGAGGCTCGGAATCCAGCTGCCGAACTTCGATTCCTGCTGCTCTGTGGAAGAGGCGTTTCCGTACGATGCTCGGGCTTTGCGTCCTTTGCGCGGACCGCTGCGGGAAATGCACAGTCTCCGAAAAAAGATCCGAGAAATTCGAAAATTGCGTGCGGAACTCCTTGGACAGGCGGAAAACTTCTCCGAGAAAGTCCGCGAATACGCACGCCTCTGCGAAGAAAGAACGGAACGGCTCCCAAAAGTTCGCCAGCTGCCCGGAATGAGTGCGTTTCCGAAGAATTTCCTCCTGACGGAAATGGCGCATGAGGAAATCTTGCGCGCATCTGCCGTCGGCGAGACCGTACGCGCTTTGCGAGCCATGAATGCAGGTGCCATGAATGCAGGTGCCATGAATGCAGGTGCCATGAATGCAGGTGCCATGAATGCAGGTGCCATGAATGC